>NZ_JALHBH010000103.1:0-134714 GCF_022836805.1 Pseudomonas sp. RGM 3321
AGTCGCACGGCCTCAAGCTTGAACTCGAGGGTGTATTTAACGCGGTCTGTCTTGAGCTTAGTCATGTCGTATCCTTGCGGCTATTGAGGCACCTGGCAAGGGATACGTTTTTCAGGGGCAAGGTCATATCTAGGCGGGCAGGGGGATTTGGTGCTGGTTTATCCGAAGCGGGCTTCGTTTCAGGAGGCGTTGCCGGTTTTTGAGTTTTCGGAGGGGTTGAGGTTGTGGGTGGTGCCGTTTGATTTGATCTCTGAAAAAACTATAGTTATAGAGAAAATCACACGACAATGAAAATGAGTTTTATGAAGCTAAAGGAACTATTAGCTGAGTATCGTATAAGTTTTCTTGCGCTCAGTATGTAAATTATAGGGGGAATGGTTTTGGAGGACGTACAAGTCAAATGATATAAATAGACCTTTTGATGGCTATATGCTTTCATATTGAGTGCGCAAACTTGACGATTTCAAGGAGAGATTATGTCTGCTACCACGCTGGCGATAGAAAATATTTATCACGAAACTAAAGAGTTTTTAATAGTCGGGCTGACTGGTAGAACTGGCTCAGGCTGTACCACTGCCGCCCAGAAATTAGCATCTCCCAGTTTCGGTATTCCATCTGATGGATATGATGGGCTTTCAATAAATGAAATTAAAAAGCACAAAATAATAAAGAAGTATATCGATTCTATAAGTTGGACGCCTTTCTATAAGTTGGAGGTAAGTGGCTTAATAACATTTCATCTCCTGCTGCTTTCTGATGTGGAACTGAATAGTTACTTGCGCGAAGTGTTTTTGACGGATGCTTCGGTAGTTAAGATATCAGAGTTATTCAGTGTTAAATTTTCAGAAGTGCGCAAAGCCGTTGTCGAGCGTATGTCACATGGGTACACTTTTGTAGCTGATTTTGCAACGGATTGGTATCGCCTGTATTTTCAAGATATTCCTGCAGTTACGAGCAGCTTTAGACAGATGTTAACAGACTCGGAATTTACAAAGCTATATCAGAAGACGGGTGATAATATTCGCTCGTCGGGCCGTGCCAATGACAATGTTTTCAATTCGGCAGAGATTTTTAACTTTCCTAAGCATATAAACTTAATAATAAAAGTAGCACACGCACATGCAAGACTACGGAAAGTTGAGTGCAGGGTTGTAATAGACGCGATTAGAAATCCATACGAGGCTTTCTATCTGAAGCGTAGGTATGCAAATTTCTATTTGGTTTCTATAAATACCGATAACTCTCAGCGCCTTCTTAGTTTGAGGGCCGTAAGAGGTTTTTCTGATGCTCAGATAAAAGAACTGGATGAAAAAGAGTACCCCCAGAAGCTTTCGGGTGCCAATAGGTTTATAGCTCAAAATATACAAGAATGTATCGAGAACTCAGATATACATATCCATAACTCCAAGGTCAGTAATTTTACTCATAATGATCTAGTTAGCCAGCTGGCTTGGTATGTTACGTTGATGATTCATCCGGGATTAGTCATGCCTACTTCGGCGGAAAATTGCATGCAGATAGCATACTCCGCTAAACATAGCTCTGGTTGTATATCTAGACAGGTTGGTGCTGTAGTAACTGATGCCAGTTACAGTATTAAGGCGGTTGGTTGGAATAGCACTCCTCAGGGGCAAACTCCCTGTCTACTTCGAAGTGCAAGTGATCTTCTTGATCGAGTTAATCCAGAGGATTACAGTGATTACGAATTGAATGATAAGGTTTTTCATAGTGCTATGGAGCTCAAATATAAAAATATTAGCTTGATTGCTAAAGATGATGGTCGTAATTTGGCATATTGTTTTAAAAGTGTCCAGAATGAGATTGAAGGCGAAAAAAATCAAGTTCATACTCGTTCGTTGCATGCGGAAGAAAATGCTTTTCTTCAGATATCAAAGCACGGGGGGCAGAAGGTATCGGGTGGTATATTGTTTACCACTGCTAGCCCTTGTGAGTTGTGTGCAAAGAAAGCCTATCAGCTAGGTATAAAAAAGATATTTTTTATTGATCCTTATCCAGGGATAGCTACTGATCACGTGATTTCGGTTGGTATTGATAGGCCGGTATTAGAGCTGTTTCGCGGCGCGGTGGGCAGGGCATTTTATCAGCTGTATCAACCCGTGATGCCTTACAAAGATGAGTTGGAGTTGGTGTTTGAGATTCCCAAGTACAGTAACCCTGATAAGAAGTCTAGAAGTGTTCTTCAAAGTGAAAATGAAAAGTTGCAAGAAAGAATAAGAGTTTTAGAGAGTGAGTTGGATTCACGCAAAATCTGATTGGCTTTGGTTAAGTCGGTCATTGATACGTTTTGACTAAAAAGCCAGGAAGCCTTTACTTCCTGGCTTTTCTAAACCGACCCTATCAATCCCAGCTCAAAGCCCCACCCGTCTGATACTCAATAACCCGAGTCTCAAAGAAATTCTTCTCTTTCTTCAAGTCCATGATCTCGCTCATCCAAGGGAACGGGTTGGTCGTCCCTGGATATTCTTCCTTCAAGCCAATCTGGCTCAGGCGGCGGTTAGCGATAAACTTCAGATAGTCCTCCATCATCGCCGCGTTCATGCCGAGTACGCCGCGGGGCATGGTGTCGCGGGCGTATTCGATTTCCAGCTGGGTGCCTTGCAGGATCATCTGCGTGGCTTCTTCTTTCATCTCGGCATCCCACAGGTGCGGGTTTTCGATTTTGATCTGGTTGATCACGTCGATGCCGAAGTTCAGGTGCATGGACTCGTCGCGCAGGATGTACTGGAACTGCTCGGCAACGCCGGTCATTTTGTTGCGGCGGCCCATGGAGAGGATCTGGGTGAAGCCGCAATAGAAGAAGATGCCTTCCAGTACGCAGTAGTAGGCGATCAGGTTGCGCAGCAGCTCTTTGTCGGTTTCGACGGTGCCGGTTTCGAACTTCGGATCGGAGATCGAACGGGTGTACTTCAGGCCCCAGGCTGCTTTTTTAGCGACCGATGGGATCTCGTGGTACATGTTGAAGATCTCGCCTTCATCCATGGCCAGCGATTCGATGCAGTACTGGTAGGCGTGGGTGTGGATCGCCTCTTCGAAGGCCTGGCGCAGGATGTACTGGCGGCACTCCGGGTTGGTGATCAAGCGATACACGGCCAATACCAGGTTGTTGGCAACCAGCGAGTCGGCAGTGGAGAAGAAGCCCAGGTTACGCATGACGATGCGGCGCTCGTCGTCGGTCAGGCCTTCCGGGTTTTTCCAGAGGGCGATGTCGGCGGTCATGTTGACTTCTTGCGGCATCCAGTGGTTTGCGCAACCGTCCAGGTACTTCTGCCAGGCCCAGTCGTACTTGAAAGGCACGAGCTGGTTGAGGTCGGCGCGGCAGTTGATCATCATTTTTTCGTCAACGGCGACGCGGGCGCTGGCGCCTTCGAGCTCGGCCAGGCCTTCAGCGACATCCAGTGCGTCCAACGCTTTCTTGGCGCGGATCAGGGCAGCGGAGTCGGCGGCGGTCACGGCGCGGGCTTCCTGTGCAGCCAGGCCACCGGCGCTGTCGAGGCGGTCCATGTTGGCTTCGTTGGCGTGACCGGCGTTGGTCGCTTTGGCGACTACTTCGCCGTCTTCTTTATCGAATTCGTCCCAGCTCAGCATGGTGTAATTCTCCTGCTTGAGGGTCAGTCGGGTGGACTGGCCTGTTGGATCTAGAGGGGGTGTTGCTTGCTTTTAAGGTGTGGCGCGCAAGGAACATGAATTTTTGGCTTTCGGGGCCTTTGGGTGAGGAGGAGGGTGGCAAGGGGATGTGTGTCCTTGCCGGCCTCTGCGCGGACAAGTCCGCTCCTACAGGTACAGCGTCAGGCTTGTTGGCCTCTCGCTCCCACAGGGGTGTGTTTCTCCTGTGGGGGCGAGGTGGGTTGCCTTACTGGCAAGCCTCACAATCCGGCTCGTCAATCGCGCAGGCCTTTGGCACTGGGGCCGGGCCGGCGGGTGCTGCTTCGGTTGGACGTGGGGCGGTGATCGCCGAGTCGTCCGGGCCGTGGCCGCCGCTCGATACTGCGTTGAGCTTGCCGGTGTTGACGGTGGATTTCTCGGTGCTGGTCGCGGCCAGGGCACGGAGGTAGTAGGTGGTTTTCAGACCACGGTACCAGGCCATGCGGTAGGTCACGTCCAGCTTCTTGCCCGAGGCGCCAGCGATGTACAGGTTCAGCGACTGAGCCTGATCGATCCACTTCTGACGACGGCTTGCCGCGTCGACGATCCACTTGGTGTCCACTTCGAAGGCAGTCGCGTAAAGCTCCTTGAGCTCCTGCGGGATGCGCTCGATCTGTTGCACCGAACCGTCGTAGTACTTCAGGTCGTTGATCATGACCGAGTCCCACAGGTCGCGAGCCTTGAGGTCGCGAACCAGGTACGGGTTGATCACGGTGAATTCGCCGGACAGGTTCGATTTCACATACAGGTTCTGATAGGTCGGTTCGATCGACTGCGACACGCCAGTGATGTTGGCGATGGTGGCGGTCGGTGCGATGGCCATGATGTTCGAGTTACGGATACCTTTCTGCACACGGGCACGAACCGGTGCCCAGTCCAGGGTTTCCTTCAGGTCGACATCGATGTACTTCTCGCCACGCTGCTCGATCAGGATCTGTTGCGAATCCAGCGGCAGGATGCCTTTGGACCACAGCGAACCCTGGAACGTCTCGTAGGCACCGCGCTCGTCGGCCAGGTCGCAGGACGCCTGGATGGCGTAGTAGCTGACCGCCTCCATGGAGGTGTCGGCGAACTGCACCGCAGCATCGGAACCGTACGGGATGTGTTGCAGGTACAGCGCGTCCTGGAAGCCCATGATACCGAGGCCGACCGGACGGTGGCGCAGGTTGGAGTTCTTGGCCTGCGGCACGGAGTAGTAGTTGATGTCGATAACGTTATCGAGCATGCGTACCGCTACATCGACGGTGCGCTTGAGCTTGTCGGTGTCCAGCTTGCCGTTGACGATGTGGTTCGGCAGGTTGATCGAGCCCAGGTTGCAGACCGCGATCTCGTCCTTGTTGGTGTTCAGGGTAATCTCGGTGCACAGGTTCGAGCTGTGAACCACGCCCACGTGCTGCTGCGGGCTGCGCAGGTTGCACGGGTCCTTGAAGGTCAGCCATGGGTGGCCGGTTTCGAACAGCATCGAGAGCATCTTGCGCCACAGATCCTTGGCCTGGATGGTCTTGAACAGTTTGACCTTGCCTGGGTATTCGGTCAGCGCTTCGTAGTACTCGTAACGCTCCTGGAAGGCCTTGCCGGTCAGGTCGTGCAGGTCCGGTACTTCGGATGGCGAGAACAGGGTCCACGGGCCGTCGTCGAAGACGCGCTTCATGAACAGGTCCGGGATCCAGTTGGCGGTGTTCATGTCGTGGGTACGACGACGATCATCACCGGTGTTCTTGCGCAGCTCGATGAACTCTTCGATGTCCATGTGCCAGGTTTCCAGGTAGGCACAGACAGCGCCCTTGCGCTTGCCGCCCTGGTTGACCGCAACGGCGGTGTCGTTGACCACTTTCAGGAACGGTACGACGCCTTGCGACTTGCCGTTGGTGCCCTTGATGTACGAGCCCAGCGCACGAACCGGCGTCCAGTCGTTGCCCAGGCCGCCTGCGAATTTGGACAGCATGGCGTTGTCGTGGATCGCGTGGTAGATACCCGACAGGTCATCCGGCACGGTGGTCAGGTAGCAGCTGGACAGCTGTGGACGCAGGGTACCGGCGTTGAACAGCGTCGGGGTCGACGACATGTAGTCGAACGACGACAGCAGGTTGTAGAACTCGATGGCGCGGTCTTCACGTGCTTTCTCTTCGATCGCCAGGCCCATGGCCACGCGCATGAAGAAGATCTGCGGCAGTTCGAAACGCACGCCATCCTTGTGGATGAAGTAACGGTCATACAGGGTTTGCAGGCCAAGGTAGGTGAACTGCTGGTCGCGCTCGTGGTTGATCGCCTTGCCGAGTTTTTCGAGGTCGAATTCGGCCAGCACAGGGTTGAGCAGTTCGAACTTGATACCGGTGGCGACGTAGGCAGGCAGCGCCTTGGCGTACAGGTCGGCCATTTCGTGGTGGGTGGCGCTGTCGGCGACACCGAGGAAACCCAGGCCTTCGGCGCGCAGGGTGTCCATCAGCAGGCGGGCGGTGACGAACGAGTAGTTCGGCTCACGCTCGACCAGGGTACGTGCGGTCATGACCAGTGCGGTGTTGACGTCTTTCAGCGCCACGCCGTCGTACAGGTTTTTCAGGGTTTCGGTCTGGATCAGGTTGGCGTCGACTTCAGCCAGGCCTTCGCACGCTTCGGTGACGATGGTGTTCAGGCGACCCATGTCCAGCGGCGCAAAGCTGCCGTCGGCGAGGGTGATGCGGATCGACGGGTGCGCCTGGACCTGATCTTCGGGGGCGCGAACGGCACGCTCCTTGGCGCGCGAATCACGGTAGATGACGTAGTCGCGAGCCACTTTCTGCTCGCCGGCACGCATCAGCGCCAGTTCGACCTGGTCCTGGATTTCTTCGATGTGGATGGTGCCGCCCGAAGGCATGCGCCGTTTGAACGTAGCGCTGACCTGTTCGGTCAGGCGTGCAACGGTGTCGTGGATGCGCGACGAGGCGGCAGCGTTGCCGCCCTCAACTGCAAGAAACGCCTTGGTGATGGCAACGGTGATCTTGTCATCCGTGTAAGGAACGACAGTGCCGTTACGCTTGATCACGCGCAGTTGACCGGGAGCAGTGGCAGACAGGTCCTGTGGGGTCTGGCTGGCCTGCGGCGCGCCGGTCGGCGAGTTCTCGCGAGTTGTGTCTGTTTGCATGTGTGACTCCACGTTCCTTTAAGTTTGTTCGGGCATTGCTGCCCACCGTTTCGTTTTGAGCAGTAAGTCGCAAAAGGCGACTCAAGGGCTCCAAAACGAAGGTGAAAGCGGGAGGTGCAGCCGCTTCCAGGTTTTGAAGCCAAAAAGGACCGGGCTATGCCCGATCCTTTGAAAATCTGATGAAGAATGCGTGTTCGATGTTGCAAAACGTGTACGGGATGGCTCTGGCTCAAGCGCGAGCGGCTTGGGTGCCTAAACCGGCTTGAAGTTCAACCCCTCAGACGCAACAAAAATGCTTGAATTTCCCATTTGAGTTGTGCTGGTGTTTTTGCGCAAAACCCCACATGTAGGGTGTGTCTCGTCGCCGGGCTACAAGATAATGCGTTTTGGACATGAATTGCAACGCACCGCCTGTGGATAAAGTGTGTGTAGTTTGTGTATGAATCGCACACCATGCGTGTAGGCCGCATAACTACTGGATCGTGACCGTTTGTCACCGATTTCTGTAGGTGCTGGCGACAGGTTGCTGATTTTTGAGGGCGCGAACCCTATCACAAAAAAACGCTGCTGCAAGACCTGTCTGGCATGTGATGTGCTAAGCCGCGTCGGGTGTCGTGCGAGGTGGGCGGCGGTTGCTACACTCGCCTGCGACGCGGTGCCGCAACCCTTGTTTTGAATAACAACAATGGGTCAACCACAACAAGGGGAGATTGCTTTGGAGCCACACACCTGGCATGTACTGATTGTCGAAGATGACCAGCGACTGGCCGAGCTGACCAGCGATTACCTGCACAACAACGGCCTGCGCGTGAGTATTGAGGGCAATGGTGCGCTGGCGGCGGCGCGGATCATCGCCGAGCAGCCGGATCTGGTGATTCTCGACCTGATGCTGCCCGGCGAGGACGGTTTCAGTATCTGTCGCTCGGTACGTGACCGTTACGACGGGCCGATCCTGATGCTCACCGCGCGTACCGATGACACCGATCATATTCAGGGGCTCGATACCGGGGCTGACGATTTCGTCTGCAAACCGGTGCATCCGCGCGTGCTGCTGGCGCGTATTCATGCCTTGCTGCGCCGCAGTGAAGCGCCACAGGTGCCTGCTGCAGAGCTGCGGCGGCTGGTGTTCGGCCCGCTGGTGGTGGACAACGCCCTGCGCGAGGCCTGGCTGCGCGAGCAGAGCATCGAGTTGACCGGCGCCGAGTTTGACCTGCTGTGGCTGCTGGTGGCCAATGCCGGGCGCACGCTGTCCCGCGAGGAAATCTTCACTGCGCTGCGCGGTGTGGGTTATGACGGTCAGGATCGCTCTATCGATGTGCGTATCTCGCGCATCCGCCCGAAAATCGGCGACGACCCCATCCACCCGCGTCTGATCAAGACCGTGCGCAGCAAGGGCTATCTGTTTGTGCCCGAAGCGGCGCAGGACATGAGCGGCCACGTGTTCAGCGGCTGACCTTATGAACTCGATCTTTCTGCGGATCTACGGTGGCATGCTCGGCGTACTGGTGCTGGTCGCGCTGCTTGGCGTGTTCGCCCTGCACGTGCTCAATCAGTCGCGCGGCGAGCAATACCGCGAACGTCTGGCCCACGGCACCTTTACGGTGATGGCCGATAACCTTGTGCCGCTCAACGACATCGAGCGCCGCCGCGCCCTGGCGATCTGGGAGCGCTTGCTGGGGATTCCCCTCAGCCTGCAAAGCATCGAGCAGGCTGGACTGGACAGCGGCGCGCGCGGTCGTCTGGCGCGTGGGCAGGTGGTGGTCGAGCAGATCGGCCCGCACGCCGCCAGGGTCTATCGTCAGTTGAGTGACAAGGAACCGCTGCTGCTGAGTGGCGAGGTGCAGCAGATCACCGAGCAATTGGCGCGAGCCACTATTTACCTGCTGATCGACGAGTTGGTGCGCTTTCCGGTTGATGAGCAACCGGCGCGCCTGCAAGCCTTGCGCATCGACAAGGGCTTTGGTTTCGACTTGCATCTGCTGGCGCTGGACCAAGCTGACCTGGACGATGACCAGCGCCGCCGCATCTATGAAGGCGACACGGTGATGGCGCTGGGCAAGGGCGGTGACTCGATCCGCGTGCTGGCCGGAATCGTCGACACCAACTGGGTGCTGGAAATCGGCCCTCTGTACCAGATGAACCCCTATCCGCTGCACTGGCTGCTGGTGATCGCCTTGATGGGCCTGTGTTTCATCGGTCTGGTGGTGTATTTGCTGGTGCGGCGTCTGGAGCGGCGCGTGCTGGAGCTGGAAGCTGCGGCGACGCAGATCGCCCAGGGCAGCCTGCAAACCCGCGTGCCGACCGAGGGCTCCGACTCGGTGGGGCGTGTGGCGGCGGCGTTCAACAGCATGGCTGAGCATCTGCAGCGCTCGCTGATGATCCAGCGCGAGCTGGTGCGCGCGGTGTCCCACGAATTGCGCACGCCGGTGGCGCGTCTGCGTTTCGGTCTGGAGATGGTCAGCGACGCCACCACTCCCGAGGCGCGGCGCAAATACATGCGCGGCATGGACAGCGACATTCAGGACCTCGACAAGCTGGTCGATGAAATGCTCACTTACGCGCGCCTTGAGCAAGGCGCGCCGACCCTGAATTTCCAGCGTGTCGATCTGGATGCGCTGATCGATCAGGTGATCGCCGAACTGGCACCCTTACGCGCCGATGTGCGGGTGTCCCGAGGCGAATGTTTGATATTTGAAAAGGGCGAGGTCGCCTGGGTCGAGGCAGAGCCGCGTTATCTGCATCGTGCGGTACAGAACCTGGTGAGCAATGCGATGCGCCATGCAGAAAACGAGGTGCGTATCAGTTATCGACTGGAGGCGCAGCAGTGCCGTATCGATGTGGACGATGACGGTCCCGGCGTTCCGGAAGAAGCCTGGGAGCAGATTTTTACGCCGTTCATGCGTATCGATGACAGCCGCACCCGAGCGTCAGGCGGGCATGGGCTGGGCCTGTCGATTGTGCGGCGGATCATCCATTGGCACGAAGGTCGCGCGCTGATCGGCCGCAGCGCGAGCCTGAGTGGCGCGTGTTTCAGCCTGTCCTGGCCGCGTACGCAGGTGCCGCGTTGAGTGCTCAGCTGTTCAGTGGTCCGCTTGAGCGCTTCGGGCAGACGGTGCTGGCGGCAGATGATTCGCGCCCTGATTCGCGCCCTGTAGTGGCGTTGCCTGATCTGCTGCGCGCCGAGCGGCTTGACCAGTTACTGCTGAGCATTTACGGGCCGCAGTTGATGCCCAGCCAATTGCCGGTGCTGGTGTCGCAATGGGCCAAGTTTTACTTCATGCAGATTGTTCCGCCGGTGCTGGTTGCCAGTCTGGTGCATGGCTGGCATTGGCCGTTGGCGCTTGAGCAGGTCGCACTGGCACTGGATGAACGTGGCCTGCCGAATGGTGTTCGGTTCTCGGGTGAGGGAGACGTCTGGCGGGGTATTCCGGCTGATCCGTTTCACCGGTTTGCCGGGTTGCTGGATGACAATCTGCAACCCTTTATTGCCGCATTGAGCGCCTATGGCGGGCTACCCTGCGCGGTGTTGTGGAGCAGCGCCGGAGATTATCTGGAAGGCTGTCTTGTGCAACTGGCCACATGCAGCAATATGCAATTGTTGCCAGGGCTGGCGCTGTTGGGCGAGAGGAAAAGGCCGGATGGACGGGCTAATCCTCTGTTTCAGGCGGTACGTTATGTTCCGCAGCCACAGGGTGGTGAACCGCGCAGGCAACGGCGTGTGTGCTGCCTGAGTCATCGGGTGGAGTGGGCGGGGCGTTGCGAGCATTGTCCGCTGCCCGGCTGATTAGCCTTCGACTGCGACCAGACTCAACAGATGATCGCCCAGCACACTGAACTGGCCGTCGAGTTCCTTGCCTGCGTGCCATTCACTGGACAGATCGATCAGCAGGCGCAAGCGGGCACTGCCGTCGGCGGACCACTCCAGCAGTTGCGCGTCTTCAAAATAGAAGCGCTTTTGCACGATGGGGTAGAGCGCCTTGAACAGCGCTTCCTTGATCGAAAAGGTCAGGGTCACGCGCAACGCGATCTGTTCCTGCGGGCCTGCCGCCATGTCGGCCAGCTCGGCAGCCGTCAGGATTTCCCCGGCCAGTCGCGAGGCACGGTCATTGCTCAGCAGGTTCTCCGTGTCCAGCCCCAGCCCGCGCCATTGCGGCTTGTGCGCCACCACAGCGGCGGCCCAGCCGGTGCTGTGGGTGATCGAGCCACAGACATCAGCGGGCCAGACTGGCGCGCGGTCTTCACCCACAGCAGGAACATGCAGACGGCCATCCAGTTGGCGCATGGCTTCGCGGGCACAAAGCCGACCGGCGAGAAATTCGGCCTGACGCTTGGCGACCGAGCGCTGAATGCTCGCAGGCATCTGCACCGCACCGCGCTGAAAGTCGCCGTCCACCAGCTTGAGCGGATCGAACCGCCCACTGACCAGCTCCGCGCCCGGCAGCGCATGCGGCAACGGCCAGTGCTGAACGAGTTCGGGACAGCAGACGGGAAGGTCGTGTAATTGAGTCATGGGCGGCATTTTGCCGGGGGAACGGGTTTGAGGGAAGGGCACTGGTAACATCCGCGTCCTCTTTGCGACGCAGAGCGTCGAGAACTGCATTCCCACGCTGGAGCGTGCGGAACGATCATCGCAACTATCGTGCGCCGCTCCGAGTCGCATGCCTTTCCGGACGCTCTGCGTCCTCTTGACGACGCAGAGCGTCGAGACCTGCATTCCCACGCTGGAGCGTGCGGAACGATCATCGCAACTATCGTGCGTCGCTCTGCGTCGCATGCCTTTCCGGACGCTCCGCGTCCTCTTGACGACGCAGAGCGTCGAGACCTGCATTCCCACGCTGGCGTGCGGAACGATCATCGCAACTATCGTGCGCCGCTCCGCGTCGCATGCCTTTCCGGACGCTCTGCGTCCTCTTGACGACGCAGAGCGTCGAGAACTGCATTCCCACGCTGGAGCGTGCGGAACGATAACTCAACTATCGTGCGTCGCTCTGCGTCGCATGCCTTTCTGGACGTTCTGCGTCCTCTTGACGACGCAGAGCGTCGAGAACTGCATTCCCACGCTGGAGCGTGCGGAACGATAATCTCAACTATCGTGCGTCGCTCTGCGTCGCATGCCTTTCTGGACGTTCTGCGTCCTCTTGACGACGCAGAGCGTCGAGAACTGCATTCCCACGCTGGAGCGTGCGGAACGATGATCTCAACTATCGTGCGGCGCTCCGCGTCGCATGCTTTTCTGGACGCTCTGCGTCCTCTTTGCCAGGCAGCGCAAAAAAGCTGGTCACACTTTCATCATTCCCACCCACTCAGTCGGGATGTACCGTTCGGGCCTCTGATGATTCAAGGATGAACTCATGGGCCGAAGCCGGTACACCATCACCGAACCTGAAAAGCCTCACTTCCTGACCTGCACAGTGGTGGAGTGGATGCCGCTTTTTACCCGGCCTGTTCTGGTGGACATTCTGTTGAATGCCTGGCGCTATCAACAGGCTCATCAAGGACTGCAGCTCTTCGGGTATGTCGTACTGGAAAACCATTTGCACTTCGTGGCCCAAGCGCCCGCTCTGGACAAATGTGTGAGTAGTTTCAAGTCGTTTACGGCTCGACAGATAATCGAAGCACTTGAGAACGCCAACGCCGAGAGCACGCTGGAGCTTCTGCGATTCGTCAAGCGCCTGCACAAGAGTGACAGGGTTTATCAGGTCTGGCAGGAAGGGGCTCATGCGGAGCTGGTGTGGAATGAAGCGGTGATGCGTCAGAAGCTTGATTACATTCACCATAACCCGGTAAAGAGGGGTTATGTGGATGTCGGTGAGCACTGGAGATACTCCAGCGCTCGCGATTATGAGGGGCAGCGCGGTTTGATCGATATTCAGCGCTGGTATTAACGAATTGTTGCGACACAGAGCGTGCGGAACGATCATCTCAACTATCGTGCGACGCTCCGTGCAGAAGGAGCATCTGCTACTCAACCAAATATCTTCTTGAAGAACACCTGCATGTCTGACCATGAGCTCTGGTCGGCAGCCTTGTCGTAGCCGATGTCCGGGCCGCCGTGTTCGCCGTGGCTCAGGCGGTCGGCGTCGGGGTTGGTGAAGCCGTGCTTGGCGCCGTCGATGCTGACGAATTTGTAGTCGGCCTTGGCGTCGTCCATTTCTTTCTTGAACGCAGCAACGTTTTCAGGGGTGACCATGCTGTCCTTGGCGCCGTGCTCGACCAGCATCGGCACTTTGATGCCCGGTTTGGCCGGGGTATTGGTGACCAGGGCGCCGTGGAAGCTCACTACGCCCAGCAACGGCTCACCGCGCCGCGCCGCGTCCAGCACGATCTTGCCGCCGAAGCAGTAACCGATCGCTGCAATTTTTTTCGGGTCGGTCTGAGGTTGCTTCTTCAATTGCTCCAGCCCGGCATCAAAGCGCTTGTCGGCCGCATCACTGTCCTTGAGCGCAGCCTGCATGAACGCCATCGCGTCCTTCGGGTGCTCGGTATTCTTGCCTTCGCCGTACATGTCGATAGCCATGGCGCTGTAGCCCAGGGCGGCCAGGTCGCGGGCACGGCGCTTGGCGTAGTCGTTCAGGCCCCACCACTCGTGAACCACCAGAACACCGGGGCGTGGACCTTTTACCGCGTCGTCGTAAGCGTAGTAACCCACCAGCTTTGTTCCGTCGGCACTCTTGTAATCGATCTGCTCGGTCTTGATAGCTGCCTGAGCGAGTCCGGTCAGGCCCATCATGATCATTGCAATCCACACACGCATGGTCAGCTCCTTTTGATAGTTTGAGGTCGCAAACAACCATAGCCGATTCCGCTGCATCTGATGTAGATGACTGTTCAGCGGCGGTTCATGGCGTGTTCAGTCGGGGTTCAGCCCGACGCGATTACTGTTGGGCCGTACCTTGACAGCGTCCCCGAGCGCAAAAGGAGTCGATATGTTGAATCTCAACAAGTTTTTCCTGGCCTTGGCTTTTCTGGGTGGCAGCGCCGCAGCGCAGGCGGGCGATGGTCGGCTTGACGTGGCTCGTATCGAGTTCGGCAAGACCAGCGAAAGGCTTGATGACGCCAACAGCTGGGGGCATGCGCTCGGGGAGCAGGCACATACCAATGTTTCTGTGGGCACGCTTTATTCACCGCCGGTTTACGGCACTCTGACAGGCACTCACAATGGTGTGCCTGTCAGCCGCGAAATCCTGCTGGGCAGCTATGATGTGACACAACATGTGCCCGTCAGCGCCCGCCTGTTGAGTACTGATGCGACGATGTCGTTTCATTCTTTGTCTTGAGGCTGCGATTGTGCCTGGGAGAGCTGCATGAAGTTGTTGGTAGTTGAGGATGAAGCGCTGCTGCGTCATCACTTGCGAACGCGTCTGACCGAAGCGGGCCATGTGGTTGAGGCGGTGGCCAACGCTGAGGAAGCGTTGTATCAGGTCACGCAATTCAATCACGACCTGGCCGTGATCGATCTGGGCTTGCCGGGCATCGGTGGGCTGGACCTGATTCGGCAGTTGCGCACAGTGGGTAAAGCGTTTCCGATTCTGATCCTGACCGCGCGCGGCAATTGGCAGGACAAGGTCGAAGGGCTGGCGGCCGGCGCTGACGACTACGTGGTCAAACCCTTCCAGTTCGAAGAACTGGAAGCGCGGCTCAATGCCTTGTTGCGGCGTTCCAGCGGCTTCATTCAGTCCACCATCACGGCTGGCCCGCTGCTGCTGGACCTCAATCGCAAGCACGCCGCGCTGGCTGAACAACCGCTGGCGCTGACCGCCTACGAATACCGCATCCTCGAATACCTGATGCTCCACCACCAGCAAGTAGTGCCCAAAGAGCGCCTGATGGAACAGCTGTATCCTGATGACGACGAGCGCGACCCAAACGTGATCGAAGTGCTGGTCGGCCGCCTTCGTCGCAAGCTGGACAGCAACGTGGCGTTCAAACCTATCGAAACCGTGCGCGGCATGGGCTATCTGTTCAATGAGCGCTGTACGTGATTCGTTCGCTTCGCCTGCGCCTGATGCTGGGTGCCGCCACTCTGGCGGTGATCTTCATGCTGCTGATGCTGCCTGCTTTGCAGGGGGCATTCAGCCTGGCGCTGCGCGGGGCGATAGAGCAACGCCTGGCTTCCGACGTGACCACCATGATTTCGGCGGCGCGCGTCGAAGACGATCATCTATTGATGCCGTCCGTGCTGCCGGGCGAACAGTTCAACCTGCCGGGCAGCCGTCTGCTGGGCTACATCTATAACCGCCAGGGGCAGATGGTCTGGCGCTCGTTGTCGACCGAAGGCGAGAACATCGACTACCGCCCGCAATACGACGGGCAGGGCAGCGAGTTCACCAAGATCAAGGAAATCAATGGCGATGAGTATTTCGTCTATGACGTCGAGATCCGGCTGCTCGGCGGGCGCAATGCCGCGTTCAGTATCGTTGCCGTGCAGCCCTTGCGCGGCTATCAGGAAACCATCGACGGTTTGCGCCGCAAGCTCTATCTGGGCTTTGGCGCAGCACTGGCGGTGCTGCTCGGGTTGCTGTGGATGGGCCTGACCTGGGGGCTGCGTGCCTTGCGCGGCTTGAGCCAGGAACTGGATCAGGTGGAAGCCGGTGTGCGCGACAGCCTGAGCGAAGAGCATCCCAGCGAACTGCTGCGCCTGACCGACTCGCTGAACCGACTGCTGCGCAGCGAGCGTGAGCAGCGGATTCGTTACCGCGATTCGCTGGATGACCTGGCCCACAGCCTGAAAACACCGCTGGCGGTATTGCAAGGCGTGAGCGAGAACATCGCCAAGCGCCCAGAGGATGTCGAACAGGCGTGGGTGCTGCAATCGCAGATCGAGCGCATGAGCCAACAGATTGGCTATCAACTGCAACGGGCCAGCCTGCGCAAGAGCGGTCTGGTGCGCCATCACGTCATGCTGCGGCCTGTGGTCGAAAGCCTGTGCAACACGCTCGACAAGGTGTATCGCGACAAACAGGTCAAGGCCACGCTGGACCTGCCGGAACATTGTCAGGTGCACATGGAAGAGGGTGCGTTGCTGGAAATGCTCGGCAACCTGCTGGAAAACGCCTATCGGCTGTGCCTGAGTGAAGTGCGCGTCAGCTTCACGCGCTCGACGACCGGCGATGAACTGTGCGTCGAAGACGACGGCCCCGGCGTCCCGCAGAGCCAGCGTGCCCGCATTCTTGAACGCGGCGAACGGCTGGACCGCCAGAACCCCGGACAGGGCATTGGTCTGGCGGTGGTCAAGGACATCATCGAAAGCTACGGCGCACAACTGACGCTGGGCGATTCCCCACTGGGTGGCGCGGCGTTCAGGATTCATTTTCTGGCGCAGTGAGGGTGTGTTCGCCCCAGTTTCAAGAGCGGACGCAGAGCGTCCAGAACGGCATGCCAACGCGGAGCATTGGCACGATAGTGTTATCACACCTGTCGTTCCTCACGCTCCAGCGTGGGAATGCCGTTCGTGACGCTCTGCGTCACACCTCTGCGCGTCACCGAGCACTCCAGTCACCACAGAAGGACGGCGGATACCCGCCACTGTGTGCCCATTTTTTCCAGCATGCGGCGGAAAACCGCCACCTCTCCTGTCGAATTCCGACTACCGTTACCAGTGTGCGCCTTGTATTACGGGGTTTTGATATCAAAATGACTCTATGGCACGCCTATTGCTATCTACATGGCAGAGGCCTGCCTTGCGCAGCTCGACAAAACAAATCCCTCCAGTGCAGGAGGGTTAGCGCTTTATAGGCTCGCGTGCATCAGGTGAAGATGCCGACGACGCCCTTGAGGAAAACTGCAATGACGACTCGTCAGCCCATCTACAAATCCCTCTATTTTCAGGTAATCGTTGCGATTGTCATCGGTATCCTGATCGGTCACTTCTACCCGGACACCGGCAAGGCTCTAAAGCCGCTGGGTGATGGGTTTATCAAACTGATCAAGATGGTTATCGCGCCGATCATCTTCTGTACCGTCGTCAGCGGCATCGCCGGCATGCAGAACATGAAGTCGGTCGGCAAGACCGGCGGTTATGCGCTGCTGTACTTCGAGATCGTTTCGACCATTGCCCTGCTGATCGGTCTGATCGTGGTCAACGTGGTTCAGCCGGGTGCCGGCATGAACATCGACGTCAGCACGCTAGACGCTTCCAAGATCGCGGTTTACGTCACTGCCGGTCAGGATCAGAGCATTGTCGGCTTCATCCTCAACGTGATTCCGAACACCATCGTCGGCGCGTTTGCCAACGGCGATATCCTGCAAGTCCTGATGTTCTCGGTGATCTTCGGTTTCGCCCTGCATCGTCTGGGTTCGTACGGCAAGCCGGTTCTGGACTTCATCGATCGCTTCGCCCACGTGATGTTCAACATCATCAACATGATCATGAAGCTGGCGCCGATCGGTGCGTTCGGTGCCATGGCCTTCACCATCGGTGCCTACGGCGTAAGTTCGCTGGTGCAGTTGGGTCAGTTGATGATCTGCTTCTACATCACCTGCGTGCTGTTCGTGGTGCTGGTGCTGGGCGCAATCTGCCGCGCTCACGGTTTCAGTGTCTTCAAGCTGATTCGTTACATCCGTGAAGAGCTGTTGATTGTACTGGGTACTTCCTCGTCGGAATCGGCCCTGCCACGCATGCTGATCAAGATGGAGCGTCTGGGCGCCAAGAAATCTGTCGTGGGTCTGGTTATCCCGACGGGTTACTCGTTCAACCTCGACGGTACGTCGATCTACCTGACCATGGCTGCCGTGTTCATCGCTCAGGCGACCAACACCCATATGGACATCACCCACCAGATCACTCTGTTGCTGGTGTTGCTGCTGTCGTCCAAGGGTGCTGCTGGCGTAACCGGTAGCGGCTTCATCGTTCTGGCTGCAACCCTGTCGGCTGTCGGCCACCTGCCGGTTGCCGGTCTGGCGCTGATTCTGGGTATCGACCGCTTCATGTCCGAAGCCCGCGCCCTGACCAACCTGGTAGGTAACGCGGTTGCAACCGTTGTGGTTGCCAAGTGGGTCGGCGAGCTGGACACCGACAAGCTGCAATCCGAGCTGGCTTCCGGTGGCAGTGCCATCCTGGAAACCCGTCCTGAAGACGACCTCGGCGTTGCCGAAGGCCCGACTCCGGCCAATGCGGTGAATACCACCAAACCCGTCTGATTAACCGTCAGGCCATAAAAAACCCATCTTCGGATGGGTTTTTTTATGCCTGTCGTTTGCCTTGGGGTTATTCCGTGCGCGTCTCGCCGCTGAACACCAATGGTTCGCGGCAGCGGCGGCACAGGTAGCGCCGGCCCTTGCGAACCATGCTGTGGCGCTGGGCCGTGAACGGAAAGTCGCTGTCCGGGCAAGGGCAGCGGTAGATGTAGCGGATCACGCTGCGCCGCTTGACGGCGTAGGTGTGGCAGCGGTTGGGCGGCAGTTCATAAACGCCGCGCATGATCAGCTGCCATTCCTCGCCATGCGGCTGGATGCTGCCGCCAAACAGCTGATGGGCAATCAGGTGCGCGACTTCGTGCGGCACGGTCTGGCGCAGGAAGTCTTCGGCGTTTTCCTTGTAGAGTTGCGGATTGAAGCGCAGCAGGTTTTCGTGCAGGTGAGCGACACCAGCCTTCTGGCCGCGCAACTGGAAACTGACCACCGGGCGTTTGAAGGTGCGCTTGAAGAAAGTTTCGGCTTGTTGGTAACAGGTTTCAACGCGTGAATTGAGTTGGTCGGGCATGCTTTAGGGTTCTCCAGTGCGCCAAGTATGCCGCAATGTGGCTACGCTCTGAAAATGCCGGCCGCCCGGTGGTCGTTTTTGATCAAGGGCGATTGCCAGCCTGAACAGCACGAACGCAGCATATTTAACCAAAGGTCGGTTATAGGTAAAATGCCCGGCTTTTCTCAAGCTACCGTCAGCGGATATTTCCATAAATGGGCACCCTTTCAGTCAATCAGAACAAACTGCAGAAACGTCTGCGTCGGCTGGCCGGCGAGGCGGTTGCCGACTTCAACATGATCGAAGAGGGTGACAAGGTCATGGTCTGCCTGTCCGGCGGCAAGGACAGTTACACCATGCTCGATGTGCTGATGCACTTGCAGAAAGTCGCGCCGATCAAATTCGACATCGTGGCCGTCAACATGGACCAGAAGCAGCCCGGCTTTCCTGAGCACGTGCTGCCTGCGTATCTGAAAGAGCTGGGTATCGAGTACCACATCGTCGAGAAAGACACCTATTCAGTGGTCAAGGAATTGATTCCTGAAGGCAAGACCACCTGCTCGCTGTGTTCACGGCTGCGGCGAGGCACGCTGTATACCTTTGCTGATGAAATAGGTGCTACCAAGATGGCACTGGGGCACCATCGCGACGATATCGTCGAGACGTTCTTCCTAAACATGTTTTTCAACGGCTCGCTCAAGGCCATGCCACCCAAGCTGCGTGCCGACGATGGCCGTAACGTGGTGATTCGTCCATTGGCGTATTGCCATGAAAAGGACATTCAGGCCTATTCAGACCTGAAACAGTTTCCGATCATCCCGTGCAACCTCTGCGGCTCTCAGGAGAACCTGCAACGTCAAGTGGTCAAGGACATGCTTATCGACTGGGAGCGCAAGACTCCGGGTCGCACGGAAAGCATCTTCCGCGCCCTGCAGAACGTACAGCCCTCACAATTGGCTGACCGCAACCTGTTCGACTTCAGCAACCTGCGCATCGACGAAACCGCTGTGTCGCGGTTCGTCAATGTGGTGAATATCTGACAGCCGTCAGTGGTTGACCGTGAACGCCAGCATGGCTGACAGCTGGCACATCGGCCGACCGCTTTCTGCGTGCCACTGGTTGAAGACGTCCTGCACAATAGCCTGATCGCGTTTGCTGGTGGGCACGCGGTCGACAATATCCTGCGCGTTCAGCGCGGCCACCACGTCCCAGGTCGGAATGAAGGTGTCCTTGCCGACCATGCGCAGAAAGCGTGGCGCTGACAGGCCGCCCATCTGGTTGCCGTGTTTGGCCAGATACTGCCACAAGCCTGTAATGTTATCGACCGGCCACTCGGCGATGAACTTGCCGAAACTGCCGTGCTCCTGTTCGATGTCCAGAACCAGCTGCGCATTGCGCGGCACGCTCTTGAGTTTGCCCAGGTGGCGGATGATGCGCGCATCCTGCATCAGCCGCTCCAGGTGATCAGCACCCATCAGCACGACTTTTTCCGGGTCGAAGCGGAAGAAGACTTCCTCGAACGCCGGCCATTTAGAGTCCACCAGACTGTGTTTCAGGCCTGCGCGAAACACGCGCAGCGCCATGGTCGACAGATAGCGGTCGGCACTGATGGCTTGCAGTTGTTTCGGTGTCTTCGGGGTGGGCAGGTGGGCTTCCAGTGCTTTGGCGGAGCCGAATCGATTCAGGCAATACTCGTTCAGCCATTTGTAGTCTTGCATCGGTTCTCCAAAGAAATTCAACAGGCAGGTCAAGGGTTCAGACCGACCCTTGCGCTGCAAGTTTGCGATTTAACTGAAAGCGTCAGACCACGCCCTGCCGATTCAGCTGCGGGCTGTGTCCAGTTGCAAGGCGGTTTTGGCCAGACGCTGGCCCAGTGCGCGGCACAGGTCGGTTTCATGACGGTCCAGCGCGCGCTTGCCATCGGCACCGGCGTGATGACTGGCACCATAAGGCGTGCCACCTCCAGCGGTTTCCAGCAGCGCCGATTCGCTGTAGGGCAGCCCCATGATCAGCATGCCGTGGTGCAGCAACGGCAGCAGCATCGACATCAGCGTAGTTTCCTGACCACCGTGCAGGCTGGCAGTGGAGGTGAAGACGCCTGCGGGTTTGCCGACCAGCGCGCCGGTCAGCCACAGGTTGCTGGTGCCGTCGAGAAAGTATTTCAGCGGGGCGGCCATGTTGCCGAAGCGCGTCGGGCTGCCCAGCGCCAGGCCTGAGCAGTTTTTCAGGTCGTCGAGGGTCGCGTACAGCGCGCCGTTTTCCGGGATCTCAGGGGCGGTCGCTTCGCAGTCGGCGGAAACAACGGGAACGGTGCGCAGTCGTGCTTCCATACCGCCCAGCTCGATACCGCGGGCAATCTGCCGGGCCATTTCGCTGGTGGAACCGTTGCGGCTGTAATAGAGGACCAGAATGTAAGGTGTGCTCACGGCAGCAGCTCCAGGATGTTCTCGGGTGGGCGGCCAATCACAGCCTTGTCGCCAGCGACCAGAATCGGCCGCTCGATCAGTTTGGGGTGCGCGGCCATGGCGGCGATCAGTTGCTCGTCGCTCAGGCTCGGGTCAGCCAGGTTGAGTTGCTTGTAATCGTCTTCGCCGGTACGCAACAGTTGCCGGGCAGTGATGCCCAGCTTGCCGAGCAGGTCGCGCAAACGCTCTGCGTCGGGCGGGGTTTCCAGGTACAGGACGATATCGGGCGTCAGGCCGCGGGCCTGAAGCAGTTCCAGCGCGCCTCGGGATTTGCTGCAGCGCGGGTTGTGATACAGCGTCAGATCGGTCATTTGCGCGTCGCATCTTGTGTGGGGTGGCGTATTCTAACCAGCGATGGCACTGTCCGACATATCGAATGGTCAATAGTCGTAGCCTGGATATAAGTGATTGCAGGTTGAACGGGGCGAGGAAGGAAGCAAATGGCAAGGCGATTAACAGCAGCGGTGATACTTTTCGGCAGCTTGCTGCTCAGCGGATGTGGCGTGGACCTGGGCAATGACCAGAACGGCCAGAAGGTGGCCAGTGAGCGAATCAAGGGGCATTGGCTGGTGGTTAACTACTGGGCGGAGTGGTGTGGCCCGTGCCGTACCGAGGTGCCGGAATTCAATGCATTGTCCGAACAGCTCAAGGACAAGAAGGTCACGGTGCTGGGTGTCAACTTTGACAATCTGCAGGGCGACGAGCTGAAAAACGCTGCCAACGCACTGGGGATCAAATTCACCGTGCTGGCTCAGGACCCTGCCGAGCAGTACAGCCTGCCGCCCTCCGAGGCGCTGCCGGTGACCTATATCATCGACGACAAGGGCAAAATGCGCGAACAACTGCTCGGTGAGCAGTCGGCAGCGACGGTGATCCAGAAGCTCAAGGCGTTGCGTGGGGAGGGGTGATCGGATCGATTTTCGACGCTCTGCGCCGCAACGAGGACGCGGAGCGTCCAGAACGGCATGCGACGCGGAGCGCCGCGCGATAGTAAAATGCGCGAGCAGTCGGCTGCGGTCCAGGCGTTGCGCGGAACATCGCACGATAGTCGGGATTATCGTTCCCTACGCTCCAGCGTGGGAACGCAGTTCTAGACGCTCTGCGTCGCAAGTTACGCGGAGCGTCGCACGATAGTTACAATCAGCTATCTTCCAGCCAGAAGCGCAGTGGCTTGCCTTGGGCTGGCCACAGGCGCAGTTGTTCGATGGGCGAGATGTCCCAGCGTTGCACGCTGCTGATGGCTTTGATGAAGCGCTGTTCCTGCTCCATCAGCGCGGGGGCGCACATTTTGCGGGTTTTGCCCACAGGGCCGAAGCTGATGCTGTGGTCGTTAAGCGTATACGGCGCGAACCAGTGGTTGCAGCCAGCATTGCCATACGCGCGGCCATCGGCGCCCAGGGTCATGGTCAGACGGCTGTTGTCGATCAGCGGACGTTCGCCAATCCATTCCATTACGTAGCTGTGGTCCTGACGGATCGGCAGCGGGTCAGCGGTACAACCGGCCAGCAGCGCGCCGCCGATCAGGCTCAGGAGCGCAAACTGTTTCATGCCGCTTTCTCCTGGCACTTCTTGCAGAGGTGCTTCTCGCCTTCGGTTTTCCAGCCCAGCTGCGCGATGCGCGCGATGGCGGCAGGTTTCTGCGCCTTGACGCCCAGCTTGCTCTCTACCATGAACTCGAAGTTCAGTTCGGCGGCGCAGCTGTCGCAATTCACTTTCCACTGATGAATCGCCAACTCATCGAACACCGGCCCTTTGGCTACTGCAATCCATTGGCCCGGCGGGTTGATCAGGTGCCGGACTTTTTCGACGGTCAGGCGCATGTGCAGGCTTTTGCTGCCTTTGATCGTCACCAGCAACTGGTCGTTGTCATGAATCGAGCCGCCGTTACCGGTGACTTGATAGCGACCGGGTGCCAAAGTGCGGCATTCGGTCAATGTGTGCTGCGGGTTGAGCATGCTGTAGCGAAAATCGTGTTCGACCATGGGTCCTCCAAAATTGCGCGCATCCTATCATGCTCCACGCCTTCAGGATCGGACGCCGGGCACCCGCACCGGCATTGCTGCGCTGGAGTGTGAGGAGCAAGCGGTGCCATCACGCGGTCACCCGCGCCTCGGCTTCCAGACGAATGATGGCTTTGTCCAGATCGTCCAGAGCCGCTTCGGTGTGCGCGGCGTTCTGCTTAAGCAGGGTCTCGGCGCGTTGACAGGCGGTGCGCAGTTGCGGGACGCCGCAGTAGCGCGTTGCGCCGTGCAGACGGTGAATGCGCTCGATCAACGCCTGTACATCCTGGTTGGCCCGCGCCACACGGATGGCCTCGCGGTCGGCGGCCAGCGAGGCGAGCAGCATGGCCAGCATGTCGGTGGCGAGGTCCGCCTTGCCCGCAGCCAGGCGCAGCCCTTCCTCATGATCGAGCACCAGCGGCCCGACGTGCACGTCAGGTGCTTCGTTCTGGCGTTCCGGCGCAGGATTACGCAGTGCCAGCCCCGTCCACTTGAGCACCACCTGCGCCAGTTGCCGTTCGCTGATCGGTTTGGTCAGGTAGTCATCCATGCCACTTTGCAGCAGCGAACGTTTTTCATTGGCCATCGCGTGGGCGGTAAGCGCCACGATTGGCAGAGAGCTCTGGTTGCGTTCGGCTTCCCAGGCACGAATCGCCTCGGTGGCCTGACGCCCGTCCATACCGGGCATCTGCACGTCCATCAATACCAGGTCGAACGCTTCCTGCTGCACCGAGTTGACCGCTGCATAGCCGCCCTCGACGGCCACGACTTCTGCGCCCATGTCTTCAAGCAGGGTCTGCACCAGCAGCAGGTTGGCCGGGTTGTCATCCACGCACAGCACCCGCGGCGCGCGGCTCGACAGCGGCGGGCCAACGTCGGCGCGGATCGCTCGTGGCGCGATCAGTTCGGACAGGGCTTTTTGCAGTTTGCGGGTACAGGCGGGCTTGGCCTGCAGTTGCGTGTAGACATCGTGGACCGCCAACTGGAACAGCGCGTGTTCGGTGGTCGGGCACAGCACCATGACTTTACAATTGAGGTTTTCCAGGTCCCAGATGTGCTGGCGCAGCCGTTCCGGGGATATTTCCAGCGCCGTCACGCCGAGTACCGCCAGATCGATAGCCAACGGGGTCTCGTGCGCCGCCGTCACCCCATTGAGCAGGTTTTCCAGGTTGTTGAACACGATGGTTTGCAGGCCGCAGTCTTCCAACTGATGCTCCAGCGCTTGCCGCGCCAGGTCATGGTGTTCAAGCACTGCTGCGCGTAGCCCTTCCAGCGGGATATTGAACGATTCTTCCTTGTCTTCGCGAGCCTTTGGCAGTTTCAGGCTGATCCAGAATTCCGAGCCTTCGCCCGGCGTGCTGTCGACACCGATTTCGCCGCCCATCTGTTCGATCAGGCGCTTGGAAATCACCAGGCCCAGACCCGTACCGCCCGGCTGGCGGGAGAGCGAATTGTCGGCCTGGCTGAACGCCTGGAACAGCGCCCGCACATCCTGACTGGACAGGCCGATGCCGGTGTCCTGCACGCTGATGCGCAATTGCGCGTGCTCTTCGGTTTCGTCTTCAAGCATGGCGCGGGCGACGATGGTGCCTTCGCGGGTGAATTTGATTGCGTTGCTGACGAGGTTGGTCAGAATCTGCCGCAGGCGCAGCGGGTCGCCGGACAGCGCCAGTGGTGTATCGCGGTACACCAGGCTGACCAGTTCCAGCTGTTTGGCGTGCGCCGCCGGGGCGAGGATGGTCAAGGTGTCCTGCAACAGGTCGCGCAGGTTGAACGGGATGTTATCGAGCACCAGCTTGCCAGCCTCGATCTTCGAAAAGTCGAGAATCTCGTTGATGATGCTCAACAGGTTGTCAGCGGACTTCTCGATGGTGCCCAGGTAGTCGAACTGGCGCGGCGTGAGCTCGCTTTTTTGCAGCAAATGGGTGAAACCCAGAATGCCATTGAGCGGCGTGCGGATTTCGTGGCTCATGTTGGCCAGGAATTCGGACTTGATCCGGCTTGCTTCAAGGGCTTCCTTGCGGGCCAGGTCCAGCTCGATGTTCTGGATCTCGATGGTTTCCAGATTCTGCCGTACATCCTCGGTCGCCTGATCGATGCTCAGTTGCAGCTCTTCCTGCGCGTTCTGCAAGGTCGCCGCCATGCGATTGATGCCCGATGCCAGCTCGTCCAGCTCCCGACTGCCCAGCGGCGGCAGGCGGATTTCGAGGTTGCCGTCCTTGAGCTGTGATACCGCCTGCTTGATCTGGCTCATCGGTCCGTTGATGGTGCGGCTCATGCGTACCGCAAGAGTCGCGGTGCAGGCCAGCCCGGTCAGGATCAGCAGCAGACTGGCAAACAAGCTTCGATAGCCGCGCAACAGCGTGCCGTTATGGGATATTTCAAGTTCGACCCAGCCCAGCAGGGTGTCGGCTTCGGCCGGAATGATCGGGCTGGTCAGGTGGCGTTGATTGCCGAATACCGGGAGCAAATAACGCGTGGCGTCGGTGCCGGTCGAATTGAGCAACTGCGAGCCGCTGCCGATGGGCGACGGGCTGATCATGGTCGGTCCGGCGTGGGCCAGTGGCGTGCGATCGACGTCGAGAAACGATACGGCGCGCACGTCGGTCTGCTCCAGGGTCTGGGTCGCGATGCGGCTCAGCAAGACCTTGTCCTTGCGCCCCAATGCGTTGGCGGCCAATGGCGCCAGATCCTGGGCGATCATTTCGCCGCGTTGCAGCAACTGGCTTTGCAGTTCGCTCAACTGCATCCAGGTGAAATAACCACCGAGCATTGCGGCCATCAGGCTGGCAGGCAAAATAGTCAGTAGCAGCACACGGCCTTTTATACCCAGCTTGGTCAGCACGCTCGTTCTCCGGCAACACGTATCAGTCCGTCGATAACAGGCATCGGCTGCCTGGCTGTATCGGCACAAGGGGTTGAGTTTAGCCATTTACCGTGGGGATGACACATAACTCTCCATACGGCGCGAAAGAGGGCTGTAGTGAAAATGTAAGGGCTTATTCTTTTTGGGAATAATAAGCGCACTTTGCGTGATATGGGCTTTGGGCGTTTGCCGTTATGATAGGCACCCCCCGCAGTCTGGATTGCGAAGACGCCATGACCCTGCAGTATCAAACCATTGCCGATTGCGTCGGCAACACTCCGCTGGTGCGTCTGCAACGCATGGCGGGTAATACCAGCAATACCCTCCTGTTGAAGCTTGAAGGTAATAACCCCGCTGGCTCGGTAAAAGACCGTCCGGCACTGTCGATGATCACCCGTGCCGAGTTGCGCGGCCAGATCCATCCGGGTGACACGCTGATCGAAGCCACCTCCGGCAATACCGGGATCGCACTGGCCATGGCCGCAGCGATAAAGGGTTACCGGATGATTCTGATCATGCCGGACAACTCCAGTGCCGAACGCAAGGCGGCGATGACCGCCTACGGTGCCGAGCTGATTTCGGTCAGCAAGGACGAGGGCATGGAAGGTGCCCGTGATCTGGCCGAGCGCATGCAGGCCGAAGGCCGCGGCAAGGTGCTCGATCAATTCGCCAATGGCGACAACCCCGAGGCTCACTATACGTCCACCGGTCCGGAAATCTGGCAGCAGACGGCGGGCACCATCACCCATTTCGTCAGCTCAATGGGCACCACGGGCACCATCATGGGCACCTCGCGCTACCTCAAGGAGCAGAATCCCGAGGTGCAAATCGTCGGTCTGCAGCCGATGGAGGGTGCTTCGATCCCCGGCATTCGCCGCTGGCCGCACGAATACCTGCCGAAGATTTACCAGTCGGACCGTGTCGATCGCATTATCGACATGGGCCAGACCGAGGCCGAAGACACCATGCGCCGACTGGCGCGCGAAGAAGGTATCTTCTGTGGCGTGTCGTCCGGCGGCTCGGTCGCTGGAGCACTGCGCATTTCCCGTGAAGTCGAAAACGCCGTGATTGTGGCGATCATCTGTGACCGAGGCGACCGCTACCTGTCGACCGGCATCTACGATTCGCCCAACTGATGGCCAAGCATGAACGAGGTCTGCGCTTTCAGCCCACGGGCGGCGTCAAGACCGTGCAGATTCCTGCCGGTAAAAAACAGTGGCTGACTATCGAGCGTCTGTCCGATGACGGTCGCGGTATCGCTTTTCTCGACGGCAAGACCTGGTTTGTCGCCGGCAGTCTGGCGGGCGAGGAGGTCGAGGCGCGCGTGCTCAATGCGCGCGGCAAGGTCGTCGAGGCGCGCACCGAGCGGGTCTTCACCGCCAGCACCATGCGTCGCACTCCGGCCTGTGAGTATTTCGGTCGCTGTGGCGGCTGCAGTGTTCAGCATGTGCCCCACGAAGAACAGCTTGCCCTGAAACAGCGCATGCTCGCCGAGCAATTGTTGCGGGTAGCGAACGTGGTGCCGGATGAATGGGCTGCGCCTTTGAGCGGTGCCGAACTGGCCTATCGCCGACGCGCGCGGGTCGCGGTTCGCTGGGATGCCAAGGCCAAAAGGCTGGACGTTGGGTTCCGCGCAGCCGCCAGTCAGGACATCGTCAGTATCGAACACTGTCCGGTGCTGGTACAGGCCTTGCAACCCATCATGAATGAGTTGCCTGGCATGCTGAAAAACTTCAGCAAACCGCAGGCGCTGGGTCACGTCGAGTTATTCAGTGGGGTTGCGACTGCCGTGTTGTTGCGCCACACCGCGCCGCTTGCCGAGGCCGACCTGACGCTGTTGCAGGCGTTTTGCTCGAAGCACCGCGCGCAGCTGTGGCTGCACGGCGAGGGCGAGCCCCAACCGGCCAGCCCTGGCGATACGCTGGGTTACCGGCTGGAGCCGTGGAACCTGCAACTGGCCTGGCGACCGGGAGATTTCATTCAGGTCAACGCGGCGGTCAATACCGCGATGATCGAGCAGGCCCTGCAATGGCTGGCGCCTGCCAAAGATGAACGGGTAATGGACCTGTTTTGTGGTCTGGGCAATTTTGCCTTGCCGCTGGCGGGTCTGGCGAAGGAAGTGGTGGCGGTCGAAGGCGTTGCGACCATGGTCGATCGTGCAGCCGTCAACGCAATGAGTAATGATCTGCACAATGTGCAGTTTTTTCAGGCGGATCTTTCCCAGCCGCTGACACACGCAGACTGGGCGGCGGAAGGGTTTTCTGCGGTACTCTTGGACCCACCGCGTGACGGGGCCTTTGAAGTGGTTCGCCAGATCAGAAAAACGGGTGCCCGGCGACTGCTTTATGTTTCATGCAACCCGGCAACTTTGGCTCGTGACACGGTCGAACTGATCAGTCAGGGCTACCGATTAAAACGTGCCGGAATCCTCGATATGTTTCCACAGACGGCGCATGTCGAGGCGATGGCTTTATTTGAAATGAGTAAGTGAGCAGCGTTCATTGGATCGAGGTCGCTGCTGACAAGGAACCTCATTTAATCCGACTGGCCCGCGAATGCCGGTCCTTGCTTGCCCGGCAAGTGGCATTCGTTCAGAAGGCTGGCGACTGATGGCGCTATTCATCGCGCCGTAGGGAAGGTAAGCAGCATGGTACAGGTGAGAGCGAACCAGCCGATAAACACAGACGGCAGTATCAATCTCGACGCGTGGCTCGATCATATTGTCAGCGTCGACCTGGTCCTGGACCGGGAAGTCATGAAACAGGCCTGTGAATTCGCCCGGCAAGCCGAGCAGAACGACAAGGTCCACAAGAATCACTGGGCAGAGGGCACCTCCAGTTTCCAGACCGGTCTGGAAATCGCGGAGATCCTGGCTGACCTCAAGCTGGATCAGGACTCGCTGGTTGCGGCGGTCATTTACCGCGGCGTGCGTGAAGGCGTCATCCCTTTGCCGGAGGTCGAGCAGCGTTTCGGCGCGACGGTTGCCAAACTGATCGACGGCGTGCTGCGCATGGCCGCGATCAGCGCCAGTCTCAGCCCTCGTCAATCTCTGGTGCTGGGCAGTCAGGCGCAGGTTGAAAACCTGCGCAAGATGCTCGTGGCGATGGTAGACGACGTTCGCGTTGCGCTGATCAAACTGGCCGAGCGCACCTGCGCGATTCGTGCGGTAAAGAACGCCGACGACGAGAAACGCAACCGTGTGGCCCGGGAAGTCTTCGACATCTACGCACCGCTGGCCCACCGCCTGGGTATCGGGCATATCAAGTGGGAGCTGGAAGACCTGTCTTTCCGCTACCTGGAGCCTGATCAGTACAAGCAGATCGCCAAGCTGCTGCACGAGCGCCGGCTGGACCGCGAGCGCTTCATCAGCGACGTCATGTCCCAGCTCGACAACGAACTGCAAGCCACCGGCGTGACGGCTGACATTAGTGGCCGAGCCAAGCATATCTATTCCATCTGGCGCAAAATGCAGCGCAAAGGCCTGGCATTCAGCCAGATCTACGACGTGCGTGCGTTGCGTGTACTGGTCCCGGAAATGCGCGACTGCTACACCGCGCTGGGCATTGTGCACACCTTGTGGCGGCATATTCCCAAAGAGTTCGACGATTACATCGCCAACCCCAAGGAAAACGGCTATCGCTCGCTGCATACAGCGGTCATCGGGCCGGAAGGCAAGGTGCTGGAAGTGCAGATCCGCACCCACGCCATGCACGAAGAGGCCGAACTTGGCGTTTGCGCGCACTGGCGCTATAAAGGCACTGACGTCAAATCTGGCTCCAATCATTACGAAGAGAAAATTTCCTGGCTGCGTCAGGTGCTTGAGTGGCATGAAGAGCTGGGTGACATCGGTGGTCTGGCAGACCAACTGCGGGTTGATATCGAGCCTGACCGCGTCTACGTCTTCACCCCTGACGGCCACGCCATCGATCTGCCCAAGGGCGCGACACCGCTGGACTTTGCCTATCGAGTGCACACCGAAATCGGCCATAACTGCCGTGGTGCGAAGATCAACGGCCGCATCGTACCGCTCAACTACAGCCTGCAGACCGGCGAACAGGTCGAGATCATCACCAGCAAGCACGGTACGCCGAGCCGCGACTGGCTGAACTCCAACCTCGGTTACATCACCACCTCGCGGGCGCGGGCGAAGATTGTTCACTGGTTCAAATTGCAGGCCCGCGACCAGAACGTTGCGGCCGGTAAAACCCTTATCGAGCGTGAGCTGGCGCGCCTGGCATTGCCGCAGGTCGACTTCGACAAGCTGGCGGACAAGGCCAATCACAAGACCGCCGACGACATGTTTGCCGCCCTGGGCGCGGGTGATCTGCGTCTGGCGCAGCTGGTCAATCTGGCTCAGCAGCAGGTTGAACCTGATCGCGTCAATGAACAGCTGGAACTGATCCCGCGCAAGGCTACGGGCTACAAGCCTGGCAAGCGTGGCGATATTCAGATTCAGGGCGTCGGCAACCTGATGACACAGATGGCCGGTTGCTGCCAGCCGCTGCCGGGCGATGCAATTGTCGGTTACATCACCCAGGGCCGTGGCGTCAGCATTCACCGTCAGGATTGCGCTTCAGTGCTGCAACTGGGAGGTCGCGAGCCCGAGCGGATCATTCAGGTCAGCTGGGGGCCGGTGCCGGTGCTCACGTACCCGGTGGACATCATCATCCGCGCCTACGACCGTTCCGGCCTGCTGCGTGACGTCACCCAGGTGCTGCTCAACGAGCGCATCAACGTACTGGCGGTCAACACCCGCTCGAACAAGGAAGACAACACAGCGCTCATGTCGCTGACCATCGAGATTCCGGGTCTGGACGCGCTGGGACGGTTGCTGGGGCGTATTTCCCAGTTGCCGAACATCATTGAAACGCGCAGGAACAGGACGCCATAAGCGTTGCCTGCGCTCACAGGGAGCCCCATGTATACAGTTCAAGACCTGCTGAACCTTATGGCCCGGCTGCGTGATCCGCAGTCTGGTTGCCCGTGGGACCTGAAGCAGACCTACGCCAGCATCGTGCCGCATACGCTGGAAGAAGCCTACGAGGTGGCCGATGCCATTGAGCAGGGCGACCTCGACCATCTGAAGGGCGAGCTGGGAGACCTGCTGTTTCAGGTGGTCTTCTATGCCCAGTTGGCCAAGGAAGAAGGCCGGTTTGAATTCGACGACGTCATCGACGGCATTACCCGCAAGTTGCTGCGTCGCCATCCGCACGTGTTTCCGACCGGCGAGCTGTACGCGCCGGCAGAAACGCCGCGCCTGACCGACGAGCAGGTCAACCTTCGTTGGGACGAAATCAAGGCCGAGGAGCGTGCCGAAAAGGCCGGTGTGCCCGAGCAGTTGTCGTTGCTCGACGACGTGCCGAGGGCCTTGCCCGCGTTGAGTCGTGCGGCCAAACTGCAGAAGCGTGCAGCGCAGGTGGGTTTCGACTGGCCTGCGGCATTGCCGGTGGTCGACAAGGTGCGTGAAGAACTCGATGAAATTCTCGAGGCCATGGTCGACAATGACGCCGAGGGCATTGCCGAGGAAGTCGGCGATTTGCTGTTCAGCGTCGTGAACCTGGCCCGGCACCTTAAAGTTGACCCGGAAACTGCGCTACGCTCGGCCAATAGCAAGTTCGACAGACGCTTCCGATTCATTGAACAGGCATTGCGCCACATCCAGCGACCTATTGAAGAGTGCACGCTCGAAGAAATGGACGCATTGTGGGGCGAAGCCAAACGTCAGGAAAAGAGCACGCCCGGCTGCGGCTGAGTGTGCGGTAACGGTATAAGTGAGTAGACAATGAGCCTTTCCCTTCGCGATCAGTTGCTCAAGGCAGGTCTGGTCAACCAAAAGCAGGCCAAGCAGGTCGGCAAAGAAAAGCAGAAAGAGCAGCGTCTGGTGCACAAGGGTCAGGCTCAGGCCGACGACTCGCAAAAACGTGCGGCTCAGGAAGCGATGGCCGAGAAGGCCAAGCGTGACCAGGAGCTCAACCGTCAGCAGCAGGAGAAGGTCGAGCAGAAGGCCCGTACCGCTCAGGTCAAACAACTGATCGAAGTGTCGCGTCTGCCCAAGCTGATTACCGAGGATTACTACAACTTCGTTGACGACAAGAAGGTCAAGCGGATCTCGGTCAACGCGCTGGTGCGCAACAAGCTCAGCAGCGGTTCTCTGGCCATCGTTCACCACGGCGGCGGTTACGAGATCATTCCGCGTGAGGCTGCGCTGAAGATTCAGGAGCGCGACCCGCGCCGTATCGTGTTGCTCAACACCCCGACCGAAGCGCCGGATGCCGACGATCCGTACGCTGCGTATCAGGTGCCTGATGACCTGATGTGGTAACTCGCTGACCGCTCAAAACAAAACCCGCATTCAGCGGGTTTTGTCGTTTATTGTTCTGGGTGGTTGCGGTTCAGGAACCTTAGTGGTTGCCCTGACTTTCCAGTGCTTCCAGCTCTTCCTTGTAGCGTAGAGCATCGGACTCTACGTGGAACATGCCTACAAGTTGGTCCTGTTGATGCACGTCCCAGATCTGGATGCCGTCGGCAACGGCTTCGTGAGAGAGGTGGGCGTCGTCGCGTTCAGTAACTCTGACAGTCATAGTAGTAAGCTCCTGACTTTGATGGCCTGAGTGGTTAGGCCTCTGGATACTGCGGCGATGTGTCGCAGGACTCTTTTATAGAATTTGTTAGCTGCCTAAGTAAATAGCCTGTTCAGGTTCCCCGGTGGTCATAAACTGATCGATCCTCTGCAGCCCTTGCACGACGAGGCTTACAGCGCAATGGTGGCAAAATGAAGGATGTTTCATGTGCTTCTAGCCTGTCCGAATGCGCGTGTAAACGCCGTTCCAGACGCTCCGCGTCCTCTTGACGACGCAGAGCGTCGAGAACTGCATTCCCACGCTGGAGCGTGAGGAACGATCAACCTGACTATCGTGCGGCGCTCCGCGTCGCATGCCTTTCCGGACGCTCCGCGTCCTCTTTTGCGACGCAGAGCGTCGAGACCTGCATTCCCACGCTGGAGCGTGCGGAACGATCATCGCAACTATCGTGCGACGCTCCGCGTCGCATGCCTTTCTGGACGCTCCGCGTCCTCATTGACGACGCAGAGCGTCGAGACCTGCATTCCCACGCTGGAGCGTGAGGAACGATGATCGTAACTATCGTGCGTCGCATGCCTTCAGCCAATAAAAAGCCCCGCTAAAAAGCGGGGCTCTGTGGTGCGGGCGGTCAGGGCAATCAGCTGCCTTTGACGGCCTTGCCGTTGACGGTGCCGTCCAGCAAGACGATGTTGTATTCCTTGCCGTCGGTTTCGACCTGTTGCAGGCGGACCAGCAGGTAATCCCAGTCCTTGGCGAACCACAGCACAGTGGTGCGCTTGCTTTGTGTCGGGTCACGTACGCGCTCGACCTTGATCGCATCGACCTGGCCAGTCTTGGTGGTGACCTTTTCCGAGCCCAGTACGCGGAAGTCGTAGGTGTCTACTTCATCACCGTCGACCACCTGGTAGCTCATGCTCTTCTTGCCATCAGCGATGTCGTGTTGCAACGCCAGCTGATACGTGGACTTATCGAGGATGCCACGGTTGAGCGGCAGCTTGATCGCATCGCCACGGTCGGTGCCGGTGACGAACTTGGTGTTCCAGTCGAACGCCAGATCAACCTTCTTGGATTTGCCCAGGCCGCTGCGCTCGAAGCTGTAGGTCTGAGGCAGCAAGGTTTCCTTGTCGACCTTCAGTGTGCTGACTTCAGTCAGACTGGCAATCATCATCGAGGCCTTGAAGCTCAGGGTCCAGGTGCCATTGGCTCCGGCTTCCAGGCTGCGTTCAGCCGTGCCGCTCATGGGCAGCTGTTTCCAGTCGGCGGTATAGCTGGCGGAGAAGGGTTGAAGTTCTGCGGCCTGTACGGCAGGCAATGCGAGCAGAGCGAAAGCGAAGAGCAGAGCGCGACGCATAATATCTCCTAATGTCGAATCAGATGGCCGCTGGCCGGGAGTAACTGGCTATCCAGTAACGCACCTTGTTCACCAAGGCTCAGTCGGCCCTCGGCAAACCAGCGAATGGCCAGTGGGTAAATACGGTGCTCTTGAACATGAACCCGTTGCGCGAGCGTTGTGGGCGTGTCGTGCAACTGTACCGAAATAACTGCCTGTACGACCAGTGGGCCGCCATCGAGTTCCTCGGTGACGAAATGCACGCTGCAGCCATGCTCGGTGTCACCAGCTTCCAGCGCACGCTTGTGCGTGTGCAAGCCTTTATACCGCGGCAGCAGGGAAGGGTGAATATTCAGAAGACGGCCATGGAAATGGCGCACGAAGCCTGCGCTGAGAATGCGCATGAACCCGGCCAGTACCACCAACTGTGGCTGGAAAGTGTCGATCAGTTCGATCAGCGCTGCATCGAAGGCTTCACGGCCTTCATAAACAGTGTGATCCAGCGCGCAGGCTTCGATGCCTGCGTCTCTGGCGCGTTGCAGGCCGAACGCATCTGCGCGGTTGGAAATCACCGCGCGGATGCGGACCGGGCTGGCCCCGTCCTTGAAACTGTCGATCATCGCTTGCAGGTTGCCGCCGGTGCCGGACAGCAGCACCACGACATCGCAGGTGGCTGGCATCAATGCGCCTTGAGGTTTTTCAGCTCGACTTGTGCCGCACCTTCGGCAGCGGTAGCGATCTGACCGATCACCCATGGCTGCTCGCCAGCTTCGCGCAGAACCTTCAGCGCGGCTTCAACGTGTTCCTGAGCAACGCAGATAACCATGCCGACGCCGCAGTTCAGCACGCGGTGCATTTCGTTTTCTGCGACGTTGCCTTGCTGCTGCAGCCAGTCGAACACGGCCGGACGCTGCCAGCTGGCGACGTCGACAACGGCCTGAGCGCCTTGCGGCAGAACACGCGGGATGTTGTCGAGCAGGCCGCCACCGGTGATGTGGGCCATGGCCTTGACCGCGCCGGTTTCCTTGATCAGCTTGAGCAGCGGCTTGACGTAGATGCGGGTTGGCGCCATCAGCAGCTCGGTCAATGGCTTGCCGTCCAGCTGGATGCTTTCGATATCGGCACCGGCCACTTCGATGATCTTGCGGATCAGCGAATAACCGTTGGAGTGCGGGCCGGACGATGGCAGGGCGAGCAGGGCATCACCGGCAGCGACTTTCGAACCGTCGATGATCTCGGCCTTTTCCACGACGCCGACGCAGAAGCCAGCCAGATCGTAGTCTTCGCCTTCGTACATGCCCGGCATTTCAGCGGTTTCGCCGCCGACCAGCGAGCAGCCAGCCAGTTCGCAGCCAGCACCGATACCGGTGACGACCTGGGCAGCGGTGTCGACGTTCAGCTTGCCGGTGGCGTAGTAATCGAGGAAGAACAGCGGCTCTGCACCGCAGACCACCAGGTCATTGACGCACATGGCGACCAGATCGATGCCGATGGTGTCGTGCTTGTTCAGGTTCAGGGCCAGACGCAGCTTGGTGCCCACGCCGTCGGTGCCGGAAACCAGGACCGGTTGCTTGTAGCCAGCCGGGATTTCGCAGAGGGCGCCGAAGCCTCCCAGGCCGCCCATGACTTCCGGACGCTTGGTGCGCTTGGCGACGCTCTTGATGCGTTCGACCAATGCTTCACCGGCGTCGATGTCTACACCGGCGTCTTTATAGCTCAGGGAGGGTTGCTTGCTCATAGAAAATCCAGGCCTTTAGGGGGGATTCGGAGGTATCGACCGCTGCGTTGGGACCCGTTCAGCACCGCGCTGTCATGCGATGGTAATGTTGGGCCGTGGCGATTGCCGGTCTGCGAAGGCGCGCGATTTTATCAGGCTTGCTCCCCAGGGGCCATCCTTGCGCCGACAACAGGGCGGTGTTGCGCCAAATAAACCTGATCCGGCGCCTCCCGTCAGTGCGAGTGCCGCCGTTTAAGGTGTACTTTATGCGCAAATTGAATGATTGGTGGTTCAAGGCTGTCCCAGACTTGTACACCTCCTGAAACAGCTTCTTTTTACTTTTTTCCGTTCGGGAACTGTCCATGCGTTTTTCCAGAATTCTTTTAGTCGGCTGCCTGTCCCTGATCAGCCTCCCCAGCCTTGCCGAAACAGTCAGCAACCTTTATCAGGTCCGCGAGCCGGTTACTGGCCAGTCGCCCGATGAGCGCACACGGGCTACCCAGGCCGCGGTCGAAACGCTGGTGCTGCGCCTGACCGGCGACGCCAAGGCCGCGCAGGGTTCGGCCATCGCCGCGCTGCGCAAAGACCCGCAGCAAATCATCAGCCAGTACGGCTATGAGGCCGGTCCGCCGGAAACCCTGCTGGTGGACTTCGATCCAGCGACCACCGACCGTGCGTTGCGTGATGCCGGCCTGTCGATCTGGGGCAGTAATCGCCCGTCGATCCTCGGCTGGTGGCTGAACGACTCGGTCGAAGGCTCGAATCTGGTCGGTGACGGTCAGGCCGCCGCTGAACCACTGCGCCGCGCTGCGCAACACCGCGGTTTGCCGCTGCGTCTGCCGCTGGCGGATTTGAGCGAGCAGGGCATCGGTAACGCCAAGACACTTGAAGGCACTGATGCCGCGCCGCTCAAGGAAGCTTCCGAGCGTTACGGTGCTGACGCGATACTGGCGGTGCACGCCAAGGAAGATGCAGGCCAGTGGCAGGGCAAATGGCGCTTGTGGCTGGGCGATCAGCGCGAGCAGGGCACCGCGACCGGGGCTAGTTCCGAAGCGTTGGCCGATGCGGTGTTGCTGTCGGTCAGCCAGCGTCTGGCCCCGCGTTTTGTCGCCAAGCCCGGTGCCTCGACGGGCCTGTTGGTGCAGGTTCAGGGCATGACACTGGAGCGCTATGCACAACTGCTTCAGTTACTTGATCCGTTCGACGTGCGTCTGAGTTCTGTTGACGGCGACAAAGTGGTGTTTGAGGTCAGTGGCAGCACCGACCAGCTACGCTCGCAGTTGTCGCTGGCCAAATTGCAGGAAGTGCCCGCAGCCGAGGCAGCCGCTGCCCCAACACCGCCTGCTGCGCCTGTCGATGCGACTGCGCCGGTTGCGCCAGCCAATGGAGCTGCTGCTGTTCCGGCACCTGCGCCCGCACCGATGATTGTTCCGGCGTCCGCGCCACAGCTTTATTTCCGCTGGTAATCCGGCAAAGCGCTTTTCCATTGGGTTGAGGGATGTTGATGACTGATACACGGCGTTGGTTCTGGATCGGCGGCCTGGCCTTGCTGGTCGCATTCGTGGTGCTGTTGCACACGATCCTCACCCCTTTTCTGGTAGCGCTGCTGCTGGCCTACATGGGCGATCCGCTGGTGGATCGTCTGGAGCGTGCCGGGCTGTCCAGAACCTTGAGCGTGGTGGCGGTGTTCGGTCTGTTCATACTGGTGCTGATGGCCTTGCTGCTGGTGCTGGTGCCGATGCTGGCCAAACAGTTGTTTCGTCTCTATGAGTTGGCCCCGCAGATCCTCGACTGGCTGCAACACTCGGCGTTGCCGTGGGTGCAGGCCAAGTTCGGTCTGGCAGACGGGTTCTGGAAGTTCGACAAGATCAAGGCAGCCATCTCCGAACACATGGGGCAGGCCGGGGATATCGTCTCTGTCGTGCTGTCCCAGGCTACGGCGTCGAGCCTGGCGCTGATCGGCTGGCTGACCAATCTGGTGCTGATCCCGGTGGTGTGTTTCTACCTGTTGCGTGACTGGGACATCATGACCGGCAAGATCCGCGGTCTGCTGCCACGTCAGCGTGAAGGTCAAATCGTCAAGCTGGCGGGCGAGTGTCACGAGGTGCTGGGCGCGTTCATACGCGGGCAACTGCTGGTCATGGTCGGTCTCGGAGTGATCTACGCGGCCGGTCTGATGCTGGTCGGGCTGGAGCTGGGCCTGTTGATCGGAGTGATCGCCGGTCTGGCTGCCATCGTGCCTTATATGGGCTTTGTGATCGGCATTGGTTCGGCACTGGTCGCCGGGTTGTTCCAGTTTGGTGGTGACCTGTACCCGATGATGGGCATCGTTGCCGTATTCATGATCGGTCAGGCACTCGAAGGTATGGTGCTGACGCCATTACTGGTAGGGGATCGCATCGGTCTGCACCCGGTGGCGGTGATCTTTGCGATTCTGGCGGGTGGCGAGCTGTTCGGCTTCACCGGCATTCTGCTGGCGTTGCCGGTCGCTGCGGTGATCATGGTGCTGGTGCGGCACATGCATGACGTTTATAAAGACTCGGAAATCTATGCCGGTGCGGAAGATCCAGAGCTGTAGGCGTACGCACGCCTCTTCACTGCCCGGTGAAGAGGCTTGTCCAGGCAATGCATGCGTCACGTCAAAACGCCCTTTCTCGACCTGCGCTTTACGCACCCTGACGCAAACCTTTGATTTTGCTTGAGGTCTGTCGCATTGTGCGACCCGCTTCACGGGTATAAACTTTGCGCTCTTTACACAGAGGCCCTTGACGGTTTGCATGAGCCGTTAGTCAGCATGAAACCGATTCAGCTGCCCCTGAGTGTGCGTCTGCGTGATGACGCCACTTTCGTCAATTACTATCCAGGCGCCAATGCCGCTGCACTCGGCTATGTCGAGCGGCTGTGCGAAGCCGACGCTGGGTGGACGGAAAGCCTCATCTATCTGTGGGGCAAGGATGGAGTAGGGCGCACGCACCTGCTTCAGGCTGCGTGCCTGCGTTTCGAGCAACTGGGCGAGCCAGCGGTGTATCTGCCGCTTGCCGAAGTCATCGATGAAGGTATCGAGCTGTTCGACCATCTTGAACAGTACGAACTGGTGTGCCTGGATGACCTGCAAGCCATTGTCGGCAAGCCGGAGTGGGAAGAAGCCCTGTTTCACCTGTTCAACCGTTTGCGTGACAGCGGGCGTCGTCTGCTTATTGCAGCGTCCAAATCGCCCCGCGAACTGCCGGTCAAGCTCCCCGATCTGAAATCCCGTCTGACCATGGCCCTGGTATTCCAGATGCGTGGTCTTTCCGACGAAGACAAGCTGCGTGCGCTGCAACTGCGTGCGTCACGGCGCGGCCTGCACCTTACCGATGAGGTAGGCCATTTCATCCTGACGCGTGGTACACGCAGCATGAGCGCGCTGTTCGAATTGCTTGAGCGCCTTGATCAGGCGTCACTCCAGGAAAAGCGCAAGCTGACCATTCCCTTCCTTAAAGAGACGCTGGGGTGGTAGATCAGGCGCTGTTGATGCAAACGGCGGCAGCCTTGCGCCATGCACAACGGATTCTGGTGATCACCGGGGCAGGACTGTCGGCTGATTCGGGCTTGCCGACCTATCGCGGCGTTGGCGGGCTGTACAACGGCAAGACCGACGATGGCTTGCCTATCGAAATGGCCCTGTCCGGGCCGATGCTGCGCCGTGACCCCGAGCTGTGCTGGAAATATATTGCCGAGCTGGGCAAGGCCTGCCTGGGAGGTGAGCCCAACGTCGCGCATTACGCCATCGCGCAGTTGCAGCGCATCAAGCCCGAGTGCTGGGTGCTGACCCAGAATGTCGACGGCTATCATCGCGCCGCTGGCAGCCCGCCGGAGCGCCTGATCGAAATTCACGGGCAGCTCTCGCCACTGTTTTGCCAATCCTGCGGCGCTGAAGATCCGCAATTGAGTGAGCACTTGCAGCGTCCTTTGCCCCCTTTATGCCCGGCATGTAGTGGCGTTATGCGACCGCCCGTCGTTCTTTTTCAGGAAATGCTCCCTGAAAGGGCACTGGAAACACTGTATGAACAACTGGCTAAAGGCTATGACGCAGTCCTGAGTATTGGTACCACGGCAAGCTTCCCCTACATTCACGAACCGGTCATTCGCACCAGAGTTTCCGGGGGTTTTACGGCGGAAATCAATCCGCAGCCGACCGATCACAGCGCGCAGATGGACGTCTTTTTGCAATGCCGTGCAGCACATGTCATGGCGGAACTCATAAGTCACATCTAGTTCGATTGAATTTGCAAATCACCTTCATAAAAGGCATAGTCTCGCCATCTTAACTAGTCAGCCACGGTTGTGCCCATGCAGGTTGTTCGCTTTGCACCCCTCGTGCCTCTCGCACTCGTTACATTCCTCTTCGGTTGCTCGGCCAATATGCCGGTCGCACAGCAGGAACAGGTCCAGCCAGTTCCACGCTATCAGAGCGCAATCAATGCAAATGCCCAGTCCGCAGCCCGTCGCGCCGACGCGGCAGTCCTGCAGGACGAGCTCGCTACCGAAGACGAACTGTCCCAGTTCGCTGATAACAAGTCTTACCAACTGCCGGCCCTGGCCGACAGCATCCTGGAGCGTGGCAAGTCGCTGATCGGCACACGCTACAAGTTCGGCGGCACGTCGACTTCTTCGGGTTTCGATTGCAGCGGCTTCATCGGTTATCTGTTTCGCGAAGAGGCCGGCATGAGCCTGCCACGTTCCACGCGTGAAATGATCAACGTCAACGCACCTCTGGTGGCGCGCAACAAGCTTCAGCCGGGCGATGTGCTGTTCTTCAGTACTCGCGGTCGCGGTCAGGTCAGCCATGCAGCGATCTACGCCGGTAATCGGCAGTTCATCCACTCCAGCAGTCGCCGCAGCGGCGGTGTGCGCATCGACAGCCTCGATGACGCCTACTGGAGCAAGACCTTCATCGAGGCCAAGCGGCCTCTGGCGATGGCCCCGGGTACTGTTGCAGTAAAATCGACACCTGAAGTAACGCAGACAACGGCGATGACTTCGACTACAGTCAAGACCGCGCCCAAGCGGCGTAAATAAAATAGAACGCGCAGAACAAGACCTTCGGGTCTTTCTGCGTTTTTGAGCTTCTCGGCAGCGTAAGCCGCATCCGGATAGGTTGTTGTGGTTATGTCGATTGCGTTGCGCCTGATAGTCATCTCTGTTGCTGCGTTGCTGGGGGCTTGCGCCAGCGCGCCGCCACCGCCCAAAGCACCCCGGATCGTTCAGCGTCCGGTGGTCACTGCTCCCCCTCAGATTCTTTCTCCGGCTGCCGAAGACGTGCTGTTTCGTGCGTTGGGGCTGGTTGGCACGCCTTATCGCTGGGGCGGCAACACGCCTGACTCCGGTTTTGATTGCAGCGGTCTTATAGGTTATGTCTATCGTGATGCAGCGGGCATTTCCCTACCGCGTTCCACGCGCGAGATGATCGTGATGGGCGTGCCGAATATCCGTCGCGAGCAATTGCAGTCAGGGGATCTGGTGTTCTTCGCCACCTCGGGCGGCTCGCAGGTGTCCCACGCGGGCATCTACGTCGGCGAAGGCCGCTTCGTGCATGCGCCGGCCAGCGGCGGCACGGTCAAGCTCGACAGCCTCGACAAGCCTTACTGGCAGAAAGCCTATCTCAACGCCAAACGCGTGATTCAGCCGTCCAGCCTGGCGCAGAATCGGCCTTAAGCGCTTCGCGCTGATTGCTCTGCGCGCACTCAAGAGCGTCCAGAACTGCATGCCCACGCCCACGCGGAGCGCTCAACTTTACTTTAGATTCTGGCCGCAGGCCGTAGGAGCGAACTTGTTCGCGAAAGGGCTTGTATGATCGCCGAAAATGCATCTTCTGAAACACCGCCTTCGCGAACAAGTTCGCTCCTACGCCCTTCGGGCAGAACCCTGAAAGGCACGTATTCCGGGCTCTTCAGGACTTGTGTGTAACGCCGAGTGTTGGAGCGTAGGGAACGATGATCTCAACTATCGTGCAACGCTCTGCGTCAAACCTCTAGGCTCGGCGTTACTGAGCAGCCTTGGCGGATGTCACGCGCCAGATCTTGTTGCCGACGTCGTCGGCCACCAGCAATCCGCCGCGCTGGTCATTGACCACGCCAACCGGGCGACCCATGGCTTTTTCATCCTTGTTGAGGAAGCCGGTCAACACATCGACCGGGGTGCCGTTGGGTTTGCCGCCGCTGAATGGAATGAACACCACCTTGTAGCCGCTGTGCGGTTTGCGGTTCCAGGAGCCGTGCTGGCCAATGAACAAGCCTTCGTTGAACGGTGCAGCCAGTGTCTTGCCGTCGGCGAACACCAGGCCCAGCGAAGCGGTGTGCGGACCGACTGCGTAATCCGGGGCAATCGCCTTGGCGACCAGTGCCGGGTTCTGTGGCTTGACGCGCTCGTCGACGTGCTGGCCGTAATAGCTGTAGGGCCAGCCGTAGAAAGCGCCATCCTGCACCGAGGTCACGTAGTCAGGCACCAGGTCGCTGCCGATTTCATCTCGCTCGTTGACTGCCGTCCACAGTTTGCCGGTTTTGGGCTCCCAGTCCATGCCGTTGGGGTTGCGCAGGCCAGAGGCGAAAATGCGGTGGTTGCCGGTGGCAGCGTCCACTTCCCAGATGGCTGCACGACCTTCTTCCTTGTCCATGCCGTTCTCGGCCACGTTGCTGTTGGAGCCCACGGTTACGTACAGCTTGCTGCCATCCTTGCTGGCGATGACGTTCTTGGTCCAGTGGTGATTGAGCGTACCGCCCGGCAGGTCGACGACCTTGGTCGCTTGCGCGCTGATCGAGGTCTGGCCCGCTTCATAGGGGAAGCTGATCAGGCGGTCGGTGTCGGCGACATACAGCTTGTTGCCCACCAGGGTCATGCCAAACGGAGAATTGAGGTTTTGCAGGAAAACCGTGCGGGTCTCCGCGACGCCGTCCTTGTCCACGTCGCGCAGCAGAGTAATGCGGTTGGCGCTTGGCACGCCCGCACCGGCGCGGCCCATGACTTTTTCCATTACCCAGCCGCGAATACCCTTGGAATCATCCGGTTTGGCCGGCGAATTGGTTTCCGCCACCAGCACGTCGCCATTGGGTAATACATACAGCCAGCGCGGGTGGTCGAGGCCTTCAGCGAAGGCCGCCACCTGAGTGCCGGGTGCGGCCACCGGTTTGGCGCCTTTTTCCCAGCCGATGGCAGGGGCGATGTTGACGGTCGGGATGAGCGTCTTGTTGGGCTCCGGCAGTTTGGGCGAGGGGCCTGTTCCATCCGAGACTTGCAGGGTCGAAGACTCGCCGCAGGCAGCAAGGCCACCGGCAACCAGAAGCAACACTGCGTAGTGGGGTCTGAGTCTGAACATGGTGAATCTCCATAAACAAGGGCGTGGTCCGATAATTGATAGAGGCACCGCCAACCCGCTAGGTTCAATCACGTTCCGCGGCGACGGTGTCGATTGACGCTCCCAGCCCAACACTCTACCCTTCGCGGTTTGTTTCAGGTGCTCTGCAATCCTCGATTGGCAGGGTGAAACAGGGAAGCCGGTGTGGGTTGACAGATCCGATCCCGGCGCTGCCCCCGCAACGGTAAATGAGTCAAGGCTGTGCCTGACGCCACTGTGTTTCGACATGGGAAGGCGCGCAGCCGGGGTAACCCGCTCATGAGCCCGGAGACCGGCCTGAACCACTCAATGGCATCACGGAGGGTGGTGCTCTGTGCAGGGCGTTGCCGTGCTGTCCAGTGCTGTCCTTCCGTCTGTTGTCGACTGCCACGAGCGGAGAACCCGGATGAACGAATCCCCCGAACGCGACGAACGCCATCTGGCGCGCATGCTGCGCAAGAAAGCCGTGATGGACGAGCGCATTGCCAGCTCACCCAACGAGTGCGGCCTGCTGCTGGTCTTGACCGGCAACGGCAAGGGCAAGAGCAGCTCGGCATTCGGCATGCTTGCCAGGGCCATGGGCCACGACATGCAGTGCGGCGTGGTGCAGTTCATCAAGGGCCGCAACAGCACTGGCGAAGAAATGTTTTTCCGCCGTTTCCCCGAGCAGGTGCGCTATCACGTGATGGGCGAGGGCTTCACCTGGGAAACCCAGGATCGCCAGCGTGACATCGCCGCCGCTGAGGCCGCCTGGGCCGTGTCTCAGGAAATGCTTCGCGATCCGGCCATTGGTCTGGTGGTGCTCGACGAACTGAACATCGCTCTCAAACATGGCTACCTCGACCTTGAACAGGTGCTGAGTGATTTGCAGGCCCGCCCGCCGATGCAGCATGTGCTGGTGACCGGCCGCGGTGCCAAACCCGAATTGATCGACCTGGCTGATACGGTTTCCGAGATCGGCGTGGTCAAGCACGCGTTTCAGGCCGGTATTCGTGCGCAGAAAGGTATCGAGCTGTGAACCCTTCATTATTGAGCGCATCGCAATGAGAGCCCCGCGTGATTGTCCGGCGGTATTGATCGCTGCGCCTGCCTCCGGGCAAGGCAAAACCACGGTGACCGCTGCACTGGCGCGTTTGCACCGCAATCAAGGGCGCAGAGTCCGAGTGTTCAAGTGCGGCCCGGATTTTCTCGACCCGATGATTCTCGAGCGGGCCAGCGGCGCACCGGTCTACCAGCTGGACATGTGGATGGTTGGTGCCGACGAAAGCCGTCGCCTGTTGTGGGAAGCCGCAGATGAGGCAGACCTGATCCTGATCGAAGGCGTCATGGGGCTGTTCGACGGTACACCGTCCAGCGCTGATCTGGCCCGCCACTTTGGCGTACCGGTGTTGGGGGTGATCGACGGCACGGCGATGGCGCAGACGTTTGGCGCGCTGGCGCTCGGGCTGGCGCGTTATCAGCCTGATCTACCGTTTGCCGGCGTGCTGGCCAACCGGGTTGGCACGGTACGACACGCGCAGTTGCTGGAAAACAGCCTGACCGAGGGCCTGCGCTGGTATGGCGCACTGTCCCGGGAAGTCGGTTTCGAATTGCCCAGCCGCCATCTGGGACTGGTTCAGGCCAGCGAACTCAACGATCTGGACGTGCGGCTGGACATGGCTGCCGCCGCGCTGGCCAGTACCTGCGAAGTGGCCTTGCCGCCAGCCGTAACCTTCACCGCGCCTGACCCGGTTCAGGTCGAGCCTTTACTCAGAGGTGTGCGCATCGCCATTGCCCGCGACGAGGCCTTTGCCTTTCTGTACGGCGCGAGCCTGGACCTGCTGAGGAACATGGGCGCTGAGCTGAGTTTCTTCTCGCCGATCCATGACCGCGAGCTTCCCGACGCCGACAGCCTGTACCTGCCGGGTGGCTACCCGGAGCTGCACCACGTTGCGCTGGCGGAAAACCTGACGATGCAGGCGTCGATCAGGGCGCACCATATTGCTGGCAAGCCGATTCTGGCCGAGTGCGGCGGCATGCTTTATTTACTCGAAGCCCTGACCGATGTAGAGGGCGTGCGCGCCGAACTGGTCGGCTTGCTGTCCGGTGAGGCGGTCATGCAGAAGCGTCTGGCGGCGCTGGCCTTGCAAGCGGTTGAGCTGCCCGAGGGCACGCTGCATGGCCACACGTATCACCATTCGCTGACCAGCACCGAGTTACAGCCGATTGCCCGTGGCGTCAGCCCCAACGGCGGGCGTGGCGCAGAGGCAGTCTATCGCCTGGGTCGTCTGACCGCGTCCTACGTGCATTTCTATTTCCCTTCCTGCCCTCAGGCGATTGCGGCGCTGTTCAAACCATGACCGAACAAGCGTTCAGCCCTGAAGAGCGGGCTGCGGTGTACCGGGCCATCGCCGAGCGTCGCGACATGCGCCACTTCGTCGGCGGCACGGTGGCCCCCGAGTTGCTGGCGCGCTTGCTGGAAGCCGCACACCAGGCACCCAGTGTCGGGCTGATGCAGCCGTGGCGCTTCATTCGCATCAGCGATCCGGTGTTGCGCGGAAAAATGCAGGCGCAGGTAGAAGAAGAACGTATCCGCACTGCTCAGGCACTGGGCGAGCGCACCGACGAGTTCATGAAGCTCAAGGTCGAAGGGATCAATGACTGCGCAGAGGTGCTGGTCGCCGCACTGATGGAAGGGCGTGAACAGCATATTTTCGGCCGCCGCACCTTGCCGGAAATGGACATGGCCTCGTTGTCCTGCGCCATCCAGAATCTGTGGCTGGCGTCGCGTGCCGAGGGGCTTGGTATGGGCTGGGTGTCGCTGTTCGACCCGGAGGCTCTGGCCGAACTGCTGGGCATGCCCGACGGGGCCAAGCCATTGGCGATCATCTGTCTGGGGCCGGTCAAGGAATTTTATCCTGCGCCCATGCTGGTCATGGAAGGCTGGGCGCAGACGCGTCCGCTGCATGAGTTGCTGTATGAGAATCAATGGGGAGTGAGTCAATGAGTGTGGCGCTGTTGAGCGTCGCCGGTGTGGCGCTGGACGCGTTGCTCGGTGAACCGAAACGATGGCATCCGCTGGTGGCGTTCGGACGCTTTGCCAGTCGGGTCGAGCAGCGTTTCAACAGCGGTGGCCGTGGCTGGCGCAGTCATGGCGTTACCGCCTGGGTTATCACCGTCGTGCCGTTGACGCTGTTGGCCACGCTACTGAGCTGGTTGCCCGGTATTGGCTGGCTGGTCGAGGTTCTGGCGCTGTATTGCGCACTGGGCATGCGCAGCCTGGGCGAGCATGTTCAGCCGGTGGCGCAAGCGCTGCGCAGTGACGATCTGGTCGAGGCGCGCCAGCGGGTCGGTTATCTGGTCAGTCGCCAGACCAGCGAACTGGATGCCACCGAAGTGGCTCGCGCGGCGACCGAATCAGTGCTGGAGAACGGCAGTGATGCGGTGTTCGCCGCGCTGTTCTGGTTTGTCGTGGCCGGTGCGCCCGGCGTGGTGCTGTACCGGCTGAGCAACACGCTGGACGCCATGTGGGGCTACCGTAACGAGCGCTTCGAGCGTTTCGGCTGGGCTGCGGCGAAGATCGACGATGTGCTCAATTACCTTCCTGCACGCCTTGTGGCGTTGACTTACGCGTTGCTGGGCAAGACCCGGCTGGCGCTGCGCTGCTGGCGTACCCAAGGGCCAACCTGGGACAGCCCCAACGCCGGTCCGGTGATGGCCGCTGGCGCAGGCGCGCTGGGTGTCGAACTGGGCGGGGCGGCGATCTATCACGGCGAGTTGCATCAGCGTCCGCAGCTGGGTGAAGGTGCGCCTGCCGATGCAGACTCCATTGATCGCGGCTGGCAACTGGTGCAGCGCGGCGTCTGGTTATGGTTGCTGGTCATTTGCGTGGTAGCTGAATTCTATGCTTGAGCACGGCGGTCGGTTGCGCGCCGCAGCGCAGCATTACGGTATCGAACTGGCCGACTGGCTGGACCTGTCCACGGGCATTGCACCCTGGTCGTGGCCTATACCGCAGATCCCGATGCACGCCTGGGCGCGGTTGCCCGAGACCGATGATGGCCTGGAAGCAGCGGCGTGCCGTTATTACGGCGTGCCTCGCTTATTGCCGGTGTCCGGCTCGCAGGCCGCAATTCAAGCGTTGCCGCGGGTACGCAGCGGAGGTCGGGTTGGCGTGCTGTCGCCATGCTACGCCGAGCATGCACACGCATGGCGCAAGAACGGCTTCGTGGTCCGTGAGGTCAGCGAGCAGGAGGTCGAATACTTTCTCGACACTCTTGATGTGCTGGTGGTGGTCAACCCGAACAATCCAACCGGTCTGCACCTGAGCGCCGAGCGCCTGCTGGAATGGCATGCGCGACTGGCCGAGCGCGGTGGCTGGCTGGTCGTCGATGAAGCTTTCATGGATAACACGCCGGGCCTGAGCCTGGCTGCCGAGACGTGGCGCACCGGGCTAATTGTGCTGCGCTCGTTCGGCAAGTTTTTTGGCCTGGCCGGTGTCAGGCTCGGTTTTGTCATGGCCGAACCGGTATTGCTGAGGATGCTGGCGCAGGAAATCGGCCCTTGGTCGGTTAGCGGGCCAACACGGATTATCGGTCAGGTGTGCCTCAATGATCAGGAAGGGCAGGCCCGTCAGCGTGAACGCAGCGAGCAGGCTCGCGAGCGTCTGGTGGCCTCGCTCGACCAGTACGGTCTGAGCCCGCAGGGTGGCTGTGCGCTGTTTCAGTGGCGGATGACCCCTGAAGCGCAAACGCTCTATGAGTTCTGTGCGCGACGTGGCGTATTGTTGCGTCTGTTTCAGGGTGGCACACCCGAGTCCGCCAGTCTGCGCTTCGGTCTGCCCCGCGACGAGGCCGACTGGCTGCGCCTGCACACTGTCCTGCTTGAATACCGCAAGGAATACCCATGACCACGCTGATGGTACAAGGCACCACCTCCGACGCCGGCAAAAGCACACTGGTGACGGCGCTGTGCCGCTGGCTGACCCGACAGGGCGTCAAGGTGGTGCCATTCAAACCGCAGAACATGGCGCTCAACAGCGCGGTGACGGCAGACGGCGGCGAGATCGGCCGCGCTCAGGCCGTGCAGGCGCAGGCGTGCTTTCTGGAGCCGCACACCGACATGAACCCGGTGCTGCTCAAGCCCAACAGTGATACAGGTGCGCAGGTGATCATTCACGGTCGCGCCGTCACCACCATGAACGCGGTGGCTTACCACGGCTATAAAGAGATTGCCATGCAGGCGGTGCTGGAGTCGCATCGACGGCTGGGCCTGAGCTATCCGGTGATTATGGTCGAAGGCGCGGGGTCTCCGGCCGAGATCAACCTGCGCGCCAACGATATCGCCAACATGGGCTTTGCCGAGGCGGTCGACTGCCCGGTGCTGTTGATTGCCGACATCAATCGCGGCGGGGTCTTTGCCCATCTGGTCGGCACGCTGGAGTTGCTGTCGCCCAGCGAACAGGCGCGGGTCAAGGGGTTCATCATCAACCGTTTTCGCGGCGACATCGCCTTGCTGCAACCGGGCCTGGACTGGCTGGAGGCGCGAACCGGCAAACCGGTGGTTGGCGTGTTGCCTTACGTAATGGATCTGCACCTGGAGGCCGAAGACGGTCTCGATCAGCGCCAGACCGACAAGGTCGAGCAGGTCCTGAACGTGGTGGTGCCAGTGCTGCCGCGCATCAGCAATCACACCGATTTCGACCCGTTGCGCCTGCATCCCCAGGTCAACCTGCAATTCGTCGGCCCCGGTCAGGACATTCCTCATGCTGACCTGATCATTCTGCCCGGCTCGAAAAGCGTACGCAGCGACCTGAAGTACCTGCGCAGCAACGGCTGGCGCATCGCCATCGAGCGGCATTTGCGTTACGGCGGCAAGCTGCTGGGTATATGCGGCGGCCTGCAAATGCTCGGCGAGCAGGTGCACGACCCGCTGGGGCTGGAAGGTGCAGCCGGTTCAAGTCCTGGTCTTGGTCTGCTGGCGATGAGCACGGTGCTGGAGGCGGAAAAACAACTGCGCAACGTACGCGGCCGTCTGACCCTGGAAGACGCCGAGGTCAGCGGTTACGAGATTCATGCCGGTGTGACAACAGGGGTGGCGCTGGAACGGGCTGTCGTTCAACTGGACGATGGGCGTTGCGATGGCGCGCAAAGTGCCGACGGACAGATTCTGGGGACTTACCTGCATGGCCTGTTCGAAGCGCCCGCCGCCTGCAGCGCCTTGTTGCGCTGGGCGGGGCTTGAAAACGTTCAGTCGGTGGACTATCACGCCCTGCGCGAGCGCGACATTGAGCGTCTGGCGGACCTGGTGGAAAAGCACCTGGACGGCCCATTGCTTCGCGAACTGTGTGGCCTGGAGGCAAACTGAAATGCTGCAACTAATCCTTGGCGGCGCACGTTCCGGCAAGAGTCGACTGGCTGAGAAACTGGCCGCCGACTCAGCGCTGAAGGTGATCTACATTGCCACCAGCCAGCCTCTCGATGGCGAAATGAACCAGCGCGTGGCCAGCCATCGCGCCCGTCGTCCCGAGCACTGGGGGCTGGTCGAAGAACCGCTCGAGCTGGCGCGGGTGCTGCACGAAAATGCTGGGCCAGACCGCTGCCTGCTGGTCGATTGCCTGACCCTGTGGCTCACTAACCTGTTGATGCTCGACGACCCCGAGCGTCTGCTTCAGGAGCGAGAAGCCCTGCTCGACAGCCTGGCCGGTTTGCCGGGCGAAATCATTTTTGTCAGTAACGAAACCGGGCTTGGCGTCGTGCCCCTGGGTGAACTGACGCGCCGCTATGTCGACGAAGCCGGTCTGTTGCATCAAGCGCTGGCCGAGCGTTGCCAGCGTGTCGTGTTGACCGTTGCCGGCTTGCCCCTGACTTTGAAAGGAACCGCGCTATGAGTAATTCCTGGTGGCTCAAGCCCGCACAGGCTATCGATGTACCAATGCGCGAGGCGGCACTGGCCCGTCAGCAACAGTTGACCAAGCCTGCGGGTTCGCTGGCGCAACTGGAGCGGCTGGCGGTGCAGCTCGCCGGCCTGCAAGGGCGCGAGCGTCCGGCTGCCGACAAGCTGTGGATCGCGATCTTTGCCGGCGATCATGGTGTGGTGGCCGAAGGTGTATCGGCCTATCCACAGGAAGTCACTGGCCAGATGCTGCATAACTTCGTCAACGGCGGCGCAGCGATCAGCGTGCTGGCGCGCCAGCTCTCGGCGCAGCTGGACGTGGTGGATCTGGGTACCGTGTCGCCTCTGGATTTGCCAGGCGTGCGTCATTTGCGTATCGGCGCGGGCACCGCCAATTTCGCCCACGGGCCAGCCATGAGCGCTGAACAGGGGCTTGCTGCTCTGCAGGCCGGGCGCGACAGCGTGTTGCGCGCCAAGGCAGTCGGCACCGAGCTGTTCATCGGTGGCGAGATGGGCATCGGTAATACCACGGCGGCCAGCGCCGTCGCCTGCTCGGTACTGGAATGTGCCGCGCCGTTGCTGGTCGGGCCCGGCACCGGGTTGAACGCTGAAGGTATCGAGCACAAGACCCGTGTCATCGAGCGCGCACTGGCGCTGCATGCCGAGCAGGCCGGCGACCCGCTACACAGCCTGTTCTGCCTGGGTGGTTTCGAGATTGCCGCGCTGACCGGCGCTTATCTGGCCTGTGCGCAGGAAGGCATCGTGGCGCTGGTCGACGGTTTCATTTGCAGCGTGGCCGCGCTGGTGGCGGTGCGTCTGAATCCGTCTTGCCGCAACTGGCTGTTGTTCGGCCACCGTGGCGCCGAACCGGGCCACCGGCACTTGCTGGAAACGCTACAGGCCGAACCATTGCTCGACCTTGGCTTGCGTCTGGGCGAGGGCAGTGGCGCAGCGCTGGCGGTGCCGCTGGTGCGTCTGGCCTGCGAGCTGCACAACGGCATGGCAACGTTTGCCGAAGCGGCAGTGGCGGATCGCCCCGCATGACCTTGCGTCTGGACTTGCTGCGCCATGGCGAAACAGAACTGGGAGGTGGTCTGCGCGGCAGTCTCGACGATGCTCTGACCGAACTCGGCTGGCAGCAGATGCGTGCGGCGGTGACCGATGGCGGTCCCTGGGAACGGATTGTCAGCTCGCCCTTGCAGCGCTGTGCACGTTTTTCCGAAGAGCTGGCGCAGCGCCTGTCGCTGCCCATGCAACTGGAGCCGGGTTTGCAGGAGCTACACTTCGGCGACTGGGAGGGCCACAGCCCTGCGCAGCTCATGGAGACCGATGCCGAAGGCTTGGGCCTGTTCTGGGCTGATCCCTACGCCTTCACGCCGCCCAATGGGGAGCCTGTGAGCGACTTTTCGACACGGGTACTGAATGCCGTGGAGCGTCTGCATCAGGCGTATGCCGGTGAGCGCGTGTTGCTGGTCAGTCACGGCGGTGTGATGCGCCTGCTGCTGGCGCAGGCGCGTGGTCTACCGCGTGAGCAATTGTTGCAGGTAGTGGTCGGCCATGGTGCACTGCTGTCGATTCAGGTCGCCGCTGATGGCGTACTCACGGAGGTCTGAGATGCTGCCGTTCTGGATCGCCCTGCAATTTCTCGGCAGCCTGCCGATTCGTCTGCCCGGCATGCCGCGCCCGGAAGAGCTTGGGCGTTCGTTATTGTTCTACCCACTGGTAGGAGTGGTATTCGGCACGCTGCTGCTGGGTTTCAGTGCGCTACTCAATGGTACGCCGCTCATGCTGCATGCCGCGCTGGTGCTCAGTGTCTGGGTGCTGCTTAGTGGCGGCCTGCATCTGGACGGTCTGGCCGACAGTGCCGACGCCTGGCTGGGCGGTTTTGGTGATCGCGAACGCACCTTGCAGATCATGAAGGACCCGCGTAGCGGGCCTATTGCCGTTGTCACGCTGGTGCTGGTACTGCTGCTCAAGTTTGCAGCGATTCTTGCGCTGATCGAAAGTCACAGCAGTATCGGGCTGCTGTTAGCGCCGCTGATCGGACGCGCGGCCATGCTTGGGCTTTTTCTGGGCACACCTTACGTGCGTTCCGGCGGACTGGGGCAGGCTCTTGCAGATCATCTGCCGCATGGCCCCGCGCGTAAGGCGTTGTTGGCCAGTGCGCTAGCGTGTGTGCTGCTGGCCGGTTGGTCAGGCGTAGCGGCGCTGCTGGTCTGTGCGGCGTGTTTCTTGTGGTTGCGGCACATAATGATGCGCCGTCTGGGCGGTAGCACGGGCGACACCGCCGGGGCGCTGCTCGAACTGTTGGAGCTGGCAGTTCTGCTGACGCTCGCGCTGCTTTAACAGCCTTACCAATGCTTTGTTGACAGCTTTTACCGGCAGCGCGTAGTTTCGCGATTCGCAGGTAAAACCATGTAGCAAAGTGCAGGGAGCTTAACCATGACATCGATCTGGCGTACCAGCGGCTGGGTTCTGCTAGGCAGCGCGTTGATCCTTGCGCTTTCGCTGGGAACGCGGCACGGTTTCGGCCTGTTTCTGGCGCCCATGAGCGCGGATTTTGGCTGGGGGCGTGAGGTCTTTGCCTTTGCCATCGCCTTGCAAAACCTGATGTGGGGCCTGGCGCAGCCGTTTGCCGGGGCGCTGGCAGATCGGTTTGGCGCGGCCAAAGTCGTCTTCGTCGGCGGTGTGCTGTATGCCGTAGGGCTAATGTGCATGAGTATGGCTGACTCGTCTCTCAGTCTTTCCCTGAGTGCTGGCTTGCTGATCGGTATTGGTCTGTCCGGCACGTCTTTTTCGGTCATTCTGGGTGTCGTGGGGCGTGCACTGCCTGCTGAAAAACGCAGCATGGGCATGGGTATCGCCAGCGCGGCGGGTTCATTCGGCCAGTTTGCCATGTTGCCCGGCACATTGGGCTTGATCAGCTGGTTGGGCTGGTCCGGTGCCTTGCTGGTGCTGGGCGTGATGGTGGCGTTGATCCTGCCCTTGGTGGGCATGCTCAAGGATACGCCGAGCGTGTCTACCGGTATCGAGCTGACGCTGGGCGAGGCGCTGCGTGAAGCCTGCTCGCATTCGGGGTTCTGGCTGCTGGCACTGGGTTTCTTCGTCTGTGGCTTTCAAGTGGTGTTCATCGGGGTGCACCTGCCAGCCTATCTGGTGGATCAACACTTGCCTGCCAAGGTCGGTACAACAGTGCTGGCCTTGATCGGGTTGTTCAATATCTTCGGCACCTACACCGCTGGCTGGCTGGGCGGGCGCATGTCCAAACCTCGATTGTTGACCACGCTTTATCTGTTGCGCGCGGTGGTGATCGTGTTGTTTCTCTGGGTTCCTTTGAGCCAGACCACTGCCTATCTGTTCGGCGTGGCAATGGGCCTGCTGTGGCTGTCCACCGTGCCGCTGACCAACGGCACGGTCGCGACACTGTTTGGCGTGCGCAACCTGTCGATGCTGGGCGGTATCGTCTTCCTGTTTCACCAATTAGGCGCATTCCTCGGCGGCTGGTTGGGCGGGCTGGTGTATGACCGCACCGGCAACTACGACCTCGTCTGGCAAGTCTCGATACTGCTGAGTCTGCTGGCCGCCGCGTTGAACTGGCCGGTGCGTGAGCGCCCGGTGGCCAGGTTGCAGGCGCAGGGCAGTCTGGCATGAGCCGTCGCTGGCCTCTGCTGGCGGCGTTGCTGGCAGGCTCGGTGGTGTTGGGGCTGGTCTGGTGGGCCTGGCAGCACGTTGGGCTGGCCGCGTTGCAACTGGGAATGGGCGCTTGTTAGGCAGACAGCCTGGCATGGGGTAGCGTGTCGACAAACGACAACACTATCCAGGGCCGCCATGATGAACATTCGCTTTGTTTCGATTCCTCTTCTGCTGCTGGCCATGAGTGGCGCTGCATTGGCCGCCGACTGTCCGCCGTTGTTGCAAGGCGAATTGCCCAAGCTGCGTGCCAAGGAAAACATCGACCTGTGCAAACGCTTTGCTGGCAAGCCGCTGGTGGTGGTCAATACCGCCAGTTTCTGTGGCTTTGCTCCGCAGTTCAAAGGCCTTGAAGAGTTGAGTAAGCGCTACAAGGGGCAGGGGCTTGAGGTGTTGGGTGTGCCGTCCAAAGACTTCAAACAGGAAGCCAAGGATGGTGAGGAGACCGCCAAGGTCTGCTACGTCAATTACGGCGTGACCTTCACCATGACCGAGCCGCAGGCCGTACGCGGCGATGATGCGATCCATTTGTTCAAGGTGCTGGCCGAACAGAGCAGTGCGCCGCGCTGGAATTTTTACAAGTATGTGGTGGACCGGCATGGCAAGGTTGTCGCCAATTTCTCTAGCATGACCGCGCCGGATGATCCTGAGCTGATCGCAGCCATTGAAAAGGCGATTGCGTCGAAGCCTTAGGGCGGGCTTATCTGAATCTACCTGACATCGCAGAAGCCTTGTGTGACGCGGAGCGCCACATAGAGGGCGCAGAGCGCCCAGAACTGCATGCCGACGCGGAGCGTCGGCACGATAGTCAGTCAATAACGCGGAGTATCTGCACGCTAGTCAATCAATGCAGGTCTGAGAGCTCAAGGCGCGCAATAAAAAGCCCGCGGCCATTACGGGTTGCGGGCTTTTTTTCAGCCTGGCAGTCGCTTATCAGAAGCGATAGGTAACCGAAGTGCCCAGGCCGTGAGCGGTGTTACGGTAGTCGGCGCTGTACGAGCCTTTGCTCGTGCTGAAGTCGCGGATCTTGGTTTCGTCTTCACGCAGGTACGAGTACGCCACGTCGATGGTCAGGTCGTCGGTCGGGCTCCAGCCTGCACCGAAGCTGATGATCTTGCGATCGCCGGTCGGGATGCGTGGGGAGCGGTTGACGTTGTTGGTCGGCGACTGATCAACGGAGAAACCTGTGCGCAGGGTCCACTCTTTATTGACCTTGTACGAAGCACCGATGGCGTGCGCCCAGGTGTCGTGCCAGTTCTGTTCTTCGGTGATGGTGCCGATCGGGCCGGCAGAGCCGCCCAGCAGGGCAGGGACGCCATCGTTGTTGACGGTGATGTCTTGCAGACGGCTCCAGCGAGTCCAGGTACTGCCTGCGTAAACAGTCCAGTTCTCGTCGAGTTGCTGGGTGATAGAGAAGTCCACCGACTCAGGCGTGGAGATGTCCAGCGAAGCATCGTACTTCTGGCCGCCGAACGGACCGAAGCCCGAGCCTTCGATCTTGGTCTTGCCCTTGAGCTTGTAATCGACCTTGGAGTGGTAAGTCAGGCCCAGACGAGTGGTGTCGGTAGCCTGCACCAGAATGCCGGCATTGAAGCCGATTGCGGTGTCATCGCCTTCGATCTTCACCTTGCCGTCATTGCGGCCCGGTGTTTCGGCGTTCAATGTTGCCGAGGTCAGTTCACCGTCGATACGGTTGATGGTCGGGCCGAAACCGATGGAAACCTTGTCATTGAATGCATAGCTGACAGTCGGCTGGAAGGTCACGACCTGGACGTGACTCTTGTCGCCCCAGTAGCGGCCGGCGAAGCCTTTTTCGTAATCAGTGACCAGGCCGAACGGGACGTACACGCCCAGACCAAATGCCCAGTGATCATCGATAGGTTTGACGTAATAGCCCATTGGCACGCCGACCACTGGAACCATGTCGCCGTCGCTGCTGCCGCCGAATGTGCCACGACCGTTGTCGATATCGGTCTTGGCGATCACGGCAGCTGCACCCACGCTGATTTGTTCACGTTTGAGGCGGGACATACCGGCAGGGTTGCCGAATACGGTGCTTGCGTCATCGGCTGACGAGGAGCGACCTGCAAAGCCGGTGCCCATGCCGCTGATGCTTTGTTCGTTGAGGGCAAAGCCGGCAGCGAGCAGTTGAGAAGAAGCCAGACCCAGTGCGAGTCCAAGCGTTGTCCGGTTCAGTGCTTTTGTCATTATTTTCATTATTAGAACTCCTTGTTGTTCACCGCTCGAAAATTACCAACATTTTCGATGGCGCGCTATAGGCTGAGGAGCCCGATTTAGAGCTATTCTTGTAGGACAATCCCGCCGCAGGAGTAGGACCTGCGAATTAGCGCAGGCCCAGAGCCTTATCCTTGCGTAATGCCGCCGTTATAAAGCGCGCATAAAAAAAGCCCCGCCTTTGCAGTGCGGGGCTTTCGGCTTGCGGTGCAGCGTTTTCGTCAGGCGATGAGGGCCTGACGGGTACGCTCGATCACGGCCTGCAGCGGTTCGGCGCTGGCGTACTGATCGGGGTACAGGCGTTCGCTGTGGCGGGCGATGCCGTGTTCGTTGACGATGGTGAAACTGAAGCAGCCTTTGCGAGCGGCCATGATCAGGCAGTTCATCGGGGCAAAAGCGTTGGTCAATGTGTGAATTGCGTGTTGGGTTTGAGTATTCATATTCAAGGTGTTTCCTGAAACAACACGGAACAATACCGTGCATAAATAAAGATTCCAGTAAACGCGGGCCGACATTTGATACAAAAGCCTGGCTGGGCGGAGAACCTGACTGGAATAGAGACAGGCAGTTAAAGCGCGCTTTATCGTATGGCGCTCTGGCTGACCGGTAGGTACTTAGGAGGGCAGGCAACACAACAGGAGCAAAGGTTCGACGCTCCGGGTGAAGATCCTGATCAATTGCAGGCTGGTTGAAGCAGGCCATGAGAGCCATGACTGCACTGTCACCCCAAATGGTGCATCAGCGCGAAAGGTTCATGTCTGGAAACCATCGAGGTGGTCGATCCCTTGTTGCCAACATTCTCGTCGCATGGAGGAGTGTCTGTCGGGGGACTTGTCGACCGGAATTGATTTTCAGCTTGGTACTAACGGCGGCTATGCTACCCGTCATGTCGAAGCATTGCAAGCGGCGCTGAATGGATTTTACCAGTGCCCGACCAGGCGGTAGATCAGCACGGTCACGGATGCGACCATCGAGCAGCCGAGCAGGTAGGCAGCGATGGTCAGGCGCAGGGACTTGCGGCTTTCGATGGCGCGCATGATGTCGCCTGCCTTGTTGATACGTCCATTGCTCAGGTCGCTGCAGATAATCAGCAGTAGTGCAATTGCCGACAACAGCACGCTATAGGCGAAGACGCCGCCGTCCGGCGGTGGCAGGACAATACTGGCCGCGAGGGCGACGATGCAGACGGCTAACAGCAGCAGGAAGAACTTCACTATCTCCTTCATGGGCCTTCATTGAATCCTTGGTGGCTGATATTTGGTCTTTTTTGGCAGTGGTTGGACCGCGAGATGCACGATTTGTCGCCCGCATTGTTTTCAAGGTGTCTGGTGACGTGCGGGCTTCGTTGGCGGCAGGCCGATTCCAGCGGCTGAAAGACTGCTGAAAGCCACGTATTCATTGAGAATAAGATGTAATCGAGCAAGAATCATATGATGCCTGAAATGGCTGAAAAGGACCTCGGCAAGGAGTTGTGCACATTAGCTGAACAAGCTGCCACATCACTGTCACAAGCGCGGCTAAGGGTTTGATTTATGGTGGTGAATTATTAAGTCAATGAAAAACATCGTTTTTTTTAGCTGGTGAAAAAATCGTCAGTTTGAGCGCAGGCCGCATTCTGCTTGCGTTTGCGGGAGTTAAAGGGGGGTTGTCCACTGAGTTATCCACAGCTTCTGTGGATTGTCCCGGCTGAAATGTCCCCGAAATGGGGGCTGTGCACGTTTCAGAAAACGCGTACAATCCGTTCCCCCGATTTAACCCCCGCCTGTTGATCTTGCCTCGCCCAAGACGACGTTTCTGCTGCACTATCACGCGCTTACCCACACTGCCGCTGGCGATGATTCAGCCTGCATGGAGTCTTTATGGCACTGGACCTGAACAGCCTGTTACTGGGGCTTGCTGCAGCTGCTGTGCCCTTGCTGGCATTGCTCTGGCAGTTGCAGCGTCGTCTGGCGCTTCGTCAGGCCGAGAGCGCGCTGCTGGACGAGCGCCTGAGCATGGCGCAGATGGCGCAGGAAGGCCTAAATGCCCAACTGGATGCCTGCCGCGACGAGGTCAGTGACCTCAGCCAGGCCAATGCGGCCAAACAGGCCGACCTTGCAGCGCTGCGGCGCGAGGTCGAGTTACTGCGTCAGGAAAGCGATAGCGCTCGCGAAACAGCGCAGGCCTGGAATCATGAGCGTGCTGGCAGAGAAGCCGAGTTGCGTCGTCTGGATGCGCACTGCGCAGCATTGAACGCCGAGCTGCGTGAACAGCAGGACAGCCATCAGCAGCGCTTGAATGACCTGCAGGGCTCCCGGGATGAGCTGCGCGCGCAGTTCGCCGAGTTGGCAGGCAAGATCTTCGATGAGCGTGAGCAGCGTTTTGCGGAAACCAGCCAGCAGCAACTGGGGCAATTGCTCACGCCGCTCAAGGAACGTATCCAGTCGTTCGAAAAGCGCGTCGAGGAAAGTTATCAGAACGAAGCCCGTGAACGCTTTTCGCTGGCGAAAGAGCTGGAGCGTCTGCAGCAGTTGAATCAACGTTTGAGCGATGAAGCCACCAACCTGACGCGCGCCCTGAAAGGGCAGAAGACCCAGGGCAACTGGGGTGAACTGATTCTTGAACGGGTGCTGGAGCATGCCGGGCTTGAAAAGGGCCGTGAATATCAGACGCAAATAAGCCTCAAGGGGCCGGACGGCGAGCGCTTTCAGCCTGATGTGCTGATCATGTTGCCCGGTGACAAGCAAGTGGTGGTCGACGCCAAGGTCAGCCTGACTGCCTATCAGCAATACGTGTCTGCCGATGACGATGTCATTGGTCAGGCTGCGCTCAAGCAGCATGTGCTGTCGCTGCGCAATCATGTCAAAGGTCTCTCGGGCAAGGATTACAAGCGCCTTGAGGGGCTTCACAGCCTGGATTTCGTTCTGCTCTTCGTGCCTATCGAAGCGGCTTTTTCTGCAGCCTTGCAGGCGGAGCCGAATCTGTTTCAGGAAGCCTTTGATCGCAATATCGTAATTGTCAGCCCCACAACACTGCTGGCCACCTTGCGGGTTATCGACAGCCTGTGGAAGCAGGAGCGTCAGAGCCAGAACGCGCGGGAGATTGCCGAGCGGGCCGGCTGGCTGTACGACAAGTTTGTGTTGTTCATTCAGGATCTGGACGAGGTAGGTAACCGTTTGCAGCAACTGGACAAGGCCTACTCGGCGGCACGCAACAAGCTGACGGAGGGACGCGGCAATCTGATCAGCCGCAGCGAGCAACTCAAACTGCTGGGCGCGCGTGCCAGCAAGAGCCTGCCGGCGGATTTGCTTGAACGGGCGATGACTGACAATGGCGGCCTGATCAGTCCGCCTGAATGATCAGTTTGCTTCGTCGGCGCAACGTTCAGTAACAGGCCGTCCGTCGCAAAGACTAGAAGCGAGCCTGTACAAATGTCACATTGGCTCTGTCGGAAAATTGTTTTCCGTAGCACTCCGCTAACGGTTCATTGCTTCTATGATCTCTAGTGAGCGATGTGTACAGGTTGACTGCCGGGTATTTCCCTCAAGGGGGCTCTATGAACAGCAAATTGCAAGAATGGCTCCATGACGCAGGCGTTGCATTGGGTCTGATAGAACGACCAAAACTGCAGCCCATTCCGGTTCGTGCCGATGATGATCGTCGCCGCCAACGCCGGTAAACCTCTCGCCTGACCCTGTTCCCTGGGCAGAGCGCACACTGAATCTCGTCGCACGCACAGTCGGGACACGTAGGAGCGTCCCGATACAAAGGCTGGCATTCAACGCCGATGCCTGGGTTCTCCCTTCGTTTTGTTGTCTTCGCCTCCCATCAACAGAATCAGCTCGACGATCATGTGCAGGGAAAAGTCCTCGGGTTTTGTGATGGCCTGTTCCTTGATCTGGTCAGGAAACGCGAAGCTGAAGACATCCTCCAGCGCCGCGAACAGGCACTCTATGTCATCGTCCTCAAGAGCCAGGTCGATGAAGGTGGCACCTTCGTGAATCATGCTTTTATCCACTAGAATGATGCCTAGCGCGTCAAACACCTTCTGTTTGATTTCTTCGCGATTCATGAAAGCCCCTGATGTGGATCTTGTCAGATACAACAGGCGTACTTCATTTCTCCAGCCCAGACCCATGAGGCTAGCTCAAATCGCCGTTGCGGCTGCGGATTGCCCCGCCGTTACGGTGATGATTTGTTTAAAATGCACGGCTGTTCGACAGGCGGTTGGCGGCAACGCTGATTCGTTGCATGGCGCAGTACCTTTAACCTTGTGAGATTGACCGAGTACTGATTGATGTCCCGCGCCCGTTGTGAACGTTGTCTGCGTCCTGCCACGCATTGTCTCTGCGCCTTGATTCCGCAACTGGACAGCCGCACGCGAGTGTTGATCCTTCAGCACCCCGATGAAGTCAGCCACGCGTTGAATACGGCGCGACTGGCCGCACTGGGTCTGGTCAATGCGCAGTTGCGGGTGGGGGAGGTATTCGATGACCTGCAAACGCTTTTGAACCCGCCCGGCTATCAGGCGCGTTTGCTGTTTCCGGGTGACGCTGCCGAGACGTTGCTGCCCTATGTGCAGAGCTCGCTGCCCACGTTGCTGGTCGTGCCGGATGGCACCTGGCGCAAGGCGCGCAAACTGCTGCACCTCAACCCCTTGCTGGCCGGGCTGCCAAGGGTTACGCCAGGCACCGTTCCGGTTTCGCGTTATCGCTTGCGCAAAGCGCCGGGCCCGGACGCCTTATCGACGCTTGAGGCTATCGTTCATGCGTTGCAGGAGCTGGAAGCGCCGCGCTCTTTCGAGGCGCTGCTGAAGCCTTTCGACGCCCTGATCGAAGGCCAGATTCAGGCAATGGGCAGCGAGACGTATCAGCGTAATCACGGCGGTCAGGCGTAAAGAACACAATTGGCGGCGTTAACTGCGCCCAGCTGTAACTGTTGCTTTGCAGATCAGCGCCTAGAATGAGCAACTGGTTCTATTTCTTGCGGAAGATTCAATGCACATCTCGTCTGGTCGCTGGGTCTATGGCCTTTGTCTGTCACTATTGACTGCGTTGCTCTGGGGCATTCTGCCAATCAAGCTCAAGCAGGTTCTGCAGGTGATGGACCCAGTCACTGTGACCTGGTTTCGCCTGTCTGTTTCCGGAGCGCTGTTGTTCATCTGGCTGGCGTCGGTCAAGCGCCTGCCCAGCTTCAAGGTGCTGGGGCGCAAGGGGCAGGTACTGGTGGGGCTAGCGGTATTCGGCCTGGTCGGCAACTATGTGCTGTACCTCATCGGCTTGCGGCTGCTGAGCCCCGGTACCACGCAATTGCTGGTTCAGGTCGGCCCGATCTTCCTGTTGATCAGCAGTATCTTTTTGTTCAAGGAACGTTTCAGTCTGGGGCAGGGCATTGGCCTGGTCGTTTTGCTGATTGGTTTCGGCTTTTTTTTCAATCAGCGTCTGGTGGAGCTGTTCACCTCGTTGGGCGATTACACCCTCGGTGTGCTGGTGGTGCTCCTGGCCTCGACCATCTGGACGTTCTACGGATTGAGTCAGAAGCAGCTCCTGACCGTTTGGAATTCGCTGCAGGTGATGATGGTGATCTACCTGTTCTGCGCGCTGTTGCTCACGCCTTGGGCACACCCTGCCGAGGCGCTGTTGCTGAGCCCGTTGCAGGGCTGGTTGCTGCTCGCCTGCTGTCTGAATACGCTGGTGGCTTACGGTGCTTTCGCTGAAGCGCTGGCACATTGGGAGGCGTCACGGGTAAGCGCGACGCTTGCGTTGACGCCGCTGGTCACGCTGACCGCCGTGGCTGCCGCCGCGTGGCTATGGCCTGATTATGTGCAGGCAGAGGAATTGAACGTGCTGGGTTACGGTGGCGCGATGCTGGTGGTGACGGGGTCGGCGCTGACCGCGCTTGGCCCTTCACTGGTCGCCGGCCTCAAGGCGCGCAAGGCAAGGCTGGCGCAGGCCTGAATTAGCTGCCCGAATAGATCAGCGCTTGCCCAGTGTCTGTGCCTGGAGAATCCATTCCTGGCGTTGCTGTTCGCTGGCGCTGTGCACCGGGGCAAATTCGCTAAGGCGTTTGGTCTTTATCCCGCAAAAGCCCAATATGGTCCGCACCATCTGCCGATGAGCCGGCGCGCCGTAAATCCAATGAAAATAGCGGGGCGATGTATCCATGGCGACCAGCAGCTCCGCCGTCCGGCCTCGGAGCAGCTCATTGGATGAGTGCTTGCGACCATGCACCTTGAACGCAAAACCGGGTGTCAATACCCGGTCGAAAAAGCCCGTCAGTATCGCCGGCAAGCCGCCCCACCAGACCGGATAAACGAATACCAGATGCTCGGCCCAGTGAATCTGGCGCTGGGCGTCGAGCAGGTCCGGTTCAAGTGTCTGGGTCTGATCGTAGCCATTGTGCAGAATGGGGTCGAAATCCAGCTCGCCCAGCTTGAGTTCCCGCACCACATGCCCTTCACTACGCGCAGCCTGTGCATAGGCTTCGCCCAAGGCATGGCAGAGACTGATGGCTTTCGGCGTACCGTAAACCATCAGAATCCGTTTGCCGTTACCTTCCAGTGGCGTTGCGCCGCTTCTGGCATCAGCCATTACTGCCTGCCTCGAGCATTTTGTCCGGACGCACCCAGGCGTCGAACTCCTCATCGGTCAAATAACCCAGCGCCAATGCGGCTTCACGCAGGGTCAGGCCTTCGGTGTAAGCCTTTTTGGCAATCTGCGCCGATTTGTCATAGCCAATATGCGGATTGAGTGCAGTAACCAGCATCAGTCCGCGCTCGAGGTGCTCAGCCATTTTTTCAGCATCCGGCTCCATGCCTGCAATGCAGTGCTCGTTGAAATTGCTGCAGCCGTCGGCCAGCAAGCGGATCGACTGCAGGACATTGTGAATGATCACCGGCTTGTAGACGTTCAGTTGCAGGTGGCCCTGGCTGGCGGCGAAGCCGATGGTCACGTCGTTGCCCATGACCTGGCAGGCGAGCATCGACAAGGCCTCGCATTGGGTCGGGTTGACCTTGCCGGGCATGATCGAACTGCCGGGCTCGTTGGCGGGCAGTCTGACTTCTGCCAGCCCGGCACGCGGGCCTGAGCCCAGCAGACGCAGGTCGTTGGCAATCTTCATCAACGTACCGGCCAGCGTCTTCAGTGCGCCGGACAGCGCTGCGAGCGGCTCATGACCGGCCAGCGCGGCGAACTTGTTGGGCGCAGTGACGAACGGCAGACCGGAGAGGGCGGCGAGTTCTGCGGCAATGGCCTCGGCAAAGCCTTTGGGCGCATTGAGCCCGGTGCCGACTGCTGTCCCGCCCTGAGCCAGCTCATAAACGGCGGGCAGCGCAGCGCGAATGGCCTTTTCTGCGTAATCCAGTTGCGCTACGAACCCCGAAAGCTCCTGGCCAAAGGTGATAGGGGTCGCATCCATCATGTGCGTGCGCCCGGTCTTGACCAGCTTCATGTGCCGCGCGGCCTGTTCGGCCAGCCCGCTGGACAATTCGGCGATGGCGGGCAGCAGTTGCTCCTTGACCGCCTGAGCAGTGGCGATGTGCATGGCCGTCGGGAAGCAGTCATTGGAGCTTTGCGAGCGATTGACATGATCGTTGGGGTGGACTGGCGACTTGCCGCCACGACCCTGGCCAGCCAGTTCGTTGGCCCTGCCTGCGATCACTTCGTTGACGTTCATGTTGCTTTGCGTGCCACTGCCGGTCTGCCAGACCACCAGCGGGAATTGCGCGTCGTGCTGACCGTCGAGCACCTCATCGGCAGCCTGTTCGATCAGGCGGGCGATGTCTGCGGGCAGGTCGCCGTTACGGTCGTTGACGCGTGCCGCGGCTTTCTTGATCAGGGTCAGCGCGTGCAGAACGGGCAGTGGCATACGCTGATCGCCAATCGCAAAATTGATCAGTGAGCGTTGGGTCTGCGCGCCCCAGTAGGCATCTTCGGGGACTTCGATCGGGCCAATGCTGTCGGTTTCTGTGCGGCTCACTGTTCTTACTCCTTTAAGTGCGTTGCAGGGTTAGGTGTTCATATGCCGACAGGGTTCCCGCGCAGTGCTTTTTAACCGCTGGGTGAACCGGGGGTTGAGCCAAAAGCCCAGATAAGCGCAGAATGGTCGGCCCTGGGGTAATGCCTCGTTTGCTAGATAAGGAAACTCGATGACCCGTCTTCGTGCCATTTGTACCGCGGTAGCCCTGGTCTGTGCCAGCGGCCAGGTCTTCGCTGACACCGCCAGTCACAACGCGAGCGCCGAAACGTTCCTGAAGCTTGCCAACGCCGATCGCCTGGGCGCTCCGGTCTATGCACAGGTTCAGCAGATGTTCGCTCAGCGTTTTGCTGAAACCAAGGCACCTGCATCGAAAAAAGCCCTGCTTGAAACCTATCAGGCCAAAGCCAACACGGCTCTGGATCAGGCCATTGGCTGGAACAAGCTCAAGCCTGAGATGGTCAAGCTGTACACCGCCAATTTCACTGAAAGCGAGCTGAAGGACCTGGTTGCGTTCTACCAGTCTCCGCTGGGCAAGAAAGTGATGACCAAAATGCCTGAGCTGGCTCAGCAATCGGCTCAACTGACCCAGAGCAAACTGGAAAGCGCAGTTCCGGTCGTCAACAAGCTTCTGGCTGACATGACTGCCGAACTGGAACCTGCCAAGGCAGCCGCTCCAGCTCCTGCCAAAAAGCCCTGACAGGCGATTGCTGCCATGACCATGCAACAACGAATCGAGTCGGCGCTTGCGCTGCTGCAACCGCACCATCTGCAAGTGCTCGACGAGAGCCACATGCACAGTCGTGGTCAGCAGACCCATTACAAGGCTGTTTTGGTCAGTGATCAGTTTCAGGGCCTGAATTCGGTCAAGCGGCACCAGAAGGTTTACGCCACGCTGGGTGCCCTGATGGGCGAGTTTCATGCGCTGGCGTTACACACCTACACGCCCGAAGAATGGTCGAAGGTCGGTGCAGCGCCTGCTTCACCGACTTGCGCTGGCGGTCACTGACCAGGTTTTTTGGCTGATTTGCGCCTTTTTACCGGGGCGATTGATCCGCTGACCTGCCTGCTACACTCCGGTTTTTGCTAGAATCCGCACCGCGCCGCCTGGCCGGTGCGTTTTTTTGTCCGCACATTTTTTACCCGGTAGGCCCTTTGCGAGGGTCGCCACTGGAGAGATACATGACTCAAGAGTCGATGACTCAGCCGATCGTCGTGGCTGCGCTATACAAGTTCGTTACCCTCAGCGATTACGTGGCGTTGCGCGAGCCGCTGTTGCAGGCGATGGTCGACAACGGCATCAAGGGCACGCTGTTGATCGCCGATGAAGGCATCAACGGTACGGTGTCCGGCAGCCGCGAAGGCATTGACGGCCTTATGGCCTGGTTGAAGAGCGACCCGCGCCTGATCGACATCGACCACAAGGAATCCTACTGCGACGAGCAGCCGTTCTATCGCACCAAGGTCAAGCTCAAGAAAGAGATCGTGACCCTGGGCGTAGAGGGTGTCGACCCCAACAAGAGCGTCGGTACGTACGTCGAGCCCAAGGACTGGAACGACCTGATCACTGACCCTGAAGTGCTGTTGATCGATACCCGCAACGATTATGAGGTCTCGATTGGCACCTTTGAGGGCGCCATCGATCCGAAGACCACGTCTTTTCGCGAGTTTCCGGAGTACATCAAGGCGCATTTCGACCCGGCGGTGCACAAGAAGGTCGCCATGTTCTGCACCGGTGGTATTCGCTGCGAAAAAGCCTCCAGTTACATGCTGGGCGAAGGTTTTGAAGAGGTCTATCACCTCAAGGGCGGGATTCTCAAATACCTGGAAGAAGTCCCTGAGCAGGAAAGTCAGTGGCGCGGCGAGTGTTTCGTGTTCGACAACCGGGTCACGGTGCGCCACGACCTGACCGAGGGCGACTACGACCAGTGCCATGCCTGCCGCACGCCGATCAGTGCCGAGGATCGCGCCAGCGAGCATTACTCGCCGGGTGTCAGCTGCCCGCATTGTTGGGATTCGCTGAGCGAGAAGACTCGCCGCAGCGCCATCGACCGGCAAAAACAGATCGAACTGGCCAAGGCACGTAACCAGCCCCATCCGATTGGTCGTAACTATCGTCTACCCTCCGAGGCCTGAGCCATGTCTGCCCGCCTGATCTATGTCATGGACCCTATGTGTTCGTGGTGCTGGGGCTTCGCTCCGGTTGCCGACGCCTTGGTGCAACAGGCTCGGGCGGCGGGTGTGCCGCTGCATCTGGTCATGGGCGGTCTGCGCTCTGAGGGTGCAGCGCTGGAACCGGCCAAGCGTCGTTACATTCTTGAGCATTGGCAGGCGGTCGAAGAGGCCACCGGCCAGCCGTTTCTTCGCGACGGTGCGCTGCCGGAAGGGTTTGTCTACGACACCACGCCTGCCTGTCTGGCCGTCACTGCGGCGCGGCAGTTGGACCCGGACCGCGCCTGGGAACTGGTCGGGCTGATTCAGCGGGCTTTCTACAGCGAAGGTCGTGACGTAACACGCCCTTCGTTGCTGGCCGAACTGGCCGAGCAGGCTGGACTGTCGCGTCAGGCATTTGCCGATGAATTCGAGAGTAAGGAGCGGCAAGCCGCCACGGCCGCTGATTTCGCCTGGGCGCAGGATCTGGGCATCGCCGGCTTTCCGACCCTGCTTGCCGAGCGCAACGGCCAGCTGGCGCTGTTGACCAACGGTTATCAGCCGTTGAGCAGCCTTTCGCCCTTGCTGGGTCGATGGCTGGAGCGTGCAGCCAGTGCGTGATGAATCGCCCGAGGCCGCCCGACAGTCGCACGCCCCGCATGGCGATGCGTTGAGTTGGGCCGAGATCCGTCGTCTTGCATTGCGGCACAAAAAAGCCCTGTGGCTGGCCAATGGTGTCGCGGTTCTAGCGACGCTGTGCAGCGTGCCGATCCCCTTGTTGCTGCCGTTGCTGGTCGACGAAGTGCTGTTGGGGCGCGGCGACGCGGCACTGAAAGTCATGAATCACTTGCTGCCTGATGGCCTGCAAAAGGCGGCGGGCTACATCGGCCTGATGCTCTTGCTGACCCTGGTACTGCGCGTCGGGGCTCTGGTGTTCAACGTTCTGCAGGCGCGGCTGTTTGCCGGGCTGGCCAAGGACATCGTCTACCGTATCCGGCTACGTCTGATCGAACGGCTCAAACGCATTTCCCTGCGTGAGTACGAAAGCCTGGGCAGCGGCACGGTGACCACGCATCTGGTGACCGACCTGGACACGCTGGACAAGTTTGTCGGCGAAACCCTCAGCCGGCTGCTGGTAGCCACGCTGACGCTGGCAGGCACGGCGGGCATTCTGATGTGGATGCACTGGAAGCTGGCGCTGCTGATCATGCTGTTCAACCCGTTGGTGATTCTGCTCACGGTGAAGCTGGGCAAGCGCGTCAAGCACCTCAAGAAGCTGGAAAACGACAGCACGTCGCGTTTTACCCAGGCGTTGAGCGAAACGCTGGATGCGATTCAGGAAGTCAGGGCGGGTAATCGACAGGGTTTCTTCCTTGGTCGCCTGGGCGTGCGGGCGCAGGAAGTGCGTGATTACGCCATCAATTCGCAATGGAAAAGCGACGCCTCGGGGCGTGCCAGCGGGCTGCTGTTCCAGTTTGGTATCGATATCTTTCGCGCCGCAGCGATGCTCACGGTGCTGTTCTCGGACCTGTCCATCGGGCAGATGCTCGCGGTGTTCAGTTACCTATGGTTCATGATGACGCCGGTGGAGCAACTGTTGAACCTGCAATATGCCTACTACGCGGCGGGTGGTGCTCTGACGCGCATCAACGAGCTGCTGGCGCGTGCCGACGAGCCGCAATATGTCGGCGGTACGGACCCTTTCGCAGGGCGCGAGACCGTGGGGGTCGAGGTGCGTGGTCTGAGTTTCGGTTATGGCGAAGACCTGGTGCTGGACCAGTTGAACCTGAGCATCGCACCGGGTGAAAAAGTCGCCATCGTCGGTGCCAGTGGTGGTGGCAAGAGCACATTGGTGCAGTTGCTGTTGGGCCTGTATACGGCCCGCACCGGAGTTATCCGTTTTGGCGGCGTCAGTCAACAGGATATCGGTCTGGGCACGGTGCGCGAGAACGTTGCCGTGGTGCTGCAGCATCCCGCCCTGTTCAACGACACGGTGCGCGCCAACCTGACCATGGGTCGTGACTGCAGCGACGAAGCCTGCTGGCGTGCGCTGGAAGTGGCGCAACTGGAGTCAGCCATTCGCGATCTGCCGCAAGGGCTGGACAGCGTGGTAGGGCGCTCCGGGGTCAGAATTTCGGGTGGGCAGCGTCAGCGCATGGCCATCGCGCGCATGGTGTTGTCCGACCCCAAAGTGGTTATCCTCGATGAAGCGACCTCGGCGCTGGATGCGGCTACCGAGTACAACCTGCATCAGGCCCTCGCACGTTTTCTGCATAGCCGCACAACGCTGATCATCGCTCACCGCCTGTCGGCCGTGAAGCAGGCTGACCGGGTTCTGGTGTTTGATGGCGGGCGGATTGTCGAAGACGGTGGACACCAACAGTTGATTGCCGATGGAGGTCTTTACGCAAAGTTGTACGGACACTTGCAACAAATCTGATGTGCGATGCCTCGATCAGCGCACAGGTTGGCTCGATTGCGGGAGAATCACCTGCCATCATTTACGAATTTAGCCTAGTCTCTGCGCTAGACGTTTGTTCAGGCATGTGGTGAGGTGAAACCCATGAATCAACCATGGACCTTCTCCAAGCCCCGTCTGTTGGGGATCGTATGGCCATTCATTGCCGTCGCGCTGTTTCAGGCGTTGCTGGGGTGTGTCAGCCTCTATACCATGTCTGCGGTGCGCAGCTACGTGGCGGGCGAGAGTCTCTGGTCCAAGGGCCAGAAAGATGCCATCCATTACCTGAGCCTATACGCCATCACGCATGATGAGCGTGACTATCTGAAGTATCAAAACGCCTTTTCCGTCCCTCAGGGTGGTCACGCCTTGCGCAAGGCGCTCGATCAGCCCATTCCGTCCATGGCAGATGCCAGGGCCGGGATCATCCAGGGCGGCAATCACCCCGATGACGCTAATGGCATCATCTGGATGTACCTGAACTTCCATAACTTCAGCTTCATGAAGCAGGCCATTCACTTTTGGGAAGTGGGTGATGGCTACCTTACGCAGCTCAATGAGCTTGCCCGGCATATTCACGACCGGGTCGGTGAGGGCGGCGTGTCTGCCGCCGAGGTCAATCAGTGGCGAGTGCAGATCAATGTCATCAATGAAGGGGTAACGCCTGCAGCACGGGCGTTCAGTGATGCGCTGGGCGAGGGGTCCAGGTTCATCCTCAACCTGCTGATTGCGGTCAATCTGGTCACCGCCGTTCTACTGATTCTTCTGGCGCTGCTGCGTGTGCGTCGTCTGATTGTCCAGCGGCGCGTGTTTGCTGATGCCCTGCAACTTGAGAAAGAGCGCGCCCAGATTACCCTGGAGTCCATCGGCGACGGGGTGATCACCATCGATGTGGCCGGGGCCATTGTCTACATGAACCCCGCAGCCGAGGTCCTGACGCACTGGAAAAGCACCCAGGCCAGCGGGCTCCCGCTGACAGCGCTGTTCAATCTGCTGGATGAAAACGATCAGAAGGACACGTCGACGCTGGTCGAGCAGATCGTCACCGGCAAGCTCAAGGGCGGCAGCGCCAACAGCAAGCTTATCCAGCGGCTGGATGGCAGTACGGTCTCGGTAGCGCTTGTCGGCACGCCGATCTACAACGAGGGCGTGGTCAGTGGGGCGGTACTGGTGCTGCATGACATGACACAGGAGCGTCAGTACATCGCCGATCTGTCATGGCAGGCCGCTCATGATCCGCTGACCGGGCTGGTCAATCGCAGTGAATTCGAGCATCGCCTGCAGCGGGTACTGGATACGGTTGACGGTCAGGCAGGCAGCCATTGCCTGATGTTTCTTGACCTTGACCAGTTCAAGCTGGTCAATGACACCGGTGGTCATGCGGCGGGCGATGAACTGCTGCGCCAGCTTTGCCGGGCACTGCCGCACGGCTTGCGTGACGGTGACACGCTCGCCCGGCTGGGAGGTGACGAATTCGGCGTGTTGCTGGTCAATTGCCCTGCCGACACGGCCCTCGATATAGCCGAGGCGCTGCGTGAGATCGTGCAGGCCCTGCATTTCATGTGGAAAGGTCGGCCATTCATGACTACCGTAAGTATTGGTCTGGTGCAGCTTGGCGATACACCCGCCACGCTTGAGGGGTCGTTGTCCGCTGCCGATATGGCCTGTTATATGGCCAAGGAGAGGGGCCGCAACCGGGTTCAGGTCTACAGTGTTGATGACCTGACCCTGTCGATGCGTTTCGGCGAGATGGCCTGGATACAGCGTCTGCACATGGCAATGGATGAAAATCGCTTTTGCCTTTATGCGCAGGAAATCGCTTCGATCAAAGGCGAAGGCGACGAGGTGCGGCACATTGAAATTCTCCTGCGCCTGCGTGACGAGTCCGGACGAATGGTGGTTCCGGACAACTTTATTCCGGCTGCCGAGCGCTACGGCCTTATGACTACGCTGGATCGCTGGGTGGTGCACAATGTCTTCAAAGTGATTGCCCAATGCCAGAGTGATGACCGGCATCAGGTACCGCAGGCGCTATGTGCTATAAATTTATCCGGCTCAAGTATCGGGGATGATACGTTTCTCGAATACCTGAAACAGCAGTTCGAAGCGTTTGCTGTATCGCCCGGGATGATCTGTTTCGAGATCACTGAAACCAGTGCCATTGCAGACCTGGACAGCGCGATTCGCTTTATCAACGAGTTGAAAGGGCTGGGCTGTCAGTTTTCCCTTGATGACTTCTGTTCGGGCATGTCGTCCTTTGCCTATCTCAAACACTTGCCTGTGGATTTTTTGAAAATCGATGGCAGTTTTGTAAAGGACATGCTCGACAATCCGATCAACAAGGCTATGGTCGAGGTCATCAACAACATTGGTCATGTGATGGGCAAACGCACCATTGCCGAGTACGTAGAAACGCCGCAGATAGAGTTTGCGTTGCAGGAAATGGGTGTGGATTTTGCACAAGGGTATCTGATAGCACGCCCTGAATTGTTCACTTGCGAGAGTCTTTACATTCAGCCCGTACGGCCTGACCCCCTGATGTTCGGCGCGCCAGGAACGCTACGTTAATCAGTTGAAACTCTATAAGGAGATACCCAGTGATCGACACTTTCGAGAGAACCGGTCCGCTCATGGAAGCCAGCAGTTATCCTGCCTGGGCGCAGCAGTTGATCAAGGATTGCAGCGCTGCAAAGGCACGGGTGGTCGAGCACGAGTTGTACCAGCAGATGCGTGACGCGAAGCTGAGTCCGCAGATCATGCGCCATTACCTGATCGGCGGTTGGCCGGTTGTCGAGCAGTTCGCAGTGTACATGGCCAAGAACCTCACCAAGACCCGCTTTGGTCGTCATCCCGGCGAAGACATGGCGCGACGCTGGCTGATGCGCAATATTCGCGTCGAACTCAATCATGCCGACTACTGGGTGAACTGGTGTGCGGCGCACGACGTGACGCTTGAAGATCTCCACGATCAAAGGGTTGCGCCCGAACTGCATGCACTAAGCCACTGGTGCTGGCAGACCAGCTCTTCGGATTCGCTGGCTGTTGCGATGGCGGCCACCAACTATGCCATTGAAGGGGCGACGGGCGAGTGGTCGGCAGTGGTCTGTTCTAATGGTGTCTACGCCGAAGCATTCCCTGAAGAAACCCGCAAGAAAGCCATGAAGTGGCTCAAGATGCATGCACAGTACGACGACGCGCACCCTTGGGAGGCGCTCGAGATCATCTGCACGCTAGTGGGTAACAAGCCGAGCCTGCAGCTGCAGGCCGAGCTGCGGCAGGCTGTTACCAAGAGCTACGATTATATGCATTTGTTCCTTGAACGCTGCATGCAGCTGGACAAGGTCAAGCCCGCGCGTGGGCGTGTTGCCGCGCTGGAAGTGTAGAGGCAGGGCGAGAAAGGCAGGAAAGAGTGCTAGCTGGCCATGGCGAGTCGGTTGCGACCTTCGCGCTTGGCGACATACAGGGCGTTGTCTGCCCTGCGCAGCAGGCTGTCGGCGGTTTCTGCCGGCAGCAGTGTCGAGCATCCCAGGCTGACAGTCATGGTCAGTGCCGGGTCTAGCTCGCGAAACTCGAGGTTCCGCACGGCCTGGCGCAGGCGTTCACCGATCAGTTCGGCCGAACTGGCTCCGGTGTTGGAAAGAATCACCACGAACTCTTCGCCGCCGTAGCGGAACACACGATCAATATTGCGCAGTTGCGCTTTCAGACTTTGCGCAACGGTTTTCAGTACATCGTCGCCAGTATGATGGCCGTACTCGTCGTTCACTTTCTTGAAGTGATCGATATCCAGCATCAGCAGTGACAGCGGCTGCTTGTGACGACGCGATATTTCTATTTCGCGATCCAGACCCTGATCCATTGCGATACGGTTGCCGGTACTGGTCAACGGGTCGCGCAGCGCCGTCTGTGTAGCGATGCGATAGAGCAGTGCATTCAGTAGCGGATAGACCAGACAGGCCAGCAGCGATTCAAGGTCGCTCAATTGCCGGGTATCAAATGGCCTCGCGCCTTGAAACTCCAACTCACCGATGCACTTTCCCTCGTGACGCAGGTGAAAAGTGGCGCTGTCGGATGACATCTCGCCCAGACGCAGAGTCAGGTCGCTTTCGACATGTCGATAGACCAGGCCGCTCAATGGCAGGAAGCGTTGTACACCTTGAAAAAACAGGGTCAGTATCCGCTCGGCTTCCAGGCTGGTCTGCAATTGTCGCCCAAGCTGATAAACCAGCTCGGGCAGTGACGGGGGTGGAAGTATGGCGTCGGGTCGATTTCGAAAACCCAGGCGTTGCAGTTCAGCCGTATCGAAATCGATTGCATGGGTCTGGGTAGGAAAATTCATCTCTTCGCTCCTCAGCACATATTGCTGGCTTGGCTGGGTTAGAGGGGACGTCGTGCCATTCGGTTCATTTTTGCCTGGACTTATTAAAATCAGTGGTTTAGCTGACGCCATCTCTCTGACAGTGAGGGTGAGTCGGCAATTCCTTGACTTAAAATGGGGCTAAAAACGCCTGCCGTGACAGTTTTCCGTCACGGCAATGTCTGGTTGTTTTTGCTCACTGAGCATTCAGCGCCTGACCGTTGATGCCCTTGCTGTCCGGCCCCATCAAGTACAGGTAGACCGGCATGATGTCTTCGGGCGCGGGATTATTCTGCGGGTTTTCGTCAGGGTAGGCCTGCGCACGCATACCGGTGCGGGTAGCGCCCGGGTTGATGCTGTTGGCCCGCACACTGGTAACGCCTTCAAGCTCGTCAGCGAGGGTTTGCATCAGGCCTTCGGTAGCAAATTTCGACACCCCGTACGCGCCCCATTGTGCGCGACCCTTGCGACCAACGCTGCTGGAGGTGAAAGCTATCGATGCATCCGTCGAACGCTGAAGCAGCGGCAGCAGTGCCTGGGTGAGCATGAAGGTGGCATTGACGTTGACGTGCATGACCTGCATGAAGTCTTCGCCTGACAGTTGCTCCAGCGGCGTACGCGGGCCGATGATCGACGCATTGTGCAGCAGGCCGTCGAGACGGCCGAATGTGCGCTCGATCATGCTGGCCAGCGCGTGGTACTGCTGCGGCTCGGCGCTTTCCAGATCGAAAGGTATGACCAGCGGTTGCGGCTGACCTGCGGTTTTTATCTGGTCATGAACCTGAGCCAGGCTGGCTTCAGTTCTGCCCAGCAGCAGGACGGTGGCGCCATGCGCTGCGTAGGTTTTTGCGGCTGCAGCACCGATGCCGCGAGCGGCACCGGTGACCAGAATGATCCGGCCCTTGAGCAGTTCCGGGTGCGCGGAGTAGTCAAACATGTAAAGCCTCGTTCAGCAGCTGCACAGTGCGTTATCCAGCACCTTGCGCAGTTCCAGCGGATGATCGACAACCACGTCGGCACCCCAGTGATCCGGGTTGTCGTCGGGGTGAATGTAGCCGTAGCGCACGGCAGCGGTCTTGGTGCCTGCGTCGCGACCGGACTCTATGTCGCGCAGATCGTCGCCTACGAACAGGACGCTGGCCGGGTCGAGGTCGAGCATCTTGCAGGCCAGAATCATCGGCTCGGGGTGCGGCTTGCTGTACGTGACGTGGTCAGGGCAGATCAGCAGCGCCGAGCGTTCCGCCAGGCCGAGCCGCTCCATGATGGGCTGAGCGAAGCGCACCGGCTTGTTGGTGACCACGCCCCAGATCAGGCCGGCCTTCTCGATGTCGGCCAGCAACTCGCCCATACCATCGAACAATCTGCTGTGGACGGCGCAGTCACGCTGATAGCGCTCCAGAAACTCCAGGCGCAATGCCTCGAATTGTGGATCTTCAGGGGGCATTGCAAAGGTCGCCGCTACCATGGCTCTGGCGCCGCCGGAAACTTCGTCGCGGATCAGCTTGTCCGATACCGCGGGCAGGTTGCGGTCGGCAAGCATCGCTTGGGCAATGGCGATGAAGTCCGGTGCGGTGTCGAGAAGGGTGCCGTCCATGTCGAATAAAACCGCTCTCAAACGCATGTCTCACGCCTCCCGCAGGGTCTGGATCATGTAGTTGACGTCGACGTCGGAGGCCAGCTTGTAATGCTTGGTCAGCGGGTTGTAGGTCAGGCCGATGATGTCCTTGACCTGCAAGCCTGCATCGCGGCTCCAGGCACCCAGTTCGGAAGGGCGGATGAATTTTTTGAAGTCGTGGGTCCCGCGCGGCAGCAGGTTGAGGATGTACTCGGCACCGACCACGGCGAACAGATAAGCTTTCGGGTTGCGGTTGATGGTCGAGAAAAACACCTGGCCGCCCGGCTTGACCATGCGGTAGCAGGCACGGATCACCGACGATGGGTCCGGTACGTGCTCAAGCATTTCCAGGCACGTCACCACATCGAACTGCTCGGGCATCTCTTCGGCCATGTCCTCGGCGGTAATCTGCCGATATTCGACGCTGACGCCTGATTCAAGCTGATGCAGCTGTGCAACGGCCAGCGGCGCTTCGCCCATGTCGATGCCGGTCACCGTTGCGCCGCGCAGGGCCATCGCCTCACTCAGAATGCCGCCGCCGCAGCCGACGTCCAGTACTTTCTTGCCTGCCAGACCGACACGCTCGTCGATCCAGTTGACGCGCAGCGGGTTGATGTCATGCAGCGGCTTGAATTCGCTTTCGCGGTCCCACCAGCGATGGGCCAAGGCCTCGAATTTGGCGATTTCTGCGCGGTCGACGTTGCTCATGGGTGTCCCTCTTGAACTCAAAATTCTTTTTCATCAGTCAGGCTTATAGATAAGCCTGACTGGCATGTGTTCGGTCCGAATCGAATTATTCGGCTTTGCCGGAAATACGCTGGCCCCAGGCAATCGCGGTGTCGCGCAGTGCCTGTTCATCCATACGGGTCAGCCGGCGATTGTCGAGCAATTGCTTGCCTGCCACCCAGACATGGCTGACGCAGTCGCGGCCAGAGGCATATATAAGCTGCGATACCGGGTCGTAGATCGGTTGTTGGGCAAGGCCCGACAGGTCGAAAGCGACCATGTCCGCAGCCTTGCCAATCTCCAGCGAGCCGGTCTCAGCCTGAATGCCCAGTGCGCGGGCGCCGTTGAGGGTCGCCATGCGTAGCGCGCGGTGGGCATCCAGCGCCGTGGCCGAGCCAGCGACAGCCTTGGCCAGCAAGGCCGCGGTGCGGGTTTCTCCGAGCAGGTCCAGATCATTATTGCTGGCCGCGCCATCGGTACCCACTGCAACGTTCACACCTGCCTGCCACAATCGCTCGACCGGGCAGAAACCGCTGGCCAGCTTGAGGTTGGATTCGGGGCAATGAATGACGTTGGTATTGCTTTCCACCAGCAACGCCAGATCATCATCGTTGATCTGCGTCATGTGCACGGCCTGGAAGCGCGGGCCGAGCATGCCCAGGCGATTCAAGCGGGCGAGAGGGCGCTCCTGGCGCTGTTCGACAGCCTGATCGACTTCGAATGCGGTCTCGTGGACATGCATCTGAATCATGGCGTCCAGTTCATCGGCGATAACCCGGACCTTTTCGAGGTTTTCATCACCTACGGTATAAGGCGCGTGCGGGCCAAAGGCAATCTTGATACGTGGATGATGAGCTAGGTCGTTGAACAGCTCGATACCGTTGTGCAGTGCTTCATCCGTGGTATGAGTCCCCGGAATCGGGAAGTCCAGCACCGGAACGGTGATCTGCGCGCGCATGCCGCTGGCGTGGACGCGCTCGGCAGCCACCTTGGGGTAGAAATACATGTCGGAGAAGCAGGTGATGCCGCCCTTGAGCTGCTCGGCGATGGCCAGATCGGTGCCATCGTGGACGAAGTCTTCGTTGACCCATTTGCCTTCGGCAGGCCAGATATGGTCCTGCAGCCAGGTCATCAATGGCAGGTCATCGGCCAGTCCGCGAAACAGCGTCATGGCTGCATGACCGTGGGCGTTGATCAGGCCGGGGCTGAGCAGCATGCCGGGAAGCTCCTGCACCTGCACTGCACTCTGCCTCAATGCCTCGGCCCGTGGGCCTATATAGACGATACAGCCGTCGCGCACGCCGATGCCGTGGTCCTTGAGCACCACGCCTGCGGGCTCGACCGGCACCAGCCAGGCGGGCAGGAGCAAAAGGTCGAGCGGTGCTGTAGCGTTCGGCATGAGAAGGTTTCCATCGTTTATTACGTTGATGGCGAAGTATACCCGAGCGTCTTCGCAGGCGGCTCGCTATAATCAGCGGCTTTTGATGCTGGGTTTCGGATGTTCAAGATGGAGTTGGCGATGCGCGATCGACTGTTGGCTGCAGAGAAAGTTAAGGCCATCGATTGGCGAGACGACGCTCTGTACCTGCTGGACCAGCGGGTACTGCCGTTCGAGGAAATCTGGCACCGCTATACCACCGCCGAGGGCGTCGCCGAGGCGATTCGCACGATGGTCGTGCGCGGGGCACCGGCTATCGGTATCAGTGCCGCCTACGGCGCGGTGCTGGGCGCACGTGCGCGTATTGCCGAAGGCGAAGACTGGTATCCGGCGCTGGAAGAAGACATGCAGTTGCTGGCAGATTCACGCCCGACTGCCGTGAATCTGTTCTGGGCATTGAACCGGATGCGTGATCGTCTGATGCGTGTGAAGGACGGCGACGATCCGCTCGTGGCCCTTGAGGCAGAAGCCGTGGCGATTCACCTGAGTGATCGCGAGGCCAACCTGACCATGGCGCAACTGGGTGCCGACCTGATCCGCAGGCATCAGGGCAATCTGCAGACGGTGCTCACCCACTGCAATACCGGAGCGCTGGCCACCGGTGGTTTCGGGACTGCGCTGGGCGTGATCCGCGCGGCGCACCTGGAAGGCATGATCGAGCGGGTCTATGCCGATGAAACCCGGCCCTGGCTACAGGGGTCGAGGCTTACCGCCTGGGAGCTGGCCAACGAAGGCATTCCGGTCACCTTGAATGCAGACTCTGCCGCTGCGCACCTGATGCGTACCAAGGGCATTACCTGGGTCATCGTCGGAGCTGACCGCATCACCGCCAATGGCGACGTGGCGAACAAGATCGGCACCTATCAGCTTGCCGTAGCCGCGATGCACCACGGGGTGCGATTCATGGTGGTGGCGCCGAGTTCGACCATCGATATGGAGATGGCCAGCGGCGACGACATCATCATTGAAGAACGCGACGGTCGTGAGCTGCTTGAAGTGGGCGGTCAGCGGGTCGGTGCGGATGTCGAGGCCTTCAACCCGGTGTTCGATGTGACGCCGGCAGATCTGATCGATGCCATTGTGACCGAGAAGGGCATTGTCGAGCGTCCCGATACCGCGCGCATGGCGCAATTGATGAGCCGTAAACACCTTCACTGATGCGGACAGGCTCGAGCCGTTGCCGCTGTGCAATGCGGCTGGGCGGGCCTGTAAGCGTTTCTCAGGCGCCTTGCACGCCGGTGGCTCGTTTTCAGCGCCTGCAAAGGATGTGAGCGCCTCGGCGATTGTGGTAATATCCGGCGGTTATCGGGGACACTGATTGTAGTCGCCCACGCTGCGTAGATTCATGGCATAACTCGTTGATTTGTCGTAAGTCGCTGCCCTGCACATGCTGGCAGCGGCGAGCTTCGTATACCCCGAATGGGTTTGCGAGGTTTCACCAGAAAAAGGAATCAGGCTTCTCATGGGCGAACTGGCCAAAGAAATCCTCCCGGTCAATATCGAAGACGAGCTGAAGCAGTCCTACCTCGACTACGCGATGAGCGTAATCGTCGGTCGGGCACTGCCCGATGCACGCGACGGCTTGAAGCCCGTGCACCGGCGCGTGTTGTTCGCAATGAGCGAGCTGGGTAACGACTGGAACAAGCCGTACAAGAAATCCGCCCGTGTGGTTGGTGACGTGATCGGTAAGTATCACCCGCACGGCGATACAGCCGTGTACGACACCATCGTTCGTATGGCTCAGCCATTCTCGCTGCGCTATCTGCTGGTAGACGGTCAGGGCAACTTCGGTTCGGTCGACGGCGACAACGCGGCGGCCATGCGATACACCGAAGTGCGCATGACCAAGCTGGCGCACGAGCTGCTGGCCGACCTGCACAAGGAAACCGTGGACTGGGTGCCGAACTACGACGGCACCGAAATGATCCCCGCGGTCATGCCGACCCGTATTCCCAACCTGCTCGTCAACGGCTCCAGCGGTATTGCTGTGGGCATGGCAACCAACATTCCGCCGCACAACCTCGGTGAAGTCATCGACGGTTGTCTGGCACTGATCGACAACCCCGAGTTGACGATCGACGAACTGATGCAGTACATCCCCGGCCCGGATTTCCCGACAGCGGCGATCATCAACGGCCGTGCGGGTATCATCGAAGCCTATCGTACGGGCCGTGGACGCATTTACATGCGTGCCCGCTCCATCGTCGAAGACATCGACAAGGTTGGCGGTCGTCAGCAGATCGTCATCACCGAGCTGCCTTACCAGCTGAACAAGGCACGTCTGATCGAGAAGATCGCCGAGCTGGTCAAGGAAAAGAAACTCGAAGGCATCACCGAACTGCGCGACGAGTCCGACAAGGACGGTATGCGCGTGGTTATCGAGCTGCGTCGTGGCGAAGTGCCGGAGGTTGTTCTCAACAACCTTTATGCCCAGACCCAGCTGCAAAGCGTTTTCGGCATCAACATCGTTGCCCTGATTGACGGCCGTCCACGCATCCTGAACCTCAAGGACCTGCTGGAAGCCTTTGTTCGTCACCGTCGCGAAGTGGTTACCCGTCGTACCGTATTCGAACTGCGCAAGGCGCGCGAGCGTGGCCATATCCTTGAAGGCCAGGCTGTTGCGCTGTCCAACATCGACCCGGTCATCGCCCTCATCAAGGCTTCTCCGACACCTGCAGAAGCCAAGGAAGCGCTGATCAAGACGCCTTGGGAATCGAGCGCAGTGGTCGAAATGGTCGAGCGTGCCGGTGCCGATTCGTGCCGCCCCGAGAACCTCGACCCGCAATACGGTCTGCGTGAAGGCAAGTATTTCCTGTCGCCGGAACAGGCTCAGGCCATTCTGGAACTGCGTCTGCATCGCCTGACCGGTCTGGAGCACGAGAAGCTGCTGGGCGAGTATCAGGAAATCCTCAACCAGATCGGCGAGCTGATCCGCATCCTCAACAGCGCAACGCGCCTGATGGAGGTGATCCGCGAAGAGCTGGAAGTGATCCGCTCCGAGTACGGCGATGCCCGTCGTACCGAAATTCTCGATGCACGCCTGGACCTGACCCTGGGTGACCTGATCACCGAAGAAGAGCGCGTGGTCACCATCTCCCATGGCGGCTATGCCAAGACCCAGCCATTGGCTGTCTATCAGGCTCAGCGTCGTGGCGGCAAGGGCAAGTCGGCCACCGGCATCAAGGATGAGGACTACATTGCTCACCTGCTGGTCGCCAACAGCCACACCACGCTGCTGATGTTCTCCAGCAAGGGCAAGGTGTACTGGCTCAAGACCTACGAGATCCCGGAAGCGTCCCGCGCTGCTCGTGGTCGTCCGTTGGTCAACCTTTTGCCGTTGAGCGACGGCGAATACATCACCACCATGCTGCCGGTCGACCTCGAAGCCATGCGCAAGCGTGCCGACGAAGAGGGCGAAGCCCTTGAAGGCGAGCTGGACGACGCGGAAAACAGCAGCGAGACCGAAGAGGAGCGCAAGGCCCGTATCAAGGCCGCCGACAAGAAGAAGGCTCCGTTCATTTTCATGTCCACCGCCAACGGTACCGTCAAGAAGACCCCGCTGGTTGCGTTCAGCCGTCAACGCAGCTCGGGCCTCATCGCCCTTGAGCTGGACGAGGGCGACATCCTGATCTCCGCCGCCATTACCGATGGCGAACAGGAAATCATGCTGTTCTCCGATGGCGGCAAAGTGACCCGCTTCAAGGAATCTGATGTGCGCGCCATGGGGCGTACCGCTCGCGGCGTGCGTGGCATGCGTCTGCCAGAAGGGCAAAAGCTCATTTCGATGCTGATCCCGGAAGAAGGCAGCCAGATCCTCACCGCTTCCGAGCGCGGTTACGGCAAGCGTACGGCCATTTCCGAGTTCCCTGAGTACAAGCGTGGTGGTCAGGGCGTCATCGCCATGGTCAGCAACGAGCGTAACGGTCGTCTGGTCGGCGCGGTTCAGGTGCTTGATGGCGAAGAAATCATGCTGATCTCCGATCAGGGCACGCTGGTGCGTACCCGGGTCGGCGAAGTGTCCAGCCTGGGCCGTAACACTCAGGGCGTGACCCTGATCAAGCTGGCCAGCGACGAGAAACTGGTCGGTCTGGAGCGTGTTCAGGAGCCGTCGGAAGTCGAAGGCGAAGAGCTTGAAGGCGAAGAGGTTATCGACGGCGTGATCGTCGATGCCGCTGAAGCTGAAGTGGACGATGCCGGTGAAGGCCTGCAAGCGGACGCTGCGCCAGACGAAGACGAACCGCAGAACTGAGCTGTAACGTAAATCAGGTAAGGGCTGGCTCGTCTGTGAGTGCATCTGCATTTCAGGCAAGTCCAGCCCTTGCGGCATTCGGCCAGCCCTGCAGCCGGATCAGAATTTCAGCAAGGAGCTGCCAGTCGCTGCGGCGTCTGTCTGCTCGTGGCAAGCAACCAGAAACAAGCGCGTACAGACCCAACGTATTTGACGAGAGTGGATATGAGCAAGCGAGCCTTTAACTTCTGCGCAGGTCCTGCTGCGCTTCCTGAAGCTGTTCTGCTGCGTGCCCAGGCGGAACTCCTCGACTGGCACGGCAAAGGCCTTTCCGTCATGGAGATGAGCCACCGCAGTGACGAGTTCGTCTCCATTGCCACCAAGGCCGAGCAGGATCTGCGCGATCTGCTGTCCATCCCCTCCAATTACAAAGTGCTGTTTCTGCAAGGCGGCGCGAGCCAGCAGTTCGCGCAGATTGCGCTGAACCTGCTGCCGGAAAACGGCAAGGCCGATTACATCGATACCGGCATCTGGTCGCAGAAGGCTATCGACGAGGCATCGCGCTATGGCACGGTCAACGTCGCCGCCAGTGCGAAACCTTACGACTACTTTGCCATTCCCGGTCAGAACGAGTGGAAGCTGTCCAAGGATGCTGCCTACGTTCACTACGCGCCAAACGAAACCATTGGTGGTCTGGAATTCAACTGGATTCCCGAAACTGGCGACGTGCCGCTAGTTGCCGACATGTCTTCGGACATCCTCTCGCGCCCGGTGGATATCTCGCGTTTCGGCATGATCTACGCCGGTGCCCAGAAGAACATTGGCCCGAGCGGCGTTGTGGTGGTGATCATTCGCGAAGACCTGCTGGGTCGCGCACGCTCGCTGTGCCCGACCATGCTCGACTACAAGGTCGCCGCCGACAACGGCTCGATGTACAACACGCCGCCGACTCTCGCCTGGTACCTGTCGGGGCTGGTCTTCGAATGGCTGAAGGAGCAGGGCGGTGTCGAGGCAATCGGCAAGCGCAACGATATCAAGCAGCGCACGCTGTATGACTTCATCGACGCCAGCGAGCTGTACAGCAACCCGATCAACAAGCCTGATCGCTCGTGGATGAACGTGCCGTTCCGTCTGGCTGACGATCGCCTCGACAAGCCTTTCCTGGCCGGTGCCGATGCAAACGGCCTGCTCAACCTCAAAGGCCATCGCTCGGTGGGCGGCATGCGTGCGTCCATCTACAACGCGGTCGATATCAACGCGGTCAACGCGCTGGTGGCCTACATGAAAGATTTCGAGAAGGAGCACAGCTGATGTCCGAGCAAGAACTCAAGGCGCTTCGCGTCCGTATCGACAGCCTCGATGAGAAAGTTCTGGAACTGATCAGCGAGCGTGCCCGCTGTGCCCAGGAAGTGGCCAGGGTCAAGATGTCCTCGCTGGCTGAAGGCGAAGTGCCTGTGTTCTATCGTCCGGAGCGCGAAGCTGCAGTGCTTCGGCGAGTCATGGAACGTAATCGCGGGCCGTTGAGCAATGAAGAAATGGCGCGTCTGTTCCGCGAAATCATGTCTTCCTGCCTCGCGCTTGAACAGCCGCTCAAGGTCGCCTATCTCGGCCCTGAGGGTACGTTTACCCAGGCCGCCGCGATGAAGCACTTCGGGCATGCAGTCATCAGTCTGCCGATGGCTGCGATTGACGAAGTGTTTCGTGAAGTGGTTGCCGGCGCCGTGAATTTTGGCGTGGTCCCGGTGGAAAACTCTACTGAAGGCGCGGTCAACCACACGCTCGACAGCTTTCTTGAACACGACATGGTCATCTGTGGCGAAGTCGAGTTGCGTATCCACCACCATTTGCTGGTGGGCGAAAGCACCAAGACGCAAAGCATCACGCGCATCTATTCCCACGCTCAGTCGCTGGCCCAGTGCCGCAAATGGCTGGATGCCCATTATCCGAATGTCGAGCGCGTCGCCGTTGCCAGCAACGCCGAAGCCGCCAAGCGGGTCAAGGGCGAGTGGAACTCGGCGGCCATCGCTGGCGATATGGCAGCAGGTCTGTATGGTCTGACGCGTCTTGCAGAAAAGATCGAAGATCGCCCGGACAACTCCACGCGCTTCCTCATCATCGGCAATCAGGAAGTACCGCCGACCGGCGATGACAAGACCTCGATCATTGTGTCGATGAGCAACAAGCCGGGTGCGCTGCACGAGCTGCTGGTGCCGTTTCACGAGAGTGGTCTGGACCTGACACGCATCGAAACCCGCCCGTCGCGCAGTGGCAAGTGGACCTACGTGTTTTTCATCGACTTCGTCGGCCATCACCAGGACCCGCTGGTCAAGGCCGTGCTGGAAAAAATCAGCAGTGAAGCCGTTGCCTTGAAGGTGCTGGGTTCCTACCCGAAAGCGGTTCTTTGAGGGCGTTGTACATGATCCGTTTGTTTGTTGTCTTGTCGGGCTGTCAGGTGTGTTCGCGTGGTTGATGTAATTTCGGAACACCCGGCCCGGCCGTTGATCGGTCGTCTGGTGGTCGTTGGGCTTGGGCTGATCGGCGGCTCCTTTGCCAAGGGCGTGCGCGAAAGCGGCCTGTGCCGCGAAGTCGTCGGCGTCGATCTTGATCCGCAGTCGCGAAAGCTGGCAGTCGAACTGGGCGTGGTGGATCGCTGTGAAGCTGATCTTGCCGTGGCCTGTCGTGGCGCCGACGTGATTCAGCTGGCGGTGCCGATTCTGGCTATGGAAAAGCTCCTGGCGCTGCTTGCACCGCTGGATCTGGGTGACGCAATTCTCACCGATGTCGGCAGCGCCAAAGGCAATGTGGTCAGCGCTGCGCGCCAGGCGTTCGGCCATATGCCGTCACGTTTTGTGCCCGGACATCCGATTGCCGGGTCCGAGCAGAGCGGCGTTGAAGCGTCCAATGCGGCGCTGTTCAGGCGTCATAAGGTTATTCTGACCCCGCTGGCTGAGACTGATCCTCAAGCGGTGAAGATTGTTGACCGGCTGTGGTCTGCCTTGGGCGCCGATGTCGAGCACATGCAGGTCGAACGTCACGATGAGGTGTTGGCTGCAACCAGCCATCTGCCACATTTGCTGGCATTCGGTCTGGTCGACTCACTGGCCAAGCGTAATGAAAACCTCGACATATTCAGGTATGCCGCTGGCGGCTTCCGTGATTTCACGCGTATCGCAGGCAGCGATCCGACCATGTGGCACGACATCTTCATGGCCAATCGGCAAGCAGTACTGCGCACGCTGGACAGCTTTCGTACGGATCTCGACGCCTTGCGCGACGCGGTAGATGCAGGCGACGGCGCACAACTGATGGACGTGTTCACCCGCGCTCGCGCAGCCAGGGAGCACTTCGGCAGAATTCTGGCCAGTCGTGCCCGGGTCGATACAGCGTCTGGCGACCATCGTGAGGTTCGCGGCGGGCCTGCGGATAGTGTGAGCCACCACATCAAAGGGCCGGTCGATGTCATGTCTGCGGTGCTGTTCATGGTGGCGACGTCGATCAGCGAAGGGTGCGACTTGCTGCTCGAGGACGTTCCGGTCAGTTCCCCTTGTGCGGGGGCGATCGATATCCTGCGCCTGATGGGCGGCGACATCGTGCTGCAAAATGTCCGCAAACTGGCGAGCGGAACGGTCGCGGACCTGCATGTCCGCTCCGCCCGGCTGAAAGGGGCTGATATTCCTGAAGCGCTGGTGCCGTTGGCGATCAATACATTTCCGGTGCTGCTTGTTGCCGCAGCGTGTGCAGAAGGGCGTACCATTCTGCGCGGCGCACAGGCGCTGCAAGCCGACGAGTCAGAGTGCGTCAGGCTGATGGCCGATGGTCTGCTGGCTCTGGGTATCGAGGCCGAGCCTGTGCTGGATGGCATTATTATCGAAGGCGGTGTGCCAGGTGGCGGCGAGGTTGATGCTCGCAGCGATCAGCGTATCGTCATGGCGTTTCGCGTTGCATCGTTGAGGGCTTCGGCGCCCATCCGTATTCAAGCGTGCGCGGATGCCGCCGCATCGTTTCCCCATTTTCTGGCGCTGTGCGCTCAAGTTGGCATGCGTGTAGCGCAAGAGGACAAAAAGTGAAAATCAAAGCTCCCGTTATCACCATCGACGGACCCAGCGGTTCCGGAAAGGGCACTGTAGCCGGATTGCTGGCCAGAAAACTCGGCTGGTGCCTGCTTGATTCCGGTGCGTTGTATCGCCTGCTGGCTTTTGCCGCGCGCAATCATGGCGTCGACCTGACCAATGAGGAAGCGCTCAAGCTTCTGGCCGCTCATCTGGATGTGCAGTTCGAAGCGACTGCGGCAGGGCAGGGGCAGCGCATCATTCTGGAAGGCGAGGATGTCACCCACGCCATTCGCAACGAGCAGGTAGGCAGCGGCGCGTCGCAGGTGGCTTCGCTGCCGGCGGTGCGCGACGCCTTGTTGTTGCGCCAGCGCGCTTTTCAAGAGGAGCCGGGCCTTGTTGCGGATGGTCGCGACATGGGCACCGTGGTGTTCCCGGATGCGCCACTGAAGATATTCCTCACTGCCAGTGCCGAGGAACGTGCGCGCAGGCGTTACTTGCAGTTGAAGGCCAAGGGCGATGATGTTAGTCTGTCGAGTCTGCTAGATGAGATATGTGCACGCGACGAGCGTGACACCCAGCGAGCGGTAGCACCGCTGAAGCCGGCGCACGACGCCATACAGCTGGATTCCACTGAATTGTCCATCGAGCAGGTGCTGGAACGCATTCTGAGCGAAATCGCGCTTCGCGGTATCGCCGGATGACGAAGAAGCGTGTGGGAGACCAGTCATAGTCCCGCAGGCTTTCTTTTATTTGAACGAAACCCACGTTGTCTGGAGCGTGGCAGATGGGCGTATTCTTCGCCCTTGATCAACAGGAATTAAAATGAGCGAAAGCTTTGCAGAACTTTTTGAAGAAAGCCTAAAGACCCTCAACCTTCAGGCTGGTTCGATCATCACCGCTATCATCGTGGATATCGACTACCAGGCAGGTTGGGTTACGGTTCACGCCGGTCTGAAATCTGAAGGCCTCATCCCGCTGGAACAGTTCCACAACGACGCTGGCGAGCTGACCATCAAGATCGGCGATGAAGTTCACGTTGCGCTGGACGCGGTCGAAGATGGCTTTGGCGAAACCAAGCTGTCCCGCGAAAAAGCCAAGCGTGCCGAGTGCTGGATCGTTCTGGAAGCGGCTTTCGCAGCTGAAGAAGTGGTCAAGGGCGTTATCAACGGTAAGGTTAAAGGCGGCTTCACTGTCGACGTTAACGGCATCCGTGCGTTCCTGCCTGGTTCTCTGGTTGACGTCCGCCCTGTGCGTGACACGACTCACCTGGAAGGCAAAGAGCTCGAGTTCAAGGTCATCAAGCTGGACCAGAAGCGCAACAACGTTGTCGTTTCCCGTCGCAGTGTCCTGGAAGCCGAGAACAGTGCCGAGCGCGAAGCTCTGCTCGAGTCCCTGCAAGAAGGTCAACAGGTCAAGGGTATCGTCAAGAACCTCACCGATTACGGCGCATTCGTCGATCTGGGTGGCGTCGATGGCCTGCTGCACATCACCGACATGGCCTGGAAGCGCATCAAGCATCCATCGGAAATCGTCAACGTTGGCGATGAGATCGATGTAAAGGTCCTGAAGTACGATCGCGAGCGCAATCGTGTTTCCCTGGGTCTGAAGCAACTGGGTGAAGATCCATGGGTTGCTATCAAGGCTCGCTACCCGGAAAGCACCCGCGTTACCGCGCGTGTTACCAACCTGACCGACTACGGCTGCTTCGCAGAGCTGGAAGAAGGCGTGGAAGGCCTGGTACACGTTTCCGAAATGGACTGGACCAACAAGAACATCCACCCTTCGAAAGTCGTTCAGGTTGGCGACGAAGTGGAAGTCATGGTTCTGGACATCGACGAAGAGCGTCGTCGTATCTCCCTCGGCATCAAACAGTGCAAATCCAACCCATGGGAAGATTTCTCTGGCCAGTTCAACAAGGGCGATAAAATCTCCGGCACCATCAAGTCGATCACCGATTTCGGTATCTTCATTGGTCTGGACGGCGGCATCGACGGCCTGGTACACCTGTCCGACATCTCCTGGAACGAAGTGGGCGAAGAAGCCGTACGTCGCTTCAAGAAGGGCGACGAGCTCGACACAGTGATCCTGTCTGTTGATCCTGAGCGTGAGCGCATCTCGCTGGGTATCAAGCAGCTGGAAAGCGATCCGTTCTCCGAGTACGTCACTGTCAATGACAAGGGCGCTATCGTTCGCGGTATCGTTAAAGAAGTTGACGCCAAAGGCGCCATCATCACCCTGGCCGACGACATCGAAGCGACCCTCAAAGCCTCCGAAATCAGCCGTGACCGCGTTGAAGACGCGCGTAACGTTCTGAAAGAAGGCGAAGAGATCGAAGCCAAGATCATCAGCGTTGACCGCAAGAGCCGCGTAATCAGCTTGTCCATCAAGTCGAAAGATGTTGAAGACGAGAAAGAAGCCATTCAGAGCCTGCGTAGCAAGCCTGAAGTCGCTGAAAGCACTGGTCCTACCACCATTGGTGACCTGCTGCGCGCGCAAATGGAAAAACAGAACTAAGTTCTGCTTGACCACAAAAAAGGACGACTTCGGTCGTCCTTTTTTTTTCTGCTGTTCAGGCTTTACAGGCTCTTGTTTCAGGGACGTCGGCACAGGCACTGCCCAAGCTGCCAAATGTCCTCAGTGGCCTCTCAGGCCGTCTCTATTCTTCGAATGCTTCAGCTCCCTTCCGATAGGTCTCGCCTGTAATGTGGGTGTAATCTTTTCATGCCTGGTAGACAGTGTTGAACATAAGTCAATAGATGGGCTGTTCAAATTCATCCGGTCATGCTAAAACCTTCCAAGCGCTGATCTAGCTGCTTGAAAAAGAAGGGAAAAATATGACGAAGTCGGAGTTGATCGAACGAATTGTCACCCATCAAGGGCTGCTCTCATCCAAGGATGTCGAGCTGGCCATCAAGACCATGCTTGAACAAATGTCCCAGTGCCTGGCGACCGGTGACCGAATCGAAATTCGGGGTTTTGGCAGCTTTTCGCTGCACTACCGTGCACCGCGAGTAGGGCGCAACCCGAAGACCGGCCAGTCGGTCAGTCTCGACGGCAAGTTTGTCCCGCATTTCAAACCGGGCAAAGAGCTGCGGGATCGGGTCAATGAGGATGAAGAAGAGGGCTTTTGAAGCCATTTACCACAGGATCACCAGATGCGTATCTTCAAACGAGTCATTTTGATCGTCGCCGTGTTGCTTGCTGTTTTGGCAACAACCGTGTTCGTGCTTGAAAACCGGCAATCTGTCGCGGTAACTTTTTTCGGCTGGTCAGCGCCTCAGCTTCCGTTGGCATTGCCTGTTGTCCTCGCTCTGCTGCTGGGCATGGTTATCGGTCCGGTGCTGACATGGATATCCAGTCTTCGCAAAAAACGTACGCCTTCCTCTCGATCCGTCTGAGCAGCGCTGATCACGCGTCGCCGCAGGCATTTCTGGCGACGTAATATGCGCATTCTCCACGCCTTTGTAGCCCATCGAATGGCATGCGGCGTTTCTAGGCTGGCGTGTAATTCACGCTTATCGTCGGTATTCTTCAAAAAATCGGACTTATAATTCTGTCAGTTTATTCTTCTGTTGTACGAAGAGTAGTTACTTCAGTGTGTAGGATTAATCTCTTTTTTAATTCAGGTGCCCATTCTAAAGGGGTAGCCGGTTATCTTCTTTAGCAGCGTCGATTGCTGCTGTCCTGACCGCTTTGTGTCAAGTCTTGAAAATAAGCCTTTCACGTGCAGAATGCGCCGAAACTTACTGTTCAGATCCGATGCCGGATGTTGCAAACATCAAGTATAGGCTGGCAAGAAAAGGTAACTGCATGTCTTATCCGGAAATCATTCATCACGGTGCTGTCGATACGGTAACGGGCTCATGCCATCAGCTGTGCATGGATGCCTCGAGTAACCTGTTGATCGACTGCGGCTCGGTGCAGGAGCGCGGTGAGCGTGCCGCCTCGTTCGGGTTCGATCCCGAGACCATCAGAGCGCTGTTGGTCACCCATGTGCACAATGACCATGTCGGGCGTATCCCCGAGTTGCTGGCTTCTGGCTACAAGGGACCCATACTGTGCAGCGAGCCCAGCGCCCATCTGCTGCCACTGGTCATGGAAGATATTCTGAAGATCGAATTTGCGCATGACCCCGAACAAATACAGCGTTACCTGGAGCTCATCAACAAGAGAATCATCGCGCTGCCGTTCGATAACTGGTTCAGTCTGGTCAATCACGAAACATTGCACTGCCGGGTTCGTCTGCAGCGTGCTGGACATATACTCGGTTCTGCCTATATCGAGTGCGATCTGCAATACCCTGCGCAAGAGCGTTCCCTGCGTGTAGTGTTCTCCGGTGATCTGGGAGCAAGTCATACGCCGTTTCTGCCAGCCCCCAAGCCCCCGGAACGCGCGGATGTTCTGATTCTGGAAAGCACTTACGGTGATCGTCTTCACGAGGATCGCAGCATTCGCCAACAGGCACTTGAGCAGATCATAGACAAGGCACTCGAAGATAACGGCACCGTTCTGATACCGGCGTTCAGCATCGGCCGTACTCAGGAATTGCTCTACGAGCTGGAGGACATTCTGCGGCGCAAAATGCCGTTGAATCATTCTGCGGAAAACAGTGTGCTCCCGTCTGGAGGTGAAATACCGCCTGCCGATTGGTCAAGGTTGCCGATCATTCTTGACTCGCCTCTGGCGAGCCGCTTCACGAAGGTCTATCAGGCATTCGAAGACTATTGGGATGAGGATGCCCGGCTAAGACTCGATGTCGGCAGAAAGCCGCTGGGCTTCGAGCAACTGATCACCGTCGATACGCATGAGGAGCACCTGCGTACCGTCAACTACCTGACCAGCACTGCGCGTCCGGCCATCGTGATTGCCGGCAACGGCATGTGCGCCGGAGGCAGAATTGTCAATTACCTGAAAGCCATGCTGGGCGACGCCAGGCATAACGTGGTGTTTGTCGGTTATCAGGGCAAGGGCACACCCGGTGCAGCCATTCAGTTGCACGGTCCTTCGGGTGGCTATGTCGAACTGGATCGTGAACGCTTTGATATCCATGCAGGGGTTCATACGGCCAAAGGCTACTCCGCCCATGCGGATCAGGCCGAACTTGTCGGTTTCGTCACGGGCATGAAAGAGTGGCCTGTGCAGATTCGACTGGTGCACGGCGAGGCAACTGCGAAAAAGGTGCTGGGGAATATTCTGGGTCGTAAATACGCGCTTGAAAAAAGAACTGTAGAGCTGCTTATTCCTTGATAGGCGAGCGCGCTAGTTATCGGTTGAAGGCGTAATTGAATTTTCAAGGTGTGCACCTGGCCCTGGTTAATGTAAATCACCTGCGTCCCATACTGGAGGCCGGAGGGTCACTGATGCAGGTATTTATACAGTTGATTCAGGTGCACTGCCGAAAAAGGGTTTTTTACGCCGACGGGAAAGTTATAAAATGGATTGAAGATATTTCAGTTGTCAAAAAGCGTCACATACGGAATATTTGGCCAATTTTGAAGGGCGTTCTTGCATGAGCGGTGATGTTGCATTGGTTGCAATAACAGGTGCGACAGGTTTCGTGGGCAGTGCTGTTGTGCGCCGATTGATCGAGCGCACCGGTCATTCTGTTCGGGTTGCGGTGCGGGGTGCCTATACCTGCTCTTCAGAACGCATCAAGGTTGTCAGCGCACAGTCGCTGGCCCCGGATAACCACTGGTCTGATCTTGTAACCGGGGCGCATGTGGTTATTCATTGTGCTGCCCGGGTCCATGTACTCAATGAGACCGCTGACGAACCGGATCAGGAATACTTTCGCGCCAATGTCACTGCGACGCTGAATCTTGCCGAGCAAGCCGCAGCTGCGGGAGTCAGGCGCTTCATCTTCCTCAGCTCCATCAAGGCCAACGGTGAGTTTACCCATCCTGGTTCGCCGTTCAGAGCCGACGATCCATGTAACCCGCTGGATGCTTATGGCGTTTCCAAGCAGAAAGCCGAGGAGGGGCTACGCGAGCTGTCTGCCCGAACCGGTATGGAAGTTGTGATCATTCGTCCGGTTCTGGTCTACGGCCCAGGGGTCAAGGCTAACTTCAAGAGCATGATGCGCTGGCTCGACAAGGGGCTGCCGCTTCCGCTTGGGTCCATCAATAATCTTCGAAGCCTGGTGGCGGTGGATAATCTGGCTGATCTGGTCATGATCTGTGTCGATCATCCTGCTGCCGCTGACCAGACATTTCTGGTCAGTGATGGGGACGATCTGTCCACCGCCCGGCTTCTGCGTGAAATGGGCAAGGCCCTCGGAAAACCGGCCCGCTTGCTGCCGGTGCCTGCAGGGCTGCTGAAAAGCGCTGCAGCATTACTTGGCAAGAAAGCCTTCTCCCAACGGTTATGCAGCTCGCTGCAGGTCGACATCAGTAAAACCTGTACGATGCTGGACTGGCATCCACCTGTGAGTATTGAACACGCCATGCAGGATACTGCTCGATATTATCTGGAACACGACAAGCATGATTGAGTGGCTGTCAGTAATTGCTATTGCCTTTGTGTCTCTGCTTCTGACGGCGTTGCTACGCAAGTATGCCCTCGCCAGAAGTTTGATCGATATTCCAAATGCCCGCAGCTCACATTCCATACCTACACCCAGGGGCGGTGGCGTTTCCATCGTCGTTGCCTTTGTCATGGCGATGGCAATTCTGGCCTGGGTAGGGCATCTGTCTGCATCGGTTTTTTTCGCAGTTGTTGGCTCGGGAGGACTGGTCGCCGTGATCGGTTTCATGGACGATCATGGGCACATCGCTGCACGATGGCGCCTGCTGGGACATTTTCTTGCCGCTGCCTGGGCCTTGTTCTGGCTCGACGGGCTCGCTCCGGTTGACATCCTGGGGTGGACATTCACTCCCGGTGCTGTCGGCCAGGTACTCGCAGCGTTCTACCTGGTATGGATGTTGAATCTTTATAACTTCATGGACGGCATCGACGGTATCGCCGGTATCGAGGCAGTTACGGTGTGTCTGGGCATGAGCATCATTTATGCGCTGGGTGATTATGTCGGGCTGTCGTGGGAGGTGCTTCTGCTTGCCGCCGCCGTTGCCGGTTTCCTCTACTGGAACTTTCCGCCAGCGAAGATATTCATGGGCGATGCAGGCAGCGGATTTCTCGGAATAGTGCTCGGTGTGCTATCCATTCAGGGTTCCTGGGCCTCGCCTCAGTTACTCTGGTCCTGGCTGATTGTGCTGGGTGTGTTTATTGTCGACGCCACGGTAACGCTTGTCCGGCGTCTGTTGCGCAGAGAAAAGCTCTACGAGGCCCATCGCAGCCATGCGTATCAGTTCGCGTCACGTCATTACGGCAGGCATTCGCCGGTCACGCTGACTGTGGGGCTGATCAATCTGGTCTGGCTGCTACCTATAGCGATGTGGGTAGCGTTGGGCGATGGCGAAGGGCTGATATGGACGGTAATTGCTTACGTCCCCCTTGTATTACTGGCGCTCAGGTTCCGCGCCGGTGAGGCGGAAATCGGGTAACGAAGCGGTTTTCTGGTTGTCTCAGACCCGTGGCTGTTTCACAAATACCGGTTTGAGGTGATATTTCAACCGGTAGCATAACGGAGCATTAAACAATTGATGAGCAGGTTGCGGGCCAGTTTGCTGGCCCTACCACGCCGCAAAAAGCGAATAATTCAGGTAGCTGCTGACGTTCTTCTTGTCTGGCTCGCCCTGTGGATGTCGTTTCTCGTGCGGTTGGGAATTGATGAGTTGATCAATCCTCTGGAGAAACATACCTGGCTGTTCATCAGTGCGCCGCTTGCAGCTATTCCATTGTTCATTCGTTTTGGCATGTACCGAGCGGTGATGCGCTATTTCGGCAACGACGCCCTGATTGCGATCATCAAGGCCGTCACGATGTCTTCGTTGATCCTCGGTTGTATGGTCTACGTTTACAGCAATCACCAGCAATTGGTCCCGCGCTCGGTCATCTTCAACTACTGGTGGCTGAGCATGGTGATGATCGGCGGCCTGCGTCTGGCCATGCGCCAGTATTTTCTCGGCGACTGGTTCGCGGCAGCGCAACACGTCCCCTTCGCCAAGAGCGACAATGGTCTGCAGAAAGTCGCCATTTACGGCGCGGGCGCGGCAGGAAACCAGTTGGTTGCTGCCTTGCGCATGGGACGCCTGATGCATCCGGTGGCGTTCATTGATGATGACGAATCGATTTCCAATCGGGTGATTTCCGGCCTGCAGGTCTACAAGCCTCGAAATATACAGCGAATGATAGATTCCACCGGTGCTCAGGAAATCCTGTTGGCGATCCCGTCTTCATCGCGCGGGCGTCGCCGGGAAATTCTGGGCTTTCTGGAAGGCTTTCCGTTGCACGTACGAAGCGTTCCCGGCTTCATGGACCTTGCCGCCGGGAGGGTCAAGGTAGACGACCTTCAGGAAGTCGATATCGCTGACCTTCTGGGGCGCGATGCGGTCCCGGCCCGAGACAACCTGCTAGAGCACTGCATCAAGGGCAAAACAGTGCTGGTAACCGGCGCAGGCGGCTCGATCGGCTCAGAACTGTGCCGACAGATATTACTGTTGCAGCCCACCCAGTTGCTGTTGCTCGACCACAGCGAGTTCAACCTCTACAGCATTCTTACCGAACTTGAGCAGCGAGCGGCTCGCGAGTCTCTTTCGGTCAAGTTACTGCCCATACTCGGTTCGGTACGCAATCACCCCAAACTGCTGTCGATCATGAAAACCTGGAAGGTCGACACGGTCTATCACGCTGCAGCCTACAAGCACGTCCCCATGGTCGAGCACAATATTGCCGAGGGAGTCATCAATAATGTCGTCGGTACGCTCAATACCGCACAGGCGGCCTTGCAGGCGGGTGTTTCCAACTTCGTTCTGATCTCCACCGACAAGGCCGTGCGCCCGACCAACGTGATGGGTAGCACCAAGCGCCTTGCCGAACTGATACTGCAGGCGCTGAGCCGCGAGACTGCGCCGGTGATATTTGGTGACAAGGCCAACGTTTATCAGGTCAACAAGACGCGTTTCACGATGGTTCGTTTCGGCAATGTTCTCGGGTCGTCCGGTTCGGTTATTCCGCTGTTTCACAAACAGATCCAGTCAGGCGGACCGTTGACGGTGACGCATCCCAAGATCACCCGTTACTTCATGACCATCCCCGAGGCCGCGCAATTGGTCATCCAGGCGGGTTCCATGGGGCATGGCGGGGATGTGTTCGTTCTGGACATGGGCGAGCCGGTCAAGATTGTCGAACTGGCCGAGAAAATGATCCACCTGTCGGGTCTGTCCATTCGCTCCGAAAAAAACCCACAGGGCGATATCTCCATCGAGTTCACCGGGTTGCGTCCCGGTGAAAAGCTCTATGAAGAGCTATTGATCGGGGACAACGTCGTTGCCACCGAGCACCCGATGATCATGAGTGCGAATGAGGATTTCCTGCAGTGGGATGTCCTGAAGGGCCGTCTTGTAAAACTGCTGGATGCGGTAGACCGCGACGATTACAACAGCGTGCGTCAATTGCTGCGAGAAACCGTAAACGGGTATACGCCGGAAGGTGAAATCGTTGACTGGATGTATCAGGAATGCAGCGGCGAACCGTGATTTGATCAACGATTACCGAGGGCCCGGCAACGGCAGACATACGTTGATTGATCTGGACATAGACAGCAACGCTCGACTTCTTTTCCCGGCGGCGGCAGTGCTCTAAGTTTCAGGCACAGCATGTGAAATGCTGCCTCGAACTGCTATGGAGCCTTATCTATGCGAACCCGTATCTTCAGTGCTTTGATCTTTGCCTTGCTCACCAGTGCCTCGGTTGCGGTCAACGCCACTGCGGCACCGTCGCCTGCCACCATGGAGCACTCCATGGAAAGCGCAGCGCCCGCTGCCGTTCATGAACAACGTAACGATAAAGTCAATCTCAATACCGCTGATGCGCAAATGCTTCAGAAGGAACTGGCGGGTATCGGAAAAAACAAGGCCGATGCCATCGTTGCTTACCGGGACGCCAATGGCGAGTTTACCTCTATCGATGAATTGATCGAAGTAAAGGGTATTGGCAAGGCTATTCTGGAGAGGAATCGCGAAAAGCTTGCAATTGATTAAGCCTCGCTCTATCCATTAAAAAACAGGCCGATCAATGATCGGCCTGTCTGTTTATACACGCTTTATCGAGAACGGTTCTTGATAAAGTTCTGTTTTCGATAAGTCAGTTGGCGCTCTTCTTTATCTCCTGTTTGAGATAGTCCCGAGTCGTGTCCAGAATGCGCTGCGACAGTTTTTCGTCAAAAGCACTACGGGCAAGTACCAGGCCGCCTACCAAGGTAGACAGTACCGGCACGCTCTTGGATTCAGTACCCGTTTGCGCCAGAGACTGATCGAACAGTTCCAGCAAGTGAAGAATGATTTTATCCGTTGTTGCGCTGGGCTGGTCGCGCTGACCCAGTTCCAGGCACATGGTTGGTAGTGGACAACCGCCGTCTGGCGAATCGCGACTGTCTGTAGAGAGGTAGAGATCAATGAATTCACTGAGCGAGTCCTGTCTGGCGAAAACGTCGCTGGTGATTCCCTTTACATTGTCGAGGGCGTGACTCAATGCCTGTTCAACAAGATCATCCTTGGATTTGAAATGCGCGTAGAAACCGCCATGGGTCAAGCCCAGTGCCTTCATCAAAGGTTGTAGGCCCGTAGCACCAATGCCGTCGCGACGAAAGCGCATTGACGCTTCCTTGACGATACGTTGATGGGTTTGGGCCTTATGATCGAGCGCGTAACGCATGCGCTGAGTCTCCAGAGATGGGCCAATGTGTAACCGCATTTATACATGGATAGATGAATCGATGCAGCAGGCTTTCAATCGTGATGAGAACTTGTGCCGGAATCAAGTGAAAGAATGCCTGTCTGCTTATCCAGCTAATGAGTGAAGCTGGCTGAAAAACGCAAACTATTCCCGCGCAGAATGCAGGCCCTCGTTGCTTGAATGAGCGCGCTGGCCTGTAAAACCACGACGTCGTCGACAAGAGGTCGATCATTCTCCAGCCCTTTGTGCAGAAGGCGTGCACGGGATTGCCTGCCTACAGTCCGGAAATTGTTGTCCTACAAGCCTTTGACTTCTGGCGTCAATCCCGGAGAATCTCGCCCGCTGTTTTCGAGGGGAGCGCTGAACTGCCGGCTTTTTCGACGCGCTGCCCTTTTTGATAAACCGGCCACGGAGAGTCGACCGGATGAATGATCAGGCTAACGGCGTCGTAGAACGCCTGGATGTAGCTCCCGAGAGCATCGCCTCTTGGAACCGTAATGACACCACCTGGATGCTCGGATTGTTCGGTACTGCCATTGGAGCAGGTACGCTGTTCCTGCCCATCAATGCAGGCATCGGTGGTTTCTGGCCACTGATGGCGCTGGCGTTGTTGGCGTTTCCCATGACGTTCTATGCCCACCGCGGGCTGACCCGTTTCGTACTGTCCGGGCGTGAAGGGGCCGATATCACTGAAGTGGTCGAGCAGCACTTCGGCAAAAGCGCCGGCGCGATGATCACCTTGCTGTATTTTTTTGCGATCTTTCCGATCCTGCTGATCTACAGCGTGGCCCTCACCAATACCGTGGGCAGTTTTCTTGAGCATCAGTTGCACATAGCGCCGCCGCCCCGCGCAGCTCTGGCGTTCGTGCTGATCATGGGCCTGCTGGCCGTGGTGCGTTGTGGCGAGCGGATCATCGTCAAGGCCATGAGCCTGATGGTTTATCCGTTCATCGTCGCACTGCTGTTTCTGGCGGTATTCCTGATTCCGCACTGGACCGGTGGCATCCTGAGTACCGCGACCACCTTTCCCGAGCCTTCAGCGTTCCTGCCTACCCTGTGGCTGGCCATTCCGGTAATGGTATTTTCGTTCAACCACACGCCGATCATCTCGGCGTTTGCCGTTGATCAGAAACGTCAGTACGGCGAAAACGCCGAGGTCCGCAGTTCGCAGATACTGGCCCGCGCCCACGGCTTGATGGTGGTGATGGTGCTGTTCTTCGTGTTCAGTTGCGTATTGACGCTGTCGCCAGCCCAATTGGCCGAGGCCAAGGCACAGAACATTTCGATCCTCTCCTACCTGGCCAACCACTTCAACAACCCGACCATCGCCTTCGTGGCGCCGCTGATTGCGTTCGTGGCTATTTCCAAGTCGTTTCTCGGCCACTACATCGGTGCGAGCGAGGGCCTGAAAGGGCTGGTTCTGAAAACCGGGCGTCGTCCCGCACCGAAGGCGCTGGATCGTCTGACAGCAGCCTTCATGCTGGTGGTGTGCTGGCTGGTAGCAACGCTGAACCCGAGCATTCTGGGCATGATCGAGACCCTGGGCGGGCCGGTGATTTCGGCGCTGCTGTTCCTGATGCCGATGTACGCCGTCTACAAAGTACCCGCCATGCGTAAATATGCAGGTGCATGGTCGAACTACTTTGTGGTTGCCGCCGGTGTGGTAGCGATCTCTGCACTGATCTTTTCGCTGACACGCTGAATCCGGCAGACATAACACTGGAAGCTGCGCTGATATAACAGCGCAGCCTTTGGCCAGGCGCTGCAATCAGGGTCAATCCACAGGTTCGGGATACAACGGCCTGGACAAATGCATGATGCTGGCATAGTCGTAGACGTACTGGCGTCCCGCATGGCTGGTCGAACGCAGTTGGTCGATCAGCTGCCGCTCTTTCTTGTTCAGGTATCTCAACGCCGGATCTTGACTGGACTTCAGGCGATCACGTTCATGGGCGTCAGGGAAAGCGATGACGTTCGTCATGAAAAATCTCCTTGGGTTTTAGTCCTTGTTTGCTTCGATGTTGCCCCGGTTGCGGTGGTGATGGCGACGGTTCACCTTACCCACAAAAACTTGGTGCGATCAACCCTGTAGATGCCGGGTGTGTCACATCGTTTGTGTGATCTCGTAGGATTGTCCGCTGCCGTTGATGACAATCTGTACGGCATCGTCTTCGAATTTGCCCAGCAGGCTTTGCCCCAGCGGTGCCCTGGCAGTGATGACTGTGACCAGTTGCTCACCTGCGCTGACCTTCAGACCAGCAGCATCAGGGCCGAGAAACAGGTATTGCGTCTGACCGCTCATGGCTTCGACAGCGACCAGATCACCGGTCTGAATGCCGCGTGATTCATCGAATGGCTTGAGCGACCAACTCCGATACGCCGCCAGCGACTGGCGAATCTCCTCGACACGCCGTGCCTGGCCTGCTGCCAGATACGATGCTTCCAGTCCCAGCGTGTCGTATTTGTTCTCGGCAATATTCTCTTCGTGGGTTGCCGTTTCGTAGGCGGTCTGTGCCGCCCGTTGTGCGATGTCCAGATCGATTTCCAGTTTGTCGATGATCGATTGCAGCACGTCCTGCTTGTTCATGGTTTATCCACAGTACTGATTGATGCTGGCGCGACTTTTTTCGCTCGGCGCAGTGCGGTCTTGCTGAATCCAGAAATCACACTTGGAACGGTTGAAGGTACGCTGTTGTTGTTCCTGAGCCTGTTCACGGGCCTGACGGGCCTCGCTTTCACGCAGGCTTTGCTCGTATTTGCGGAACATTTCAGTCTCCGGGGCGGACGGCGCGGCACTTTTTTGTGCAGGCGGGGCGGTGAGCTGGGCGGCGGCGTTTTCCAACGCCTGGGTTTGCGCCGGGGGCAGGCTTTTGTAATACAGCAGAGCGGTCAGGAACACCGCCATTGCGCCCAGCCAGATACCCAGCGCAATGCAGACAATCAATTTCAACGACACGTACAGGTCGCGACGGCGGGTAGTGGATGACATGGCTGAACTCCTTGCAGGGCAACAGATGTGATTGTGCCATGCCTGATGGCCGGGCATGAAAACTGTGCTGTCCAGTGGCATCAGGCTGGTGGCAACGGGGCGTTCTGAACGACAATCAACTTTTTTGCCATCCAGCCTCAGGGAGCCACGATGAAAGTCTCGTGGGACATTTTTTGCAGCGTAGTCGACAACTACGGTGATGCCGGCGTGACCTGGCGCCTGGCACGCCAGCTGGTTGCCGAGCAGGGTCTGCACGTGCGGTTATGGATCGACGACCTGTCGGCTTTCGTTCGCTTGTGCCCCGACGCTGATCTTAAGGCTCGGCAGCAATGGCAAGAGGGCGTGAGGGTGTGCCAATGGCCCGCTGAATGGGCTGACAGCGATATTCCTGACGTGGTCATCGAGGCCTTTGCCTGCCGCCTGCCGACGCCCTATACCGAATCGATGCTGCAGCGTTCGCCAAGGCCGCTGTGGTTGAACCTTGAGTACCTCAGCGCCGAAGACTGGATCTCGGGTTGCCACGGTTTGCCTTCGCCACAGTTGAACGGTTTGAAGAAGTTCTTTTTCTTTCCCGGATTTTCCGACGCCACGGGCGGCCTGCTGCGCGAAAGAAACCTGATCGAACAGCGCCAGCGATTTCAGCAAGACAAGGCCGCGAGGCGAGGTTTCTTGCAGGGGGTGGGTGTCGAGCCGTCGCCTGATGCCCGCTTGATCTCGGTATTTGCCTATGAAAATCCCGGGCTGGGCAGCTGGCTTGACGCGCTGGCCAGCGACACTCGGCCGAATCACCTGCTGGTGCCAGAGGGGCGCATTCTCGCCGATCTGCGGCGCTGGCTGGGTGTCGACGATGAGTTACACGCAGGTTTCATGCAGGTAAGGGGAGGGCTGACCGTGCAGGTGTTACCGTTCATCCGCCAGGAGCGCTACGACCAACTACTGTGGAGCTGCGATTTCAACGTCGTGCGCGGCGAAGACTCGTTCGTCCGTGCGCAATGGGCGGGGCGGCCGATGCTCTGGCACATCTATCAGCAGGAAGACGACGCGCACCTGCCCAAGCTTGATGCGTTTTTAGCGCTCTACCTGGCGGGTCTTGCGCCTGAGGTGGCGCATGCCGTGAATCAGTTCTGGCAGAACTGGAATATCGGCAGCGACCTGAGCGAAAGCTGGCTGGCACTCACCGAACACTGGGCTGAAATCGAAAAGCACGCCGGGCACTGGTGCCTGCAACAAGCCGCACAGACTGATCTTGCCACGGCGCTGGTGCAGTTTTATGGAAATTCGCTATGATACGCGGCCTTGATACAAGGCTCTGTACGAAAAAGGCCTGCGCAGGTTGTTTCTCGTACAGAGCCTTTGGTTAATTTCATCCAAATTCGGATATATGCAATGAAAACTGGTAAAGAGCTGAAACCCGGTACTGTGATCCGTCTCGAAAACGATCCTTGGCTGGTTCAGAAAGCTGAATTCACCAAATCCGGTCGTAACAGCGCGATCATGAAAACCAAGCTGAAAAACCTGCTGACCGGTTACAAGACCGAGATCGTTTACAGCGCTGACGACAAGCTGGACGACGTGATCCTCGATCGCAAGGAAGCCACCCTGTCTTTCATCAGCGGTGACACCTACACGTTCATGGACACCAGCGACTACACCATGTACGAGCTGAACGCCGAAGACATCGAAAGCGTTCTGCCATTCGTTGAAGAAGGCATGACCGACGTCTGCGAAGCAGTGTTCTTCGAAGAGCGTCTGGTTTCCGTAGAACTGCCGACCACCATCGTGCGTCAGGTTGACTACACCGAAGGCTCCGCGCGCGGCGATACCTCGGGCAAGGTCATGAAGCCTGCCAAACTGAAAAACGGTACCGAGCTGAGCGTTGCTGACTTCATCGAAATCGGCGACATGATCGAGATCGATACCCGTGAAGGCGGTTCCTACAAAGGTCGTGCGAAGTAAGCATGGTTTTGTAACCCCGTTACGCAAAAAACCCGCATCGCTGCGGGTTTTTTTGTGCCTGAGATTCTTGCCGGGCAGCCGTTGCCCAGGTGTCAGACAGGATCAGACCGTTACATGCAGGCGCACATCGACGTTACCGCGAGTGGCGTTCGAGTAAGGGCAGACCACGTGAGCGGCATCGACCAGTTGCTGAGCGTCGGCTTGCTCCAGGCCTGGCAGGCTGACATGCAGGTCGATGTCCAGACCAAAACCACCGGGAATCTGGCCGATCCCTACGTGGGCGGTAATCGAGGCGTCTGCCGGAATACTGCGTTTGCTCTGACCAGCGACGAATTTCAGGGCACCGATGAAGCAGGCCGAATAACCGGCAGCGAACAGTTGCTCCGGGTTGGTGGCTGCGCCGCCAGCACCGCCAAGTTCTTTCGGAGTGGCCAGTTTGACGTCGAGAATCTTGTCGCTGGAAACGGCACGACCATCACGGCCGCCGGTGGCGGTTGCAACTGCGGTGTAAAGAGTGTCCATGATTTTTCCTCGTTCGGTAGGTTTTGTTGCGCAAAATACTTGCGCGCTAACTAATCGCAAAGCAAAGGTAGTCCAAGGTTGGTTAGCGCGCAAGCTAAATTTTGCAAAAGTTGAAAGAGGTCGCTTTCGGGAGGAGGAAAGCTACCAGGGCGGCTAGCTGGAGATCTTGCCAGCCCCGTGGTGCACGAGGCTCTGGCGCAACGAACGGCAGGTCAGTCCGGGCGGGTGTGAGCCTTTTTCTTAAAGGCTCTGGTGCAGATGGTCACGCAAGTCCAGCAACTGTGTCTGCAGGTCACGAAGCCTTTCCATATTCAGGCCGCTCGCCGACAGAATACAGCCGGGTATGCTCAGTGCCTGGTGTCGCAGTGCACGACCTTGTTCAGTCAGGTGCAGCAATACCACGCGTTCGTCCTCTTTGCTGCGGGTGCGGCTGATAAAGCCCTCGCCCTCAAGACGCTTGAGCAAAGGTGTCAGAGAACCCGGATCGGTGAGCAGGCGCGTGCTGACATCACCGACGGTAAGCCCGTCTTTTTCCCACAGCACCATCATTGCCAGATACTGCGGATAAGTCAGCCCGAGCGCCTGCAGCAGCGGCTTGTAAACCTTGGTCATCATCAATGAAGTGGAATACAGGGCGAAACACAATTGGTTATCCAGCAGCAGCGAATCGCAATCGGCAGGCGCAGCGTGGGCAGGGGTTTCTTCGGCACTCATATCAGGTCCTCAAACTCAGTCGAATGAGTTTAACTTAGTGTTGCATTCTTTAATGTGCCAGATAATTCCGAGTGTGCAGGCTCAAAGCGCTGGCAGCTAGCGCCGCGCGCAAAAAAACAGGTAACACCGGGTGTTGGTTGCGCGCAGGACTGCGTAGCATTTGGCCATTGACTGGGCGGGGACGTAGTGTGATTGAAATTGTGATGTTTGTGTTACTGGGTGCAGCGATGGGCACCCTGGGGGGGCTGTTCGGAATCGGTGGTGGTCTTGTGGCAATTCCCGCGCTGGGGGTGCTGTTCGGTCTGGATCAGCAATTGGCGCAAGGGACTGCGTTATTGATGGTGTTGCCTAACGTGTTACTCGCCTTGTGGCGCTATAACCAGCGCAACCGGATTTTGCTGCGTAATGCGTTGATGTTGATCGTTCCCAGTTTTATTTTTGCCTGGCTGACGTCGCTGCTGGCGGTGCGCGTGGATCCGCAAAGCATGCGCCTGGGCTTTGTCGGCTTTCTGGTGGTGCTGACCGTGTTCAATGTCGCGCAGATGTATTGGCGCAGCCATCAGGTCGGCAGCGGGTTACGTCACGAAAAGTGGCTTTGGCTGCTGGGTGTCGGGTCGGGCATGACCGGCGGTCTGTTTGGCGTTGGCGGGGGAGTGGTGGCCACGCCGATCCTGACCAGCGTGTTTGGCACGACACAGGTTGTGGCGCAAGGGCTGGCGCTGTCCCTCGCGGCCCCGAGCACCGGTATCACGCTGGTCACCTACGCGCTGCACGATCACGTCAACTGGTCGATGGGCATTCCATTGGCCATTGGTGGTCTGGCCAGCATCAGTTGGGGTGTCAAGCTGGCGCACTCGCTGCCGGAGCGAACGCTGCGCCTGATGTTCTGCGTGTTTCTGGTGTTCTGTGCCGTGATTCTCGCGCTCAAGGTTTGAAGCCGTCGATGATGTAATCGGCCATGCATTCGGTGATGGGCGAGGGGTTTTTCGGATTGCGCAGCAGTACGATGCTGGCCGTTGGCAGCTCGGGCAATTGTTCGGCCGCGCCGATGATGCGCAAATCTGCAGTGATCAGGCTTTGAAACTGTGCGGTGACTGCCAGGCCCGCGCTGACCACTGCTGTGATTGCTGCCATGCTGGAACTGCTGTAGGCGATGCGGTAATCACGTTCCACGCTGTCCAGGGCGTTGCACGCCCAGTCGCGACAGAAGCAGTGCGTATTGAACATCGCCAACGGAATGGGGTTTTGCTCATGCGGAGCAAAACCGCTGGCTTCCATCCAGACCAGGCGCTCGTGACGCAACAGCGTACCGATCTCGGTGCCGGGCTTGCGCGTGACGATGGTCAGGTCCAGGTCATTGCGTTGCAGCAGCAGGTCGGACGGTTCGCAATGCACCTCGACCTGAATCAGCGGGTAGGCTTGTGCGAACTGCGAAAGAATGCCGGGCAGAAAGCGCATCACGTAGTCGTCGGGCGAGCCGATTTTGACCACGCCGATCATGTGTGGCTCGCGCAGCGTATTGAACACCTCACTGTGCAGCTTGAGGATGCGCCGCGCATAGCCAAGTAATACCTGCCCCTCTGCGGTCAGGTTCAGCACGCGGCCTTCACGCTGAAACAGCGGACGCTGCACGACATCCTCTTCGAGGCGTTTCATTTGCATGCTGACCGCCGATTGCGTGCGGTTGACCACCTCGCCTGCGCGAGTGAAACCGCCGTGATCGGCAATAGCCACAAAGGTGCGCAGCAGCTCGGTGTCTATGCCTGGGTAGTGGGTGCCTGAATAGCTGGCCAATACATCAATCTCCCAGATGCACTGCATAAGAAACATTCGTTGGATTGATCTTATGCCAAGCGCGAGACTTTAGTCATCTCACACGGAGGGCAAGATGATGAATGGTCAAAAAGAGAGTGTATTGATCGCAAGGCCTGCCGGGCATGTACAGTCAGGCAAGGCGTTGGTGTGGTTGAAGTATCGCCTGCAGCGCTGGCTGGAGCTGCACCGTCAGCGCCGCTATCTGGCGCAGATGAGTGATGACACGCTGAAGGATCTAGGGCTGAGCAGGGCCGACATTCAGCAGGAAGTCGAGCGTCCGTTCTGGGATGACCCGCTCAAGCGCTGAGCGGGCGGCTTGCTCTGCTTAGCGCCTGACCTGCTTCAGGGTTTCGGCAATCAGGAACGCCAGCTCCAGTGACTGATCGGCGTTCATGCGCGGGTCGCAGTGGGTGTGGTAGCGATCCGAAAGGCCGTCTTCGGTGATGGGCCGGGCGCCGCCGATGCATTCGGTGACGTTCTGCCCGGTCATTTCGATATGGATGCCACCGGCATAAGTGCCTTCAGCCTGATGCACCTGAAAGAACTGCTTAACTTCGCCGAGGATCTGCGCAAAGTCGCGGGTTTTGTAGCCGCTGCTGGCCTTTATGGTGTTGCCGTGCATCGGGTCGGAGCTCCACAGCACTTTGCGGCCTTCGCGCTCGACCGCACGAATCAGCTGTGGCAGGTGATCGCCGACCTTGTTGGCACCCATCCGCGCGATCAGGTTGAGACGGCCCGGATCGTTGTCAGGGTTGAGGATGTCGATCAGACGAATCAGGTCGTCGGTGTTCATGCTCGGGCCGACCTTGACGCCGATCGGGTTGTTCACCCCGCGCAGGAATTCGACATGCGCGCCGTCCAGTTGCCGGGTACGGTCGCCGATCCACAGCATGTGTGCCGAGCAATCGTAGTAATCATTGGTAAGGCTGTCGCGCCGCACGAAGGCTTCTTCGTAATTGAGCAGCAATGCCTCGTGGGCGGTGAAAAAGCTGGTTTCACGCAGTTGCGGCGAGCTGTCCATGCCGCAGGCGCGCATGAACGCAAGCGTTTCATCGATGCGGCCGGCCAGTTGGCTGTATTTCTCGGCCAGCGCCGAGTTGGCGATGAAGTCCAGATTCCACTTGTGCACCTGATGCAGGTCGGCAAACCCGCCCTGCGCGAAGGCACGTAGCAGGTTCAGGGTGGCGGTGGACTGGTTATAGGCTTGCAGCAGGCGTTCGGGGTCCGGCACACGGCTTTTCTCATCGAAACCGATACCGTTGACGATGTCACCGCGATACGCCGGTAACGTTACGCCGTCGATGATTTCGTCGTTGGCCGAGCGAGGTTTGGCAAATTGTCCGGCCATGCGTCCGACTTTCACCACCGGGCAACCGGCGGCGAAGGTCATGACGATGGCCATCTGCAGCAGCACCTTGAACGTGTCGCGAATCTTGGCTGCGGAAAACTCCATGAAGCTTTCCGCGCAGTCGCCGCCCTGTAGCAGAAACGCGCGACCCTGGGTCACTTCGGCAAACTGGCGGCGCAACTCTCGGGCTTCGCCGGCAAACACCAGCGGCGGATAGCTGGCCAGGGTCTGTTCGACCTTCAGCAGGTGCGCGGCGTCAGGGTAGTGAGGTTGCTGCTGAATCGGCAGTGCCCGCCAGCTGTCGGGGCTCCAGGGTTGGCTCATTATTGGCTCTAGGGTTGTGCAATCGGGCCAGCATGTTAGCAGTTCGCCGTTGCTCTGCCAGCGTAGGGCAGACCACCGGAATGGCATAGCGCCCGGCAATGTGTGACAAAGCCGCGCGCTTGCCCGACAATTCGCGTTTTGCGCTCGGCGCAGCGATGACCAGGAACGGTAATGACGGAAGAGCGTGAGCGCGTAGAACGAATTCTGGCCGAGGTCCACGACGACTTCGGCATGATCCGCGTGCTGGAAGTAGAGGATTACCGCTTTCTGGAGTTTGGCGAGGCCATCGAGCAGAGCTGCACGTTTACGGCTGACCCGAGCTGGCTGGAGTACGACTACACCCGCGCGATGCTGATCGGTGCACTGTGTCACGACGCGCCGGACAGCGCGCTGTTTCTGGGGCTGGGTGCCGGTACGCTGACCCAGGCCTGCATGAAGTTCCTGCCGCTTGAAGACGTTGAAGTCATCGAGCTGCGCCCGGACGTGCCGCGTCTGGCCATGGAGTTCATGGGGCTCGATGACGATCCGCGTCTGTATATCCGGATCGGCGATGCGCTGGAGTTGCTTGACAGCGCCGAGCCTGCCGACCTGATCTTTGTCGATCTGTACACCGATGTCGGGCCGGGCGTCGGGCATTTGGCCTGGAATTTTTTGCAGGGCTGCCAGCAACGCCTTAATCCCGGTGGCTGGCTGATCATCAACCAGTGGGCCACCGACGACGGTAAACCGCTGGGCGCGGCCTTGCTGCGGGGTTTGTACCATCGCCATTACTGGGAGCTGCCGGTAAAGGAGGGCAATGTCATTCTGATCGTGCCTGCCGACCTCGATCAGACGCTGGATATCGAGGCACTGAGTTCGCGTGCCGAGGCACTTGCGCCGCATCTGGGGTACTCGCTGGAGTCGTTGATCAGGGCGGTCCGTTGCGCGACCTGAACGGGCGAGGCATGTGCTGGCTGGTCTGAAAACAGGGGCGAGACAATTCGCCACACCCCCGCAGGTCGGGATACCGGCCATTCGCAAGAGCAGATTAAACGTTTAAGCGGCAACGCCCGCAATCTCGGGCCCGCGCCCTTGTCGGCCAGCCCTTTACCCGGACTCAGGGCCTGGCGTTGCTCGAAGATGGCGCAATGTTTTGCAAAAAAAGACTCACTAAGGTGCGTAATTCCGGTATAGTGCGCGCCGGCCTTAACAGGGCCCTCGTCAAGGTATTGCAGTTCCCCGAAGCCAGCTTCGGTTGCTTGTTCGCACAACGGACTAGCCTGGACGATCCATTCATCAAACGTTTTCGCAAATCCCCGCCGACAAAGCAGCCAGGGTGACCTCAAGGTCGTACACGGCACGCGCAGCTTTGAAGCATGGGTCTTTGCGGATGCACTAGAGGCAGACCCATGACCCAGGAAATCGGCGGCTTCGCCGCTCTCGAACTTCATCCAAATATCGTTGCAGCAGTCGTCGCCACTGGCTACGAAGAGCCTTCGGCCATTCAGCAGCAATCGATCCCGATTATTCTCGCCGGTCACGACATGATTGGTCAGGCGCAAACCGGTACGGGTAAAACCGCCGCGTTCGCACTCCCTATCCTGCATCGTATCGACCCGAGCAAGCGCGAGCCGCAAGCACTGATCCTGGCCCCGACCCGCGAACTGGCACTTCAGGTTGCCACCGCGTTCGAGACCTACGCCAAACAAATGCCGGGCGTGACCGTTGTAGCGGTCTACGGCGGCGCGCCAATGGGCCCGCAGCTCAAGGCCATCCGCAACGGCGCACAAATCGTTGTCGCTACCCCCGGCCGTCTCTGCGACCACCTGCGTCGTGACGAGAAAGTCCTGGCAACCGTGAACCATCTGGTTCTCGATGAAGCGGACGAAATGCTCAAGCTGGGCTTCATGGACGACCTCGAAGTCATCTTCAAGGCCATGCCTGAAACCCGCCAGACCGTGCTGTTCTCGGCAACGCTGCCACAGTCGATCCGTGCCATCGCCGAGCGCCATCTGCGCGATCCGAAGCACGTCAAGATCCAGACCAAGACCCAGACCGTTACCGCGATCGAGCAGGCTCACCTGCTGGTTCACGCTGACCAGAAGACCTCGGCTGTACTGAGCCTGCTGGAAGTCGAAGACTTCGACGCCCTGATCATGTTCGTCCGCACCAAGCAGGCGACCCTGGATCTGGCAAGCGCCCTTGAAGCCAAAGGCTACAAGGCTGCTGCACTGAACGGTGACATCGCCCAGAACCAGCGCGAGCGCGTTATCGAATCCCTCAAGGATGGCCGTCTGGACATCGTTGTAGCGACCGACGTTGCTGCCCGTGGTCTTGACGTTCCGCGTATCACCCACGTATTCAACGTGGACATGCCTTACGACCCAGAGTCCTACGTTCACCGTATCGGCCGTACCGGTCGTGCCGGTCGCGAAGGTCGTGCACTGCTGCTGGTAACTCCTCGCGAGCGCCGCATGCTGCAAGTGATCGAGCGTGTAACCGGTCAGAAGGTTGCGGAAGTCCGCCTGCCGGATGCCCAGGCCGTTCTGGATGCCCGCATCAAGAAACTGACCAACAGCCTGTCGCCACTGGTTGCTGATGCCGAATCGACTCATGGCGATCTGCTGGATCGTCTGACTGCCGACATCGGTTGCAGCCCGCGTGCCCTTGCTGCTGCACTGCTGCGCAAGGCTACCAACGGTCAGGCTCTGACCCTGGCAGCTATCGAGCGCGAGCGTCCGCTGGTTCCGAACAACGCTCCTCGCGGTGATCGTCCAGAGCGTAGCGGCAGCAGCGATCGCGGTGATCGTCCTGAGCGTGAGCGTCGTGCGCCGGTCCCGCTGGCCGAAGGTCGTGCTCGTTGCCGTACCGCGCTGGGTGCGCGTGATGGTATCGCTGCCAAGAACCTTCTGGGTGCGATCCTCAACGAAGGCGGCCTGGCCCGCGAAGCTATCGGCCGCATCCAGGTGCGTGACAGCTTCAGCCTGGTCGAGCTGCCGGAAGATGGTCTTGAGCGTCTGCTGACCAAGCTCAAGGACACCCGTGTTGCTGGCAAGCAGCTCAAGCTGCGTCGCTATCGCGAAGACTGATCGGCTTCTGAGCTGATAGGTCAATAAAAAATCCCCGACTGGTTCGGGGATTTTTTTATTTCAAATTCGGGCGGTCGGATCTTTTCGGGATCAATCGAAGCGGTAGATATCCATCCCGAGCGCACCCATGGTGAAGCCTTGATGGGCAACACTGAATGCTCCGCCTGCGCCCCGTGCGAAATACAGCGGCAGCAAATGCTCGTCACTCGGGTGCGCTCGCATCGCATAGGGGGCGAGACTGCGGTAGTGGTGCAGGGTGGCTTCATCTTCTTTTTGCAGCTTGTCGATCATCCAGTCACGAAACGTCACAGCCCATGGCTCTGTGCTTCCGGGACCAGCGTTCCAGTCCAGATCGCGCAGGTTATGCGTGATGCTGCCAGAGCCGATAATCAATACACCCTGTTCACGCAGGCTGGCCAGCGCGCGGCCCACCCGTGTCTGTAGCTCGGGCCCCTGAAGGCTAGGCAGTGAGATCTGCACCACCGGAATATCGGCGTTCGGGTACATCAACGACAAGGGCACCCAGACGCCGTGGTCGAACGGTCGTCTGCTGTCTATGCGTGCGGGCAGATCGCTGGCGGCCAGCAGCTCGACTATTGTGCGGCTCAGCTCAGGCAGACCTTTCGCCGGGTATTGCACCGCAAACAATTCAGCCGCAAAGCCGCCGAAATCATGCCAGGTCTCGGGGTGTGGATTGCCGTTGACGATCAGTTCGTCGCTTTCCCAGTGTGCAGACACCACTACGATGGCGCGAGGCCTGGGCAGGCTGGCGGCCAATCGCGTCAGGGCGGGGCCACTCTCGCCGGGCTCCAGCGCGAGCATAGGGGAGCCATGGGAAATAAACAGGCTTGGGAACATTTAACGCTCCAGAATATGAGAATGCTCCATAGTCGTTCATTCTCATGATCTAAATCTAATATAAGTTATCGCGCTTTTTGATCGAATTTTCAGGAGGTTTCATGCAGGCGGATTTTTGGCTGCAGCGTTGGCAGGCAGGACAGATTGGCTTTCATCAGGCGCAGGTCAATCGGGACCTGCGCCAGCATTGGCCTCTTTTGAGGCTTGAGCCTGGGGCTCGGGTTCTGGTGCCGTTGTGCGGCAAAAGCCTGGATATGAACTGGTTGATCGAGCAAGGTTGCTATGTGGTCGGCGCAGAGCTTTCCGAGGCGGCGGTAGCAGGCTATTTCAACGAGCGCGGTGTGCAACCGCAGATCACGCGCAAGGGCGACTTCAGCGTCTATGCAGCGCCGGGCATCGAAATCTGGTGCGGCGATTTCTTCGCCCTGACGGCGCACGATATTGGTCACTGCACAGCCTTTTATGACCGTGCCGCCTTGATTGCCTTGCCTGCGGACATGCGCGAGCGCTATGTGCAGCAGCTTGAAGCGTTGATGCCTCAGGCCTGCAGCGGCCTGCTGGTTACCCTTGAATACGACCAAAACCTGCTCGAAGGTCCGCCATTCTCCGTGCCGCACACGTGGCTGCAGGCGTTTGTGTCCGGAAGCTGGGAAATCACGAAGGTCAGCGAGCAAGATGCGCTACACAGCAGTCCCAAGGCGTTGAGGGCCGGATTGGAGCGCATGGATGAGCACGTTTATATGTTGGAGCGTCAATCGCGCTGAGTTGGGCCTGAGTTCTTATCCGATCGCAGAACCGTTTGACGCAGAGCGAACTGCATTCCCATACAGAGCGTGAGGAACGAGAGGTGTCCGGCAGAACACCTCTCATTGCTGTGAGCGGGGCGAAAGCTATCGCGTTGGTGGGATCAACCGCGGCGGCGCAGGGCCTCGATGCGCTGCTCCAGCGGCGGGTGGCTCATGAACAGCCCTGCCAGGCCTTTCTTCAGACCGGCGTTGATACCGAACGCCGTCAGGCTGTCAGGCATGTTCACCGGTACGCCCTGTTCGGAACGCAGGCGTTGCAGCGCACCGATCATCGCGTCCGTACCGGCCAGTCGGGCCCCTGCGTCGTCAGCGCGGAATTCGCGTTTGCGCGAGAACCACATGACGATGGCGCTGGCCAGAAAGCCCAATACCAGCTCGGCGAAAATCGTCGTAATGTAGTAGGCAATGCCCTGACCGTTCTCGGTCTTGAAGATCACCTTGTCGACGAAGTTGCCGATGATGCGGGCAAAGAACATCACAAACGTATTCACCACACCCTGCACCAGCGCCAGTGTGACCATGTCTCCGTTGGCAACGTGGCCGATTTCGTGCGCCAGTACAGCTTTCACCTCATCCGGCGAGAACCGCTCGAGCAGGCCCTGGCTTACCGCAACCAGTGCATCGTTCTTGTTCCAGCCCGTGGCGAATGCGTTGGCTTCATACGCCGGGAAAATACCGACTTCCGGCATCTTGATGCCCGCATCGCGGGACAGTTGTTCAACGGTCTGCAGCAACCATTGCTCATGGCGGGTGCGAGGCTGACTGATGATCTGAGTGCCGGTACTCATTTTCGCCATCCACTTGGAGATGAACAGCGAGAACAATGAGCCCGCGAAACCGAACACAGCGCAGAAAACCAGCAGCTGATTGAGGTTCAGATCAACCCCGTTGGCCGCCATGAACCCATTGAAGCCAAAAAGGCTCAGGGTGATGCTGGCAATCAGCACGACCGCAAGGTTAGTGGCCAAAAACAGCAAAATGCGCATCATGGTCGAAACGTTCTCCTCAGGTAAATATGTAACTCGATGCCGGGTATATAAGGTGATGCCCGCTGCTATTCAACAGAGGGACTATTTCAAACTGTGTCCTCTTCACGCAATCGATGTTAATCCCGCAAAGCTGAACGGCGCCTGAGCCAGAGTGGTCGATGCCTGAAGGGTTGAGGGCGCGGCGCTCATGCTGTTTTGGCAGGGCACAAATAAACTGCCCCGAACAGGTCGGGGCAGGGATGCGGCGCGAGAGGGGGCGGTGTCTGTTTACTGACGATAACCCTTCAGGAAGTTACCGATGCGGCCAATGGCCTGCTCCAGCTCATCAACGCGCGGCAAGGTCACGACGCGGAAGTGATCAGGGTAGGGCCAGTTGAACGCCGTGCCCTGAACCACCAGCAGTTTCTCCGAGAGCAGCAGGTCAAGGACGAACTTCTCGTCGTTGAAGATCGGGCAGACCTTCGGGTCGATGCGCGGGAATGCATACAGCGCGCCCATCGGCTTGACACAGCTGACGCCGGGAATATCGTTGAGCAGCTCCCAGGTGCGGTTGCGTTGCTCCAGCAGACGGCCTGGCGGCAGGATCAGGTCGTTGATGCTCTGATAGCCGCCCAGCGCGGTCTGAATGGCGTGCTGGCTCGGCACGTTGGCGCACAGGCGCATGTTGGCCAGGATGTCGATACCTTCGATGTAGCTCTGCGCGTTGTGTTTCGGCCCGGAAATGGCAATCCAGCCGGAGCGGAAGCCTGCGACCCGATACGACTTGGACAGACCGTTGAAGGTCAGGCACAGCAGGTCCGGCGCCAGTGAGGCGGTGCAGATGTGCACAGCGTCGTCATAGAGGATCTTGTCGTAGATTTCGTCGGAAAACACCACCAGATTATGCTGGCGAGCCAGCTCCAGCATGCCCAGCAATACCTCGCGGGAATACACCGCGCCGGTCGGGTTGTTCGGGTTGATGATCACCATGGCCTTGGTGTTCGGCGTGATTTTGGCCTTGATGTCTTCAAGGTCCGGCCACCAGTTGGCCTGCTCATCGCAAAGATAGTGCACCGGGCTGCCGCCGGACAGCGCCACTGCCGCGGTCCACAATGGATAATCGGGTGCCGGAACCAGCACTTCGTCGCCGTTGTTGAGCAACGCCTGCATCGACATCACGATCAGCTCGGACACACCGTTGCCCAGATAGATGTCTTCGATGCCGACGCCTTCGACCTGCTTCTGCTGGTAGTACTGCATAACGGCCTTGCGGGCGCTGAACAGGCCCTTGGAGTCGCTGTAGCCCTGAGCAGTCGGCAGGTTGCGGATCACGTCCTGCAGGATTTCGTCCGGCGCCTCGAAACCAAACGGTGCCGGGTTGCCGATGTTCAGCTTGAGGATGCGGTGGCCTTCCTCCTCCAGGCGTTTGGCGTGCTTGAGCACCGGCCCGCGAATGTCGTAGCAGACGTTTGCGAGCTTGTTCGATTTGTTGAACTGCATGGTGATGATCCCGAAAATGGACGAGCTGTTGCCGGCTTGCAATGAAGGTCGCAGCACGTTCGCCATGAAAATGGGTTTGTATGCGACAAACGCGGGTGCCAGACTGACGTCTGACCTGGCGCAATCATACGTGCCACCTGATCTGTGGAAAAGGTACAGATCGGGGTTTTTCGAATTCGGAGGTGTACCTGTGGACAAGTTGCAGAAAACGCTTGAAGAGTGGAAAGAGATGCTCGACCCGGCGCAGTACCAGGTTTGCCGCCTGAAAGGCACCGAACGGCCGTTTTCCGGTAAGTACAACGAGACAAAGACAGAAGGCGTCTACCACTGCATCTGCTGCAATGAGCCGCTGTTCGATTCCACCACCAAGTTCGATTCGGGCTGCGGCTGGCCCAGCTTTTACGCGCCGCTGGAAGGCAGCGCGGTGGTCGAAGTGCGCGATGTCAGCCATGGCATGATTCGTACCGAAGTGGTCTGTGCCAAATGCGACGCTCACCTGGGCCATGTGTTTCCCGATGGTCCGCCACCGACCGGGCTGCGTTACTGCATCAACTCGGTATGCCTGGACCTGGTCCCGCGCCAGTAGCCGGGAGATTGCTGTGCCGCTGCGTGCAGCGGATCTCTGCTTATCCACCCGTATCAATACCGAAAATTGGCGTGCGCCGCGTTCCGTTGCAGGCTAACGTCAGTGCTCACGTTCCGATCCAGCCACCGCCTAGCCTTGAGGCCTCCTTTGATGAGCGAAAACCTGCTGAGTATCCCGGTCACTACGATCAAGGGAGAACAGAAAACCCTCGCCGATTACGCTGGCAAGGCGGTGCTGGTGGTCAATACAGCCAGCAAATGCGGCTTCACTCCGCAATATAAGGGCCTGGAAAAGCTCTGGCTGGACTACAAGGATAAAGGGCTGGTGGTGCTTGGGTTCCCTTGCAATCAGTTCGGCAAGCAGGAGCCGGGCGACGAGGGCGCGATTTCCGGATTTTGCGAACTGAACTACGGGGTCAGCTTCCCGCTGTTCAAGAAGATCGACGTAAACGGCGCTCAGGCCCATCCATTGTTCGTTCAACTCAAGCAGCAGGCACCGGGGTTGCTGGGGACCGAGCGAATCAAGTGGAATTTCACCAAGTTCCTGATTGGCAGGGATGGCGCGCTGGTCAAGCGTTTCGCCCCGTTGACCAAACCCGAGGAGCTGACCGGTGAAATCGAAGCGCTGCTGCGCTAAGCCGTTTCAGCGGATGTCAGCGATGGGAATCCACTGGTCCAGAATGCCCGCCAGTTCGGCGCGCCGGAACGGCTTGGCGAGGTAGTCGTTCATGCCTGCCGCCTTGCAGCGCTCACGCTCATCGGGCATGGCGTTGGCGGTAAGCGCCACGATCGGCAGGTTTGGCCAGCGGCCGCTGCTGCGGATCTGGCGGCTGGCTTCATAGCCGTCCATGACCGGCATGTTGCAGTCCATCAACACCAGATTAAAGTGGCCCTGCTCCAGTTGTTCCAAGGCCTCACCGCCATGGCTGCTGATGATCACTTCGCAGCCCAGCTTGCCGAGGATGCCCTTGGCCACCAGCTGATTGACCGGGTTGTCTTCGACCAACAGTACTCTGGCCATCCGCTGAGCCGTCTGCTCTGGCGCTTTTGTGTCCCTGACGCCTGTCTCTTCCTGACCGAGTACGCGCCGTAGCGTGTGGTAAAGCGCGTTGCGCGCCAGTGGTCGAGCCTGCTGTTGCAGCGGGGCAAGGGCTGTAACCTGTTCGCCGGGCATGAAATTGCCATAGGCGGTGACCAGCAGGATCGGCACGGGTGTAGTGGGGCGGATCGCGAACAGGCATTCGGGGCAGTCGGTAATGACCAGGTCCGGGCTGCTGTCGAGGTCCACGTCCTCCGGGCGATCGTCAATGCTGCGTCGCTTGAGATCGACCCCCCAGGTTGGCAGCAGGTTGCCCAGCAGTTCCACCAGGCCGCTGCCGGCCGAGCTGACTACAGTGACCCGGCCCCTGAGCGCGGTCTGAGTGACTGCGGATACATGCACCGGCAACGGCAGTTCGGCGCAGAACTGACTGCCGAAGCCGGACTGCGACTGGATACTCAGCGTGCCATTCATGGCTTCACAGAGATTGTTGGTCAACGCCAGCCCCAGCCCGGTGCCGCCATACTGCCGAGTGATGGCGGTTTCTGCCTGAGTGAACGGCTGGAAGATTTTCGCCTGGGCGTCCTGCGCAATACCGATGCCGGTGTCGCGGACTTCGATGCGCACCCGGTTTTCTCCGCTGACATCCTTATGGTGAGTCAGACGTACATCCACGCGCCCGAAACGGGTGAACTTGAGTGCGTTGGACAGCAGGTTGCTGACGATCTGCCGCACACGGGTCGGGTCGCCGGTAACCATGGCCGGAAAGTCCGGCGCAATCAGGCAGGTCAGCTCTACGCTGGGAGCCGCGTTTTGTGACAGCAGGTTGGCGGTGTCTTCGATCAACACCCCAAGGTCGAAGGGAATGCGCTCGATCTCCAGGTGACCGGCATCGAACTTGGACATGTCGAGAATATCGTTGAGCAGTTCGACCAGCACCTTGCCGGAGTCGTGGGCGATCATCAGTTGCTGGCGCTGCTCGGCGCTGAGCGGGCTGTCCAGTGACAGCGCCAGCATGCCCAGCAGGCCGTTGAGCGGTGTGCGGATTTCGTGGCTCATGTGCGCCAGAAACGCCGAGCGCGCATGGGCCATGTCCAGCGCTGTACTGCGTGCTATCTGCAGTTCCTCGTTGGATTCGCGCAGGCGTATGTTGCTGGCCTTGAGCTCATTGGTGCGTGCCGAAACAATGTTTTCCAGCTCGTTGAGATGTTCGGTCAGCCGATCTTCGGCCGCGCGCCGTCTGGAGAACTCGCTGCTCATGGTTTCGAACTGACGATTGAAGGTCGCGACCAATACGCCGATTTCATCCTGCCCATGATGAGGGGGGCAGGTTATTTTCCCTTGGTCGGGGTTGCGCGGATCGCGACTGCTCAGTTCGCGGATCACTCTTACCAGCGGTTTGGTCAGGGTGGCATAGAACAGAATGGTCAGAATACCGGCCAGCGCCAGGCTGCGCACGAAGCCGTTGAGCAGAGTGATCTCGGCGCGCTGCAGGAAGTGACTGCCGAAAGCGAAGGTGTCCACGGTCAGGTACAGTGTGCCGATGGTTTCATCCGGCAAATGGTTGAGGTGCAGTTTTTCCTGAAACTGGCGGCTTTCGCCGAACAGCCAGTCGCTGAACACTCGATAGTGCCCTGTCGCCATGGGGCGTTCGACGCTTGCGAGCACGGCGTCATTGTTATCGGTCAGTCTGGCGCTGACCACGGCAGGGGAGCGCAGCAGCCCGAGTGTCAGCTCCTGAGCCAGCTCCGAGTCGATGTTGTAGGCAATGCGCGATGCCGGGTTCTGGATGATTTCCAGCAGTGATTTGATTTCGCGATTGATGGACGCGTCTTCGCTGGCATAATCGATCGCAATCTGGAACAGGCTCAGCAAGGTCCCCAGCACGAAGCCGATCAATACAGCCAGGCGCGCCTGCTTGAACGAAAGCCTGTTTTTGAGCGATATATCCATGAGTACTTACTGCCACTTCTGGTTGGCCAAGCATAGCTGATAGGCACTGCTGACCAATCAGTTAAATATAAGGAGATCCCGTGGATTCTCGGTTGGATGCTTTTCTGCAACGCGCCGATGCCGTGCTGGCTCGGCTGGAACCGCTGTTGCCAGCACTGCGCGAGCCGGTCGACTGGTCGCAGACGCTGGCCGCGCGCTGGGTGCAAGAGGGCCGTAGCGGCTACCTGATGCCGTTGCAGGTGAGCCTGGATACGCGCCTGACCGATCTGATCGGCGTCGACCTGCAGCGCGACCAGTTGGGGCGCAATACGCGTCAGTTTATCGATGGCCTGCCTGCCAACCATGCCTTGCTCTGGGGTTCGCGCGGCACCGGCAAGTCGTCCCTGATCCGCGCTCTGCTGGCCGAGCACGCCTCGGCCGGTCTGCGCCTGATCGAGATCGAGCGCAATCACCTGGGCGACTTGCCCCGCGTGGTCGAGCAATTGCACAAGCTGACGCAGCGTTTCGTACTGTTTTGCGATGACCTGTCGTTCGAGTCGGGTGAAGGTGACTATCGCGTGCTGAAAAGCGTGCTTGATGGCTCGCTGGAGCAGGCGCCGGACAACGTGTTGCTGTATGCCACCTCCAATCGCCGCCATCTGGTGCCCGAGAAGGAAAGCGACAACGTTGACTGGAAGCACGTCGACGGCGAGTTGCACCCCAGCGAAGCCGTGGAAGACAAGATCGCATTGTCTGACCGCTTCGGCCTGTGGCTGTCGTTCTATCCGTTCACTCAGGAACATTACCTGAACGTGGTCGAGCACTGGATCACGCAACTGGCAGACAAAGCCGGCTTGCAATGGCAGCGCGACGAAAGCCTGGAAAAGGCCGCGATTCGCTGGGCTACCGCGCGTGGCAATCGCAATGGCCGCTGCGCGTATCAATTTGCACGTTACTGGGTAGGACTTGAATTGTTGGAGCAACACACATGATCGATTTGCAAAACACCGGTGCCGGCCTCAATGGCTACGGTCTGCTGGCCGCTCAGCTTGAGGCATTGCTGGCCGCCGAGCGCGACTTCATCGCCAATGCGGCGCAGTTCTCGGCATTCCTTTATACGCAGATCGACGATCTGAACTGGGCGGGTTTTTACCTCAATCGCAACGAAGAATTGGTGCTGGGTCCGTTTCAGGGGCAGATTGCGTGCGTACGCATTCCCTTTGGTCGCGGCGTTTGTGGGGCGGCGGCGCAGAGTCGGCAAACCCAGCGTGTTCAGGACGTTCACGAGTTTCCCGGGCACATCGCCTGCGACAGCGCATCGAACAGCGAGCTGGTGGTGCCGTTGATCAAGGACGGGCGTCTGATCGGCGTGCTGGACCTGGACAGTCCGAGTGTCGGGCGTTTCAACGAGGTGGATCAGGCGGGGATCGAACGTCTGGCGGCTATCTTTCTGGCATCGACCGACTGTTGAGCCGCTCGACCTGCCGCTGTCCGGAGCACAGGTCCGGCAGCGGCGGGGCAGTCATCAATCGTAGATGACTTTCTTCTTCCATTCGGATTCGGTTTCGTCTGCCTTCAGGCCTTCGGTCAGCGCGTTGTCGTCGTCTTCGGATGGCGCGGTATTGGTCAGTACCATCGAGTTGGCACGGGCCAGTTGCTTTTCCATCGCCAGTAACTGCTGTTGGTAAGTCACCGGGTCCGGCTGGTTGCGCAAATACTGCACGCCGCGTTCGAACGCCAGGCGAGCCTGGCCGGGTTGGTCCTGAGTGAGGGCCATCTGACCGAGGTTGTTGAAGAACTCGATGTGCAGCGTGACCAAAATCGTGCGGATTTCGCGGATCCAGTGTTTGGCTTCGCTGGTTTGCAGAAAGCCGTCATGTGCAGCGCGGGTCACCTGACCATGCAGGGCCTCCAGAAGGAAGCGCACGTCCTTGGCCTTGGCTTCGGTCTGGATCGGCGTGACCGGGTTGGGGATGTCGATGCGTTCGCCCTTGCCGATCTGCTCTTCCAGCTCGCCGATGCGGTGCTGGAGTTGAGCGTTACCCTTGTCCAGGTTGAGCATGCGCTGCACGACGTTCAGCTCAAGGCGCGTAAGCAGCAGCTTCAAGGCTGGCGACATCAACTGGCCGGGGAATACTTCGGTGATTTCGCTGCAGCGACGCAAGCGATCACTGAGTTCGACCTTGGTGCGGGCCTTTTCCAGTTTGCCGTTTTCAGCGACGTGATTCAGGTAGCCGATCGCGATGAGCAGAGCGATACCTGCTACTACCATCAGCGTGATCATGAGTGGAGTCACTGTGCAAACCTCATTTGTTCAATTAGTTTTAGTGCGAGTGTAGTGGCTAAGCACTACTGCGCATAGATGTCCCTCTCGGAGTTTGTCGGCATCTCTTCTATATAGATGAGGGGAGATTGATCAGCCGCGCGCCTGGCGACAGTCGGTCAGCGTCCGAACGGCATCGAAGTTATTGATTTCAATAAATTTTCACATGGGGGTTGACGACCCCTCAATCCATCCATAGAATGCGCGCCACTTACAGCGTAAAGCACACAGCGTAGCGCCAATAAGTAGTGAATGTTGTACGTGTGTCCCCTTCGTCTAGTGGCCTAGGACACCGCCCTTTCACGGCGGTAACAGGGGTTCGAGTCCCCTAGGGGACGCCATTGCGGGAATAGCTCAGTTGGTAGAGCACGACCTTGCCAAGGTCGGGGTCGCGAGTTCGAGTCTCGTTTCCCGCTCCAATTTTAAGCAGCTTTGCCTTAGGGCAGGGTTGAGTGAAACCAGAACACATCTCCGGATGGTGTCTGGAACTGAAACACACACCATTGTGTTTCAGGCAGTGTCCCCTTCGTCTAGTGGCCTAGGACACCGCCCTTTCACGGCGGTAACAGGGGTTCGAGTCCCCTAGGGGACGCCATATTGCGGGAATAGCTCAGTTGGTAGAGCACGACCTTGCCAAGGTCGGGGTCGCGAGTTCGAGTCTCGTTTCCCGCTCCAAATTCACAAAAACGCCGCTCAACAGAGCGGCGTTTTTGTTTGTGCGTTTTGAGCCAGATGTTTTAACGTCTTATGGGTTTGACGCTATATAAAGGAACGCCGCTCCAAGAGCGGCGTTTTTCATTTCAGGCTCAAGGCATCTGCGGCAATTCGTTTGGCCGCATGTCGAACACCAACACCTCTGCGTCAACCCCTGCGCTCAGGCTCAGCGTCTGTTCGTCGCGCACACGCACGCCATCCCCTTCGCCCAGTTGTTCGCCATTGAGCACAACACTGCCACGCGCAACGTGCACGTAGGCGTAGCGGTTGGCCGCCAGCGCCAGGGTCGCGGTTTCATCGCCATCGAACAGGCCGGCATACACCCGAGCGTCCTGGCGCACCTTGAGCGCACCGTTCTCACCTTCCGGCGAAATGATCAACTGCAAGCGACCGCGTTTCTGCTCGGGGCTGAAGTGCTTCTCCTGGTAGTTGGGCGCCGCGCCTGCAATATTCGGCACGATCCAGATCTGTAGAAAATGCACGCCCTCGGTGTGCGAATGGTTGAACTCGCTGTGCGCCACGCCGCTACCGGCACTCATCAATTGCACGTCGCCAGGACGAATCACCGACCCGGTGCCAAGCGTATCCTTGTGCTCCAGCGCACCTTCCAGCACGTAGGAAAAGATCTCCATGTCGCGGTGTGGGTGCTGGCCGAAACCTTTGCCCGCTATCACGCGGTCGTCGTTGATCACCAGCAGATCGGAAAAGCCCTGCTCCTGAGGGTTGCGATAACCGGCAAAGGAAAAGGTATGAAAGGATTTCAACCAGCCATGGTTGGCAGCGCCGCGGTCGGAAGCTTTACGAAGAGTCAGCATGATTCTTTCTCCATCCGTCTATCGACGCTGCACATTCAGCAATCGATCAAGTGAGACAAAGGTTACGGCTTATCGACTGTCGCAATAAGTAGCTGGAACATGAATGACTGTCTCGCTGTGGTTGACAGTGCCGGGTGGCACGTTACGCTCTGTCTAACAGCATTCAGCGTTCACTCAGGCTACGACACATGAACCCTTTTGAAGACATGCGGATTTTCTGCCAGGTCATGGAGTCCGGCAGCTTCACGGCGGCGTCCGACAAGCTGGGCCTGTCCAAACAATTTGTCAGTCGGCGCCTGATGCAACTGGAGGAACGGCTGGGCGTGCGCCTGCTCAACCGCTCGACACGACGTCTGGATGTCACGCCGCTGGGGCAGAGTTATTACGAATCGGCTCTGCGCCTGCTAGCCGAGGTCGAACAGGTCGAGCAGGGGATTACCGGGCAGAACAACGAGCCACGCGGCACCCTGCGTCTGAGTGCGCCGCTGTCGTTTGCCGTTGCCCATCTGGGCTGTCTGCTGCCGCTGTTTTTGCAGCGTTACCGCGACGTGGCGGTGGAGGTGGACCTGAGCGATCGTGCGGTGGAATTGATCAGCGAAGGCTATGACCTGGTGCTGCGTATCGGGGTGCTGGAAGACTCCAGCCTGATCGCCCGGCGCATTGCCTCGATTGATCGGGTTTACTGCGCCAGCCCTGCCTACCTGGCCGAGCGCGGTACGCCGCAAAAACCCGAAGATCTGCACGCTCATGATTGCCTGCCCTATGGCCACAGCCGTCAGGCGCAATGGCGTTTTCAGGTGCGGGGAGAGCCTTTGATGCTGAACATCAGCGGGCGCATGCGCGCCAATAATGGCGAGCTGCTGAGAGACACGGCCGTGGCCGGGCTGGGCATCACTTACCTGCCGACGTTCATTGTTGGCGCGGCGCTGCGTGACGGCAGCCTGGTGCGGGTGCTCGATGACCTGCGGCGCGAGCCATTGACGCTGTCAGCGGTTTATCCCCAGCACCGTCAGGCCTCACGTCCAGTGCAGGCATTCATCGAGTTCCTGCGCGAGCGTCTGGAATCAGGTATCGAGCTCAATGAACCGTCTGGCTGAGCGCTTTGTTGAACAGGTTTAGATAATATTTTTGCATCTTAGGCTAGAACAAAAATGAATTTAGCTAATTTTTGTTCGGGTGTTAGGGTCGTTGCCGATCAATTCGATCTGCCCGATACTCCTGGAGACCCTGCCTGTGCCGACAACTATCATCTGCTGGAGCCAACGCCTGCTGACGGGGCTGGCGTTGGGCCTCGTGGCCGCGCTGAACACCCAGGCTGCCGACCTGATTGTCGGTGATCAGAGTTACAGCGCCCGGACCGTGATGGAAGCGGCCGGTGTACTCAAGGATCTGCCCTACGAGCTTGAATGGAAGCAGTTCACCGCAGGCTCTCCGGTCGCCGAAGCGCTGAACGTCGGTAGCCTGGACATCGGTTTGCTGGGCGATTCGCCTGCGCTGTTCATGGGCGCGCTGGGGGCGCCGATCAAGGTCATCGGCGTATCGCGGCAGAACCTCGACGGCGTTGCGATTGTGGTGCGCAAGGATTCGCCGATCAAAACCGTCTCGGATCTGGCCGGCAAGAAAGTCGCCATCTGGAAGGGCTCGTTCAGCCAGCAACTGATGCTCACCGCGCTGGACAGGGCGGGTGTGGCCCGCGATGCCGTTGAATATCGCTACCTCAGTGCACTGGATTCTTCCCACGCGCTGGATGGCGGCTCGGTGGATGCGATTGCCACCTGGGAACCTTATGTCACTCAACAGGAGCGTCAGGGCGCACGAATCATTGCGACAGCCGACGGCTTGATCCCCGCGCAAAGCTTCATTGTCGCCAACGATCAGGCCATCAAGGACAAGCGTGCGCAGATCAGCGATTTCCTGCAGCGCCTGCAAGCTGCTCGCGCCTGGTCGGTCAGCGACCCGCAGCACAATGAAATCTACGCCAACGCCTGGGCTGCGCTGACCAAAGCCGATGCACAAGTGGCGCGCCGCTGGTTTTCCCGCGCACAGGTCGTGGTGGTGCCGATCACCCCGCAAGTGGTGGCAGGTGCGCAGCAGACCATCGATTTTTTCAACAACGCCGGGCTGACCAAACGCTATCCTGCTGCCAGCGTGTTTGACGAGTCGTTCAACGCGGCGCTGGACAGCCAGACGCAGGTTGCCCGCTGAACGACGGCCTTGTCCTGGAGCCTTCACCATGAGTTTTACGTCATTGCATTGGGGTGTTTATCGCCCGCAGGTCGAGGGAGGCAAGTTGAAAGCCCTGCTGCCTGCGGAGTGGGACAAGGACCCTTCACCGATTGGCGATTCGGTTGCCGATGCCAGTACCTCGCCCACACGCGTCATGCGCCCGGCGATACGCCGCAGTTTTCTTCAGCAGGCCAGTGGACGACCCGATTTACGCGGGCAGGAGCCGTTCGTCGAGGTCTCCTGGGAGGTGGCGCTGGATCTGGTCGCCAGTGAGTTGCAGCGCGTCAAAGGCGAGTATGGCAATCAGGCAATTTTTGGCGGCAGCTACGGCTGGGGCAGCGCGGGGCGTTTTCATCACGCGCAAAGCCAGCTGCATCGCTTCCTCAACTGCATCGGCGGTTATGTGTTCAGTACCGACAGCTACAGCCTGGGGGCCGGGCGGGTACTGATGCCGCATATTGTCGGCAATATGGACTGGCTGCTGGCGGCGCATACGTCCTGGAAGAACCTTGCGGAGCAGTGCGAGCTGTTCGTCGCCTTTGGTGGTTTGCCCGCCAAGAATGCGCAGACCAGCCCCGGTGGTGCCAGTGACCATCTGTTGGCCGACGCGTTGCAACGCATGTCCGACGCGGGCGTGGAGTTCGTCAACGTCAGCCCGCTGCGTGATGACCTGGCTGGCCCGACGCATAACCAGTGGCTGGCGGTACGCCCCGGCAGCGACACGGCGTTGATGATGGCGCTTGCCTGGGTATTGATCAGCGAAGGGCTGCACAACGAAGATTTCGTTCAGCGCTACACCGTGGGCTATGAGCGTTTTCGCGATTACCTGCTGGGGCACGCCGACGGCCAGCCTAAGAACCCACAGTGGGCCGCAGCACTGACCGATATCCCTGCGCAGCAGATTGTCGACCTGGCGCGGCGCATGGCCAGTAAACGCACTATGATCAACGTCGCTTATTCATTGCAGCGTTCGATACATGGCGAGCAACCGTTCTGGATGACCGTCACCCTGGCGGCGCTGTTGGGGCAGATCGGTTTGCCCGGTGGCGGCTTCGGCCTGGGTTATGGCTGCATGAACAACACCGGCAGCGGCCGCAAGGCGTTTTCCGGGCCGCGTTTTTCCCAGGGCAGCAACCCGGTCAAAGACTTCATCCCGGTCGCGCGGGTGACAGATATGTTGCTCAACCCCGGCATACCCTTCGATTACAACGGGCAGCAGCAGACTTACCCGGATATTCGCCTGGTGTACTGGGCGGGTGGCAATATCTTTCACCATCATCAAGACCTCAATCGGCTGCTGGAGGCGTGGCAGCGGCCGCAAACCATCATCGTTCACGAGCAGTTCTGGACCGCTCAGGCACGCTATGCTGACATCGTTCTGCCAGCCACCACGTCGCTGGAACGCAACGACATCGGCAGCTCGGCGTCCGATCGTTTCATGATTGCCATGCAGCAGGCCATCGAGCCGGTGGGCGAGTCTCGTGATGACTATTCGATTCTGGCCGGGCTGGCCGAGCGGCTGGGTGTGGCACAGGCGTTTACCGAAGGTCGTGATGCCCAGGCCTGGTTGCATTTTATATACGATGAGTCTCGGCAGCGCGCTGAAACCTTTGGGATTACCCTGCCGGATTTCGAACAGTTCTGGCGTGACGGATTACTGGAAATAGACTATCCCCAGACCGATAACGTACTGCTCAAGTCCTTTCGCGATGACCCTGACGCGCATCCACTGCCGACGCCGTCCGGGCGCATCGAAATTTTCTCCGAGCGCATCGCAGGCTTCGCTTGTGCGGACTGTCCCGGCCATCCGGTGTGGCTGGAAAAACCTGCGCCTACCCACGCGCTGCACCTGCTGTCCAATCAACCCAAAACCCGCCTGCACAGCCAGTACGACCACGGCAGCTACAGCCGTTCCTCAAAAATTCAGGCACGTGAGCCGCTGACCCTGAACCCGCTGGATGCGCAAATGCGCGGGCTGGTCGATGGCGATGTGGCCAAGGTGTTCAACGAGCGGGGCGCGTTTCTGGCCGGCGTAATCGTATCGGACAGCATTCGGCCCGGCGTTGTGCAGATTGCCACCGGTGCCTGGTTCGATCCATTGGTGCATGGCGAGCCGGGCAGCCTGGAAAAGCACGGCAACCCTAATGTGATCACCCAGGACATCGGTGCTTCCAGCCTGTCGCAAGGGTGTGCGGCGCAGACCGCGTCGGTGGACATCGTCAAATGGGATCAGGCGCTGCCGCCGGTGACGGCGTTCGAGCCGCCGTCACTACTCTGAGCGCCTTTCACTGCTCTTTATTACGTGTCGCAAAAACCGCCTTGCCCACACCCGCCAATACCGCGTCGTTCTGCGGCGTATGCACCCGGCCGCACAACACGTTGCGGTAATGGCGCTGCAGCGGGTTGCTGCGTGAAAGTCCCGGATTCCCCGAGGCCTCAATGGCCAGTTCCACCGCGCGGATCGCATTGCCGGTCACCAGGTATTTGATCTGCGCAGCATGCTGTGCGGGCGTGTGACCCTGGGCAGCGGACTGCAGCAAGCTCTGGTTGGCGAACAGCAAGGTGTCGATCTGCCCGACTGTTTCCTGAAAGCGCGGCAGAGTCGACAGCGCGGCCCCGAGGTTGGACGGCTTGCGCTGCTCCAGCCAGTGCACCAGCCAGTCGCGGGCGGAGTGGGCGATGCCGTCGTAGACCGACGACAGCAGCACCGACATCCACAGCATGCCCGACTCATCAAGTTCGGATTGCGGGGCACTCCACGGGCTGACGCTGACGGCATGATCGAGCGGCACCAGCACGTCGTCGAAGCGGACTTCGTGGCTGCTGGTGGCGCGCATGCCCAAGTGGTCCCAGTCCTCGATGATCCTGATGCCCGGCGTGTCCTTGTGGACCAGCCAGCTGCCCACCAGCGGGTCATCGTCGTCGCTGCGCGCCCACACGGCAAACCAGGTCAGGCCATGACTGCCGGTGGAGTAGATCTTGCTGCCGCTGATTCGCCAGCCGTCGGCGCTGCGGCGGGCGATGGTGCCCGGCAGGCCGCCACGCGCAGGGGTGCCCAGGTCAGGCTCGACGCGCAGGGCATTGATCAGCGCGCCTTCGCGTACCGCCTCTTCGGCAACTTGTACACGTAGATGGCTCGGCCAGTTACGGTTCTCCTGCAGCCTCGAATGTTGCAGGTATTGCATGACCAGAATCAGCGCCGTCGACGGTTCGCCCTTTGCCACCGCGCTGACCACTTGCTGCGCGCGTGGCAGATCGGCACCGCCGCCGCCCAGTTCAGCCGGTACGGTCAGGCCGAGCAGGCCGTGGGTGTGCAGTAACTGAAAGTTGGCGTGAGGGAATTGGGCGCTGATGTCGTACTGCTCGGCAGTTTCAGCCAGTGTGGCGGTCAGTGCCGCCAGCCGTTCGCTGAAGTCTTCAGCCGACTCGGCTGCCGGGTAATGCTGGCGCGGGGTAGGGCGCAGGGTTGAGAGTGTCATGCGGGGTCCTTTTCGCAGCGGTTATGCAGCGGTCATTGTGCGGCGGCCTGAGCGATCTGCGCGCGCGAGGCGTTGAAGCTCTTGTCGAAGCCGGTTGAAACGTCGATTTTTTTAGTCAGGATGCCTTCAGCCAGATAGGTGTCCGCAGTGTTCTGCAGGCCCTGAACGATCTGATCGTCAATCGGCGTGCGCTGCATTTTCGTCGCCTTGGCCACCGCCAGATGCACCGCCAGCGGCAGGCCGGTGACCTTCGCCTGAGCGGCCGCGTACTCTTCGGGATGAGCATTGGACCAGTTGAAGGCGCGCTCCACGCGGGCAACGAAATCATCCAGTTGGGCACGTTTGCCTTCAATGGCCTTGCTGGTGGCGGCAAGGTAGAGGTGGTTGCTCAGCAACTCGCTGCCACTGACCAGCACACGAGCGTCGCTTTGCGCGATGGAAATCGTTGTGTAAGGGTCCCAGGTCGCCCAGGCATCGGCATCTCCGCTGTCCAGCAACAGACGCGATTCGCTGGGCAGCAGGTTGATGAAGGTGACGTCACTGGTTTTCAGCCCGGCTTCATGCAGGGCGCGGATCGCCAGATAGTGGCCGATGGAGCCGCGCCCGGTGACGATGCGCTTGCCCTTGAGGTCGGCAACGGTCTTGATCGGCGAGTCCTTCGAGACCAGCACCGCCGTGGTGAAGCGGCCCTGCGCATGGGTAATGCTGACCACTTTCAAGGGCGCACCCGCGCCCAGCGCGAATACATAGGGCGCATCACCCAGCGCGCCGATATCCACCGCGCCAGCGTTCAGTGCCTCTCCCAGAGGGGCCGCCGAGGGGAACTCGGAAAACTGGATCTCGTAAGGCACGTCCTTGAGTTCGCCGGAGACCTGCAACAGTATTTTCAGCAGCGACTTCTGATTGGCGACCAATAGCGGAGCCTGCTCGGCAGCCAGCACCTGCTGGCCTGCCAGCACACTGAGCAACGCGCCGAGCAGCAGGCTTTTGAGCGGTAGAGGTGATTTGAAAAAAGGCAGCATTAAGGTGTTTCTCCATTGAGTTGATCGGTCGGCCAGACACTTATCGTTCCTCACGCTCAAATCACGTAAAACCCGTGCGTCCCGTCCCGGCCCAATTGCTCCACCAGGCCAAACTCCCAGTCCAGGTACGCCTGCATGGCTTCGCGCGGCGCATCGGTGCCTTCGTACGGGCGGCGATAGCGGTCGATGCGTGGCGAGGCCAGCCGGCTTTCACCATGCTCCAACGGCAGGCCAGCCTTGATCCAGCTGGCCGTGCCGCCTTCAAGCAAAAACACCGGTTTGTCGGTCAGTGCTTCGACGTCGGCCACGGCAAAGCGCGCCAGACGGCTGCTGCCACAGGTCAATACGTAGCGGTCGGCGGCAGGTATCTTTTCCAGTGCCTGCTTGAGGTCGGCGCGCAAGGTCCACCAGGCACCGGGAATGTGCTGTTTGACGTAATTGGCGCTGGCGGTGAAATCCAGCACTGCCACTTCCACCTGTGTCTGCCATTGAGCAAGCGTCTCGACGCTGATCGCCTCGACTTGCGGTGGCGCAGGGAACGGCGCATCCCAGTCACCCGGTTCGCTGAAGTCTGCTGCATGCAGGCCATCGAGCACTGACACGTCCCAGCCCAGTTGCGCCAGCCAGGAGGCCGACATGTTGGCGCGCACGCCGTCGTCGTCCACCAAGGCGATTCGTGCGCCGCGTACGCTGGCGAAGTGATCGGTTTCCTGCACCAGCTGTCCGCCTGGTGTGGAGCGCGCATCGGGCAGATGGCCTTTGGCAAACTCTTCCGGTGTGCGCACATCGAACAGGTAAGTGGTGCGCGAAGTCTCGGCCTGCCAGCGTTGCAGGTCAGCGCGGCTGGCGCGTTTGACCTTGGCGCGATCAGCCACCTTGCGCGCATCGGCACTGGCGGTTTCGCGGGTTTGCTCACTGACCGCTGCAAAACGCCGGTTCTGACCGTGGTCCAGGGTCTGGCCAGCCAGCAGCCAGCCAATCGTGCCATTGCGCAACGCGTTGATCTGATTGGGCAGGCCCGCGTTGACCAGCGACTGAGTGCCGATGATGCTGCGCGTGCGACCGGCGCAATTGACGATGATTCGCGTGTTCGGGTCCGGTGCCAGCTCCCGCGCCCGCAGCACCAGTTCCGCGCCCGGTACGCTGATGCCACCGGGGATGCTCATGGTCTGGTATTCGTCATAGCGCCGGGCATCGAGCACTACCACGTCGGCGTCGCTGTCGAGCAGGGCCTTGACCTCTTCGGCCGCCAGAGACGGGGTAGCGCGATGATGTTCCACCAGTTCGCCAAACGCCTTGCTCGGCACATTCACATCAATGAACAACTCGCCGCCAGCCTCACGCCAGCCTTGCAGGCCGCCGTCGAGCAGTCTCACATCGCTGTAGTCCAGCGCCTGTAAACGTTGCAGCGCAACCTGCGCCAGACCTTCGCCATCGTCGTACAGGGTTATGGCTGTGTCGCGTCGCGGGATGCGCGGGAACACCTCCAGCTCCAGCTTCGACAACGGGATGTTCACCGCAAACAGAGGATGGGCCTGGGCAAAGGGTGCCTCTTCGCGGACGTCTACCAAGGCCAGTTCCTGGCGGTCCAGCAATGCCTGACGAACGTCGGCGAATGATCGGGTGGCGGGTGTGGTCATCGGGCGGGGCTCCCTGTTGGCTGATCCTGAGTGGCATGGGTGATGGCAGCGGCATTCGAATAGCCGGAGATGAACAGTTTTTCGCTGCCGTCGAGGTCGTAGACCGCACGTTTCACCGTGCCGATATCGGCGCCGTAAACGTGGATGCTGATCGACACTTGATCGTTGAAGGCATTGCTGACCTGATGCACATCGTTGCTTTTCGGTGACAGCGCTTCGACCTGGCCGGGTTTCAGGAGAATTGCCGGGCCGCTGGTTTCCAGGCGGCCTTGCGCGTTGCGGGTATAGCCCTGTGAATGCTCTGCACCGCGCAACATGCCGATCAGGCCCCAGACGCGATGGTCGTGAATCGGCGTGCGTTGCCCCGGCCCCCAGACAAAACTGACCACTGAGAAGCGCTGCTGCGGGTCGGCATACAGCAGAAATTGCTGATAGCGGTCGGGGTCAGGTACGGCAAATTCTTCTGCCAGCCAGTCATCGTGGCTGACCAGTTGCGCCAACAGCTTGCCGCCGCGGCGTAACAGGTCGCCTTCGTGCGGCTCGCTGCCAATCAGCTCGGCCAGCGCATCGATAAAGGCCCCGAGTCGTTCCGGGTGTCGGTTCTGAGTCATGTCCATTTCCAGATCAGGGTCAGGGAATGGTTTGATATAAGCATAATATGGATATTTAATATGCTATTTTTTAATGATTAGGTTATAACGAAAACGTCTTTTACTTCCGTGCTGCAATGCGTGAAATCTAGCGTCGGTCTGTTGGACGGGCTATGAATGGACGTCTGCCGGGACTATTCTTTTTGCCTGTTTTTCTTCTCTTCTTTATGTGCGGTCCGAATGAAAATTGATGATATCGATGCGTTCGTTGCAGTCATCCGCTGTCAGTCGATCAGCCATGCCGCTGAATCGCTGGATCTGACCCAGCCGGCGATTACTCGCCGGGTGCAGAATTTCGAGCAGGCCCTTGGGGTCGAGCTGTTTGACCGTAATACCAAGCCGCTCAAGCCAACGCCGATGGGCATCCAGGTGTACCAGAAGTGCCTGGCCATCCTGCGCGAGATGGATTCTTTGCGTGAGTTGGTGGCCAGCGACACGCCGCCCAGCGGCCTGTTGCGTCTGGGTGTGCCGCAAACCATCGGTGACGTGGTGCTGCTCGATGCGCTCAAACAGTTACGCGGAGAATTCCCGGATCTGCGCGCCCAGGTCAGCACCGGCTGGGGCAGCCATCTGATCGGCAAGATCGAAAACGGTGAGCTGGATGCCGCGGCAGCGCTGTTTCCTGCCGGCAAGATATTCCCGGACAACATCGTCGGTCAGTCCATCGGCAAGATGGAGCTGGTGGTGGTCTGCGCCAAGGGGCTGGTGCCGAAAAAGCCCGGCAAGCTGGCGGATTGCTATGAGCAGGGCTGGGTACTCAACCCCGACGGCTGCGGTTTTCGCGCAGGTTTGCAGCGTACGCTGACCGACCAGGGGCTGAGCATGAAGGTCAATCTGGAAACCTTCGGCACCGAGCTGCAACTGGGGCTGGTAGCCGATGGCATGGGGTTGGGTCTGGTGCCAAGGCCGTTGCTGGAGCGCAGCGCTCACCGCGAGCAACTGGTGGTACTGCCGCTCAAGGACTTCAAACCGGTGATGGACCTGTGGCTGTTCTATCCACGTTTTCTGGGCAATCTGCAAGCACCGGTCGAGGCTTTTGGCGCGCTGGTGGCGCGCTCCCTCAAGCCGGTTTCAGCAGCCGCCTGAAAACGCCATTGCGGGCGGGCAGTCTTCAGTCAGAAGCCTGGCCCGCCCGCATGGCGTTGAATCAGGCGACTTGTTCGCGAGCCTGCTGTTCACGCTGAGCCACCAGTGCGCGGGTCAGCGGGATCAGCTTCTTGCCGTAATCGATGGCATCTTCCAGCGGGTCGAAGCCGCGAATCAGAAAGGTGGTAATCCCCAGTTCGTAATAGTCCAGCAGCGCTTCGGCGACCTGTTCCGGGGTGCCGACCAGCGACGTTGAATTGCCCTGCGCGCCGAGCAGGCCAGCGATGCCTGTCCACAGGCGTTTGTCCAGACGTGAGCCTTGCGCCGCTGCGGCCAGCAGGCGACGCGACCCTTCGTTGGGTGGTTCGCGACGGACAAAGCCGTTGCGGTCTGCCAATGCCTTGGCTTTTTCCAGAATGCTGTCGGCGCGCGCCCAGGCTTGTTCTTCGGTGTCGGCCAGAATCGGGCGCAGCGACAGGCTGAAACGAATGGTCCGGCCATGTTTGGCGGCTTCGGCGCGCACCTGCTTCACCACATCGCGCACCTGCTCGTACGTTTCGCCCCACAAGGCATAGACGTCGGCGTGTTTGCCAGCCACCGCAATCGCCGCTGCCGAGGAACCGCCAAAGTACAGCGGGATGTGTGGCTGCTGTGGGGACTTGACCAGCGAGTGCGCGCCCTCGAACTGGTAGTAGGTGCCCTGATGATCGAACGGCTTGTCGCTGGTCCATTCCTGACGCACCACACTGAGGTATTCATCGCTGCGCGCGTAGCGTTCGTCCTTGCCGATGTGGCTGCCGTCGGCACGCAGTTCCTTGTCGTCGCCGCCGGTAATGATATGCACCGCAGTGCGCCCGTCATTGAACACGTCTAGCGTCGCAAATTGCCGGGCTGCCACGGTGGGGGAGATGAAACCGGGACGATGCGCGACAAGAAACTTCAATGTGCTGGTTACGCTGGCAGCGTGCGCGGCGACCAGTGTGCTGTCCGGGCTGTTGGAGTGGTACGCGATCAGCGCACGATCAAAACCGGCGTCTTCATGAGCCTTGGCCACTGTCTTCACGTAGTCGGGCTGGATGGTCGCGCCGCTGCGCGGGTGGATTTCAGAACCGGGTTGCGTGGCGATATAGCCAATGAATTCGATGCTCATGAAAACTCCTGCCAATGGTTGAGGTCCGTTCGACCTTGTCGAGAAGCACCATAAAGGCAAGCAGACGGGGCTGTGAAATTCGATTTTGGTCTAAGTTAATTATAAAAAATATGCATTATAAGATTTGCAGGTAATCAAATATTTTAACTATTAGCTTAGAGCAAAATAGAATTTCACGCGGTTTTCTTATGCACATAGCATGGTGTTCACACTGCGTCGGGTGCGTTAGGCCTGATTTGCCCAGAAGGATGCACCCATGTCTGACACAACGCTCAACCCCGCCGACTCCGGTTTTCTGCTGGTCAACAAGCCTGAACAGCTTCGCGCCTCTGAACAGCATCGCCAGCGTCGGCAAATGCCGGGCTCTGTTTTGCGTCTGCTCAGCCCGCTGGCGCTGTTGCTGCTCTGGGAGCTGGCCTCACAAACCGGTCTGTTGCCCAGCCGAGTGATCGCTGCACCGTCGCAGATCGGCGGCACGCTCTGGTCGATGATCGTTTCAGGTGAACTGGCCGTGCACCTGTGGGTATCGCTGCAACGCGCATTGCTGGGCTTAAGTATCGGCGTCAGCATTGGTGTGGTCGCCGCATTGATAACCGGGCTTTCCCGACGCGGCGAAATCGCCCTCGACTCGCCGATGCAAATGCTGCGCACCATTCCGTCGCTGGCACTGGTGCCGCTGTTCATCCTCTGGTTCGGCATTGGCGAATTCACCAAAGTAGCGCTGATCGTGATGGGCACCACCTTTCCGGTGTACCTGAACCTGTTTTCCGGCATCCGCAACATCGACCCGAAACTGATTGAGGCCGCCAACACGTTGGGGCTGAGCCGTCGCGAGCTGATCTGGCACGTGATCCTGCCCGGTTCGTTGCCTTCTTTTTTTGTCGGGCTGCGCTATTCGCTGGGTATCTCCTGGCTGGCGCTGGTGTTTGTCGAGCAAATCAACACCACCGCGGGAATCGGCTTTCTGGCCAGCGATGCCCGCGACTTCATGCGCACTGATGTAATCGTTATCTGCCTGTTGATCTACAGCGTCCTGGGCCTGGTGATCGACGGCATCATTCGCACGCTGGAGCGCTATGCGCTGGCCTGGCGACCGACCTTCGTGAGGAATTGAGCATGGCGACCCTTGAATTGCATAACACTTCCCCAGTCGCGCCCCCGGTTCAGTTGCGTAACGTGGTTCGCCAGTTTGGCCCACAACGGGTGATTGACGGGCTGGACCTGGACATTGCTGCTGGCGAGTTTGTCGCTTTGCTTGGTGCCAGTGGCTCCGGCAAGACCACCTTGCTGCGTACCCTGGCCGGGCTGGACGATATCGATAGCGGCGAGCTGCGTGTGCCGGTGGCGCGTGCTGCGGTGTTTCAGGAACCGCGGCTGATGCCGTGGAAAAGCGCCTGGAAAAACGTGGTTCTCGGCCTGCGCGTCAACGATGCCAAGACGCGGGCAGAAGCAGCATTGACCGAAGTTGGCCTGGCGCATCGGCTGAATGCCTTTCCGGCTACGTTGTCCGGTGGCGAGGCGCAGCGTGTGGCGTTGGCGCGCGGCCTGGTCCGTGAGCCGAAACTGCTGTTGCTCGACGAGCCTTTTGCCGCCCTTGATGCCTTGACCCGCATTCGCATGCACCAGTTGATCATCGACCTGTGGCGCAAGCACACCCCGGCGGTGCTGCTGGTAACGCACGATGTCGATGAGGCGATCCTGCTCGCTGACCGGGTCATTGTTCTGGCCGACGGTAAAATTGCCGATGACATCCGCGTCGACCTGCCACGTCAGCGTGACAGCGGGCAGGCCAGGTTTCAGGCAATTCGTAGCCGCTTGCTGGGTTTGCTGGGCGTGAAGGCGCAGGCTGCAGATACTGCAACGCAGGAGCCAGCCCACGACGTGACGCTCAGCGCACTGCGTCGTTTCGCCAATGCTCGTTGATCCTGCGCAGGGTGCGTATCATGGGCGTCTGAATTTCTGGAGGGGACGTCCATGTCTGCCGAAAAGCCCGAAGTCATCATCATCTATTGCATTCAATGTCAGTGGTTATTGCGCGCTGCCTGGCTCGCCCAGGAGCTGTTGAGCACGTTCAGTGACGACCTGGGCAAGGTCTCGTTGCAGCCGGGTACCGGTGGCGTTTTTCGCATTACCTGCGATGGCGTGCAACTCTGGGAACGCAAGGCCGACGGCGGCTTTCCCGAGGCCAAGGTGCTCAAGCAGCGGCTCCGCGACCAGATTGACCCGGCCCGTGATCTGGGCCACAACGACCGTCATACTCCAGCCAGTCCTCAGTAATACAGGGCGATTGTCACGACATCGCCACGTGCGTGTCACATTCGGTTAACCGGCATGCTCCACTCTCTTGGAAACCCTGCCGGAGGTCATGCCATGACCAGCGCTCAGCTCGCCACACCCAGCCGCAAACAACGCGTGCGCACCTTGTGGATTTCCGACGTTCACCTGGGCACGCGCGATTGCCAGGCCGAGCACTTGTCCGCGTTTCTCAAACGCTATCAGGCTGACAAGGTGTACCTGGTCGGCGACATCATTGATGGCTGGAAACTGCGTGGCGGCATGTACTGGCCACAAGCACACACCAACGTGATCCGTCGGCTGCTGACCATGAGCAAGCGCGGCACCGAAGTCATTTATGTCACAGGCAACCACGACGAATTCCTGCGTCGTTACTCCAAGTTGGTGCTGGGCAACATCCAGCTGGTGGACGAAGCCGAGCACGTCACGGCCGACGGGCGTCGCTTTCTGGTCATTCATGGCGACCAGTTCGATGTGATCACCCGCTACCACCGCTGGCTGGCCTTTCTCGGCGACTCGGCCTATGAATTCACCCTGACCCTTAACCGCTGGCTGAACCATTGGCGCGCCAAGTACGACTATGGCTACTGGTCGCTGTCGGCGTACCTGAAGCACAAGGTCAAGAGTGCGGTGAATTTCATCAGCGATTTCGAGGAAGCCATCGCCCACGAATGCGTGAAGCGCGGACTGGATGGTGTGGTCTGCGGGCACATCCACCATGCGGAAATCCGCCAGGTGGGCGGCGTGGAATACCTCAATTGCGGCGACTGGGTTGAATCCTGTACCGCCCTGATCGAACACCTGGACGGCACTATCGAACTGTTTCGCCTGGCCGACGCGCACTTGAAAGCCAGCCAGCCGGTGGTTCAGGAGCCGGTCAGAGAAACGGTTGCCTGATTCAACCAGCCTAAAACGGCACCTTGCCCAACAGCATATCGCGGTACATGACGAAATCGCCGAGCAGGCTGTAGAACGGATGCCTGAACGTGGCCGGACGGTTTTTCTCGAAAAAGAAATGCCCGGCCCAGGCGAAGCCGTAACCCGCGACCGGTAACAGCCACAACAACCCCCAGCGCCCGCTGCCCACACCGAACGCCAGCAGGAAAATCACCAATGAGGTGCCCACAAAATGCAGACGCCGACTGGTACTGCTGCTGTGCTCGGCGAGGTAGAAAGGATAGAACTCGGCAAAGCTTGAGAAACGCTTGATGGTATCCACTGCGCGTACCCTCGTGTTGGTTCTTCCTGTTATACACAAATTTAGCCGACTGTCGTGCCGATGTGGAGCGTGGCACGATGGACGCGACTAGCTTGCTGATGTTTACGACTATCGTGCCAATGCTCCGCGTTGGCATGCAGTTCGTGACGCTCTGCGTCACAAATCTCCCGTGCAAAACAATCAGTGAGCTGGTCTAATGACCCCGGACACCTTAATGGGTGAAACTATATCCATTGAGGAGTCACCATGACCAAGAAATACAGAAAATTCGATGCAGCCTTCAAGCTTGATGTCTGCAAGCTCATCGTT
>NZ_JALHBH010000104.1:0-138455 GCF_022836805.1 Pseudomonas sp. RGM 3321
GGCGCTTGGGTGAAAGGAGGAGGGGTGAAATCTCCTACGGGTCTGTACTGCGCGAACAGTCAGAAGCGAACTAAGTCCCTCCTCCTCCCTTCAAGTCTTACCATACAAGCGAACTTGTTCGCGAAGAGGGCGGTACAGTCGATGCATTTCCTGCGTCAGAAATAGTGCTTTCGTTTTCGCTTGGGCGCGGCTCTTGTCCGCGTTTACTATCATTGCCGCTCGCTTGCACAGGCCCAAACCCACCATGCTTTTCCTGATCGCTTACATCGGCAGTGTCGTGCTGATCAACTTCGCCTTCTCCAGTGCGCCGCATCTGGACATCATCTGGTCTGCTTGGGGCGGGCTGGTGTTTGTGTTGCGCGATATGGTGCAAATTCGCTTTGGTCATGGCGCGATCATCGCCATGCTGGTGGCGCTGGTGCTTTCGTATGTCACCAGCGATCCGACCATTGCCCTGGCCAGCGCCACTGCGTTCGCGGTCTCCGAGTGTATCGACTGGCTGGTTTTCAGCATTACCAGGCGCCCGTTGCGTGACCGGTTATGGATCAGCTCTGCACTCAGTATTCCGCTGGATACCTTTATCTTCTTCGGCATGATCGACGCCCTGACTGCACCAGTTGTGCTCACTGCACTGGCATCGAAGTTCGCCGGCGTGACCCTGGTCTGGATGATCATGGCCTGGCGAGCGCGCAACAATGCTTGTCCGGGCTGAGCGCCCATTTGCCGGGGCTTCGTGGTAAATTGCGCGCCTTTCTCCATAGCGGTTGCTTGCATAAGGCAGGCAGCCCTCGATATCTGCTTCACGAGGACCTGAGATGACTCAAATCGGAACTCCACTGTCGCCCACCGCGACTCGCGTACTGTTCTGCGGCAGCGGCGAACTGGGCAAGGAAGTCGTGATCGAGCTGCAGCGCCTGGGCGTTGAAGTGATCGCTGTTGACCGTTATGAGAACGCGCCCGCGATGCAGGTTGCTCATCGCAGCCATGTGATCAACATGCTCGACGGGGCCGCGTTGCGTGCCGTCATCGAGGCCGAGAAGCCGGATTTCATCGTTCCGGAAATCGAAGCCATCGCCACTGCAACTCTGGTTGAGCTTGAGGCCGAAGGCTTCACCGTGATCCCGACCGCGCGCGCGGCACAGTTGACCATGAACCGTGAAGGCATTCGTCGTCTGGCGGCCGAAGAGCTGAAACTGCCGACTTCGCCTTACCACTTTGCCGACACCTTCGAGGCGTACAGCAAGGCGGTCGAAGACCTCGGTTTCCCGTGCGTGGTCAAGCCGGTCATGAGTTCGTCGGGCAAAGGGCAGAGCCTGCTCAAGAGCGTCGATGACGTGCAGAAAGCCTGGGATTACGCGCAGGAAGGCGGTCGCGCTGGCAAGGGCCGCGTCATTGTCGAAGGTTTCATCGACTTCGATTACGAAATCACATTGCTGACCGTGCGTCACATCGGTGGCACCACGTTCTGCGCGCCGGTTGGTCATCGCCAGGAGAAGGGCGACTATCAGGAATCCTGGCAGCCTCAGGCGATGAGCCCGGTAGCGTTGGCAGAGTCGGAGCGTGTTGCAAGGGCTGTGACCGAGGCACTGGGTGGCCGTGGCATGTTCGGCGTCGAGCTGTTCATCAAGGGCGATCAAGTGTGGTTCAGCGAAGTCTCGCCGCGCCCGCACGACACCGGTCTGGTCACCCTGATTTCTCAGGACCTGTCGCAGTTTGCCCTGCACGCTCGCGCGATTCTCGGCCTGCCGATCCCGTTGATCCGTCAGTTCGGGCCATCTGCTTCCGCAGTGATTCTGGTCGAAGGCCAGTCCACTCAGACCGCTTTCGCCAACCTCGGCGCGGCGCTGGCCGAGCCTGACACCGCGTTGCGGCTGTTCGGCAAACCGGAAGTCAACGGTCAACGCCGCATGGGCGTCGCCCTGGCTCGCGACGAGTCCATCGAAGCCGCGCGGGCCAAAGCGACCCGAGCATCGCAAGCGGTAGACGTAAAGTTGTAAGGGCGCAGCTGCAAGCAGGAGTGTGGTGCTCTTGCTTGCAGCTTGAGGCTTATAGCTCCCTATCCCGAGTTTCTTTCAGGCTCAACACCGCCAGCACGCTGATCAGCGCAGCTGCAGATACATACCCGCCCACCCAGCTCAAGCCGCCCATCGCCACCAGTTTCTGGGCGAAGAAGGGTGCAACCGAGGCGCCGACGATCCCGCCCAGGTTGTATGCCGCCGATGCGCCTGTGTAGCGAACCTGTGTCGGGAACAGCTCTGGCAGCAGTGCGCCCATGGGGGCAAACGTGATGCCCATCAGAAACAGCTCGATGCACAGAAACAACGCCACGGCCCAGGTGCTGCCGTGAGTCAATAGTGGTTCCATGGTGAAACCTGACAAAATCGCCAGCACACCACCGACAATCAGTACCGGCTTGCGCCCGAAGCGGTCGCTTGCCAGTGCAGCCAATGGGGTGGCAGCCGCCATGAACAGCACCGCAAAGCACAACAGCCCCAGAAACGTTTCACGGGTATAGCCCAGCGTGGCCACGCCGTAACTCAATGAAAACACCGTCGAGATATAAAACAGCGCATAACAGACGACCATCGACGCTGCACCAAGCAGCATTGGCCGCCAGTGCTGGCTGAAGGTTTCCACGATCGGCAGGCTGACACGTTGGTGATGGGCCATGGCCTTGGCGAAGACAGGGGTTTCCTCCAGCTTCAGGCGTACATACAGCCCGACCATGACCAGCACGGCGCTGAGCAGAAACGGGATTCGCCAGCCCCACGAGCGGAACTGCTCATCGGTGAGGGTCATGGCCAGTGCTAGAAACAGGCCATTGGCGGTCAGAAAACCGATTGAAGGCCCCAGCTGCGGAAACATGCCGAACCAGGCTCGTTTGCCTTGCGGGGCGTTTTCGGTCGCCAGTAGCGCAGCGCCACCCCATTCCCCGCCCAGGCCAAGCCCCTGACCAAAGCGCAGTACACACAGCAGAATCGGTGCCCACGCGCCGATAGTCGCATAACCGGGCAATACGCCGATCAACGTGGTGCAGATCCCCATCAACAACAGCGACGCCACTAGGGTCGATTTACGCCCGATCCGGTCGCCAAAATGACCGAACAGCGCCGACCCGAGCGGGCGTGCGAGAAAGGCGATACCGAAGGTCAGAAATGACGACAGCATTTGTGCCGTGCCTGAGGTCTGCGGGAAAAACACCGGACCTATCACCAGGGCGGCGGCAGTGGCGTAAACGTAAAAGTCGTAGAACTCGATAGCCGTGCCGATGAAGCTGGCTGTGGCGACGCGGGTCGCCGAATTCGCCGGCTTTACGGGCGCGGCATTATTTTCGCGAGAGGGCGGGGTGCTGGTCATGCGGATTCCCTGACTGTCGACTCGCCGGGCGGCAAGGACCGTGCCCCGACAAGCTTTCATTATTGTGATTGTGGGTAAAGCGTCGAGCAGAGTAACCCGAATGGGTCGAGAGGCAAGGGTGTCGCCGGGATCTATTTGAAGGCAAAAATCTATTTGAAGGTGCGAACGAGGGTGTTCTGCCACATGGCCACGCGCTTGACGCGATTGTCTTCGGTTTCGAGAATTTCCAGCCGGTAAGGCCCTATTTTCAAGCAGACCGGAGCCTCTGGAATGGTCTCCAGTGCTTCGGTAACCAACCCGTTAACGGTTTTCGGGCCATCTGAAGGCAGGTGCCAGCCAAGGCTTTTATTGAGTTCGCGAATGGACGCAGCACCTTCCACCTCAAGGCGGCCGTCTTCCTGTTGCTTGACGTGGGGATTGTCCAGCCGCTGCTCGCTTTCGAACTCGCCGACGATTTCTTCAAGAATGTCTTCAAGGGTGACGATACCCAGCACTTCCCCGTACTCATCAACCACCACGCCGAGGCGGCGCTGCTGTTTGTGGAAATTCAGCAGCTGCAACTGCAACGGAGTGCTTTCCGGAACGAAATAAGGCTCGTAGCAGACTGCCAGCAACTGCTCTTTGGTCAGTGTGCTCTTGGGCAGCAGGTGACTGATGTCGCGGGTATTGATGACGCCCTGAACCTGATTTATGTCGTTGTGATAGACCGGCAGGCGCGTGTGACGTGAAATGATCAGGCGCTCGATGATCAGCTCCATCGGATCATCAAGGTTGACGCCATCCACCTCGTTGCGCGGTATCAGGATGTCATTGACCGTTATGCTGTCCAGTGCGCGTATGCCCGAGAGCACGCTGGCGCGCGGATAATGCTCGTGAACAATGTCGTGGCGGTTGGTTTTCTGCACATCGTCTTCGAAGTTCTGCTCCTGTTGCTGCACGTGGCGTGACAGAAACGGGCGCAGCAGCGTCTTGGCGAGCACGTTGAACACGTAGGCCAGCGGCCAGACGATCTTCATTGGAATGCGCAGTACGCCATTGCCCAGTAGCAGTGTCGAGACAGGGTGACGGTTCGCCAGGCGGCGCGGTATGTATTCGGCGAACACCAGCATGACGCTCACGGTACCCAGCCATGCCACGGTCGGGCCGTTGTAGAACCAGTAATTGGCAGCAATCAGTGTCGCGATTACGGTGATCAACACCCTGATCAGCGTATTGCCCAGGATCAGGCTGTTCAGGTTGAAGGCCAGCTCGGGAAGCGGCGCGGCCTTGTCCGAGCGGCTGGCGGCGCGCATTGCCTTGAGTTGATGGTGCGCGGCTTCGACGGACGTCAGCAGACCAGCCCAGAGCATAAGGAGGGCGAGGACGCCAAGCAGTGGGCCAAGGGGCAGATTATCCATGATCAGGGCCCGTCAGATGTGCAGGATGAATTCGCGTACCAGCTTGCTGCCGAAGTAGGCGAGCATCAGCAGGCAGAAGCCGCCCAGGGTCCAGCGAATGGCTTTGTGGCCTCGCCATCCAAGGCGGTTGCGCCCCCACAGCAGCACGCTGAACACGACCCAGGCCAGGCAAGCCAGCAGGGTCTTGTGCACCAGGTGCTGGGCAAACAGGTTTTCAACGAATAGCCAGCCGGAAATCAGCGACAGTGAAAGCAGTGTCCAGCCAGCCCAGAGGAAGCCAAACAGAAGGCTTTCCATGGTTTGCAGCGGCGGGAAGTTCTTGATCAGTCCGGAAGGGTGCTTGTGCTTGAGCCGGTAGTCCTGCAACAGCAACAGCAACGCCTGGAATACGGCAATGGTGAACATCCCGTAAGCCAGCAGCGACAGCAGGATATGGCTCAGGATGCCGGGTTCTTCCATGATCGGCTGTACGGTGCCGCTGGGGGCGAACTGGGCGAGCAGGACGGTCACCATCCCCAATGGGAACAGCAGCACCAGCAGGTTTTCCACCGGAATGCGTGACGTGGCGATCAGGGTCACAACGATCACTGACGCGGCGATAAGGCTGGCCGAGTTGAAAAAGTCCAGGCCCAGGCCGACGGAATGCGTCAGTTGGGAAAACAGACCGATGGCGTGTGCGACCACCGCCAGCGTACCAAGCAGGCAAAGCAGCCGCTTGTCGGGCTTGACAGCCTGGCTCAGACGCAGGCTCTGATAGACGGTCGCAGCGGCGTAAAGAACGGCGGCGGCGAGGCTGGGAAGCAGGCTGGGTGGCAAAGGGGACATAGATCCTGATGGACGGGCCTGAAAAGACGTTGAGTTTGGCATAGAACCGGCAAATCACGAAAGACCACAGAAGCAGACTGCGTGGTGTCCGTGCGGCGGAGTCTTCGCTATAATCCGCGACCTGCTCAAGCCGCAGGCTCGCCGAGCGCCATTTCTGCATTACGGGCCGGGCCGCATCAACCGGGGTTCGACGAGAGCCTGAAAGGATCGCGCATGTTTGAAAACCTGACTGACCGCCTCTCGCAGACGCTGCGCCATGTTACTGGCAAGGCCAAGCTGAACGAGGACAATATCAAAGATACCTTGCGCGAAGTGCGTATGGCGTTGCTTGAAGCCGACGTCGCCTTGCCGGTGGTCAAAGACTTCGTCAACAACGTCAAGGAGCGCGCCGTCGGCACCGAGGTGTCGCGCAGCCTGACGCCAGGCCAGGCATTCGTGAAGATCGTCCAGGCCGAACTCGAAAGCCTGATGGGCGCTGCCAACGAAGATCTGGTGCTCAATGTCACGCCGCCTGCCGTCATTCTCATGGCGGGCCTGCAGGGTGCGGGCAAGACCACTACCGCCGGCAAGCTCGCGCGCTTCCTTAAAGAGCGCAAGAAGAAGACCGTGATGGTGGTGTCGGTCGACGTCTACCGTCCTGCCGCCATCAAGCAGCTTGAAACCCTGGCCAACGACATCGGTGTGACGTTCTTCGCCTCCGATATCAGCCAGAAGCCGGTCGACATCGCCCTGGCGGCCATTAAAGAAGCCAGGCTCAAGTTCATTGACGTGGTCATCGTCGATACCGCCGGTCGTCTGCACGTCGATGTCGAGATGATGGGCGAGATCCAGGCGCTGCATGCTGCGACCAAGCCAGCTGAAACGCTGTTCGTGGTCGATGCCATGACCGGTCAGGATGCGGCCAACACCGCCAAGGCCTTCGGTGATGCACTGCCGCTGACCGGTGTGATCCTCACCAAGGTCGACGGTGATGCTCGCGGTGGTGCGGCCCTGTCGGTGCGTGCAATTACCGGCAAGCCGATCAAGTTCATCGGTATGGGCGAGAAGAGCGAGGCGCTGGAGCCTTTCCATCCTGACCGTATCGCGTCGCGAATCCTTGGCATGGGCGATGTGCTCAGCCTTATCGAGCAGGCTGAACAGACTCTCGACAAGGATAAAGCCGACAAGCTGGCGAAAAAGCTCAAGAAAGGCAAAGGCTTCGATCTCGAAGACTTCCGCGATCAGCTGCAGCAGATGAAGAACATGGGCGGCCTTGGCGGCCTCATGGACAAGCTGCCAAGCATCGGCGGCGTCAATCTGGCACAGATGGGCAATGCCCAGGGCGCGGCCGAGAAGCAGTTCAAGCAGATGGAAGCCATCATAAACTCGATGACACCTGGCGAACGCCGTGACCCGGACCTGATCAGCGGCTCGCGCAAGCGCCGTATCGCAATGGGCTCGGGTACCCAGGTGCAGGACATCGGGCGTCTGATCAAGCAGCACAAACAGATGCAGAAGATGATGAAGAAGTTCTCCGCCAAGGGCGGAATGGCAAAAATGATGCGCGGCATGGGCGGAATGCTCCCTGGCGGCGGCATGCCAAAAATGTAATTGCGTCGCGTGCAAGTTTCTTTGCACGCGTCCCACACGGGGGGTGACCCCCGGTCAGCTCGCGTTATGCGGGCTTTTACCTGCTGTCATACCGACAGCTCCCTCGCAAATCTGGAAGGCATGCCGATAGGCGCCGGAAAAAGACATTTGCAAAAGTCGGGATATTCCTTAGAATATGCGGCCTTTCGGGCACCTATGCCCGCTGTGCATCTTAGATTTGCAGCACCGACTACAGGAACGATGTTCAATGCTAACCATCCGTCTTGCCCTTGGCGGCTCCAAAAAGCGCCCGTTTTACCACTTGACCGTAACCGACAGCCGCAACGCTCGTGACGGTTCCCACAAGGAACAGGTTGGTTTCTTCAACCCGGTTGCCCGTGGTCAGGAAATCCGTCTGTCCGTTAACGAAGAACGCGTCAACTACTGGTTGAGCGTTGGTGCACAAACTTCCGAGCGCGTTGCCCAGCTGCTCAAAGAGCACAACAAGACCAAGGCCGCGGCCTGAGTCTTATGAACGCGACGCCTGCATCTGCCGACGATCTGATCGTCATTGGCAAGATTTACTCGGTTCATGGCGTTCGCGGCGAAGTGAAGGTTTTTTCCTTTACTGATCCGATTGGAAACCTGTTGGACTACAAAACCTGGACGCTTCGGCGCGAAGGCAGCGTTGAGAAACAGGTGGAGCTGGTCAGCGGGCGCTTGCAAAGCAAGTTTCTGGTCGCAAAGCTCAAAGGTCTCGATGATCGTGAAGAAGCTCGTCTTCTCTCCGGTTACGAAATCTGCGTGCCGCGTAACCTGTTCCCTGATCTGGACGATGGCGAGTACTACTGGTACCAGCTTGAAGGCCTCAAGGTCATCGACCAACTCGGGCAACTGCTCGGGAAAATCGATCACCTGCTCGAAACCGGTTCGAACGATGTAATGGTTGTAAAGCCCTGCGCGGGTAGCCTGGATGATCGTGAACGCCTGTTGCCCTATACGGAGCAATGTGTGTTGGCAATCGATATGGCTGCTGGCGAGATGAAGGTGGATTGGGACGCGGACTTCTGAATGCCATGGCCAGCCTGCGCATAGAAGTTATCAGTCTGTTTCCCGAGATGTTTTCCGCCATCAGCGAATACGGCATTACCAGCCGTGCGGTGAAACAAGGGCTATTGCAGCTGACTTGTTGGAATCCGCGGGATTACACCACTGATCGCCATCACACTGTGGATGATCGCCCATTTGGCGGTGGTCCGGGCATGGTGATGAAGATCAAGCCCCTCGAAGATGCTCTGGTTCAGGCCAGGCAAGCAGCAGGGGATGCGGCGAAGGTTATTTACCTGTCGCCACAAGGCCGTCAGCTGAATCAGTCTGCGGTACGCGAACTGGCGCAGGAGGAAGCGATTATCCTCATCGCCGGTCGTTATGAAGGCATTGACGAGCGTTTTATTGATGCTCATGTCGATGAAGAGTGGTCGATTGGTGACTATGTTCTTTCCGGTGGCGAGCTGCCGGCTATGGTCCTGATTGACGCGGTTACGCGGCTGCTGCCTGGAGCTTTAGGGCATGTGGACTCCGCGGAGGAAGATTCCTTCACGGACGGTCTGCTGGATTGCCCGCACTACACCCGACCTGAGGTGTATGCGGATCAGCGTGTTCCCGACGTGTTGCTAAGTGGCAATCACGCGCACATCCGGCGTTGGCGTTTACAGCAGTCCCTTGGGCGGACCTATGAACGACGCGCTGATCTTCTGGAAAGCCGCTCGCTTTCTGGAGAAGAGAAGAAGCTGCTGGCGGAATACATCCGCGAGCGGGACGATAGTTAACGTATCGATGGTCGATCCATACGGATTACCTTAGGAGCACCAGCATGACTAACAAAATCATTCTTGCCCTCGAAGCAGAGCAGATGACCAAAGAGATCCCTACCTTTGCACCAGGCGACACCATCGTCGTTCAGGTTAAAGTGAAGGAAGGCGACCGCGCTCGTCTGCAAGCGTTCGAAGGCGTTGTAATTGCCAAGCGTAACCGTGGCGTGAACAGTGCTTTCACTGTTCGCAAAATCTCCAACGGTGTTGGCGTTGAGCGTACTTTCCAGACTTACAGCCCGCAAATCGACAGCATGGCTGTGAAACGTCGCGGTGACGTTCGCAAGGCCAAACTGTACTACCTGCGTGACCTGTCCGGTAAAGCAGCGCGCATCAAGGAAAAACTGTCCTGATACAGTTTTTCGATGCATAAAAAAGGCAGCCTTCGGGCTGCCTTTTTGCTATCTGATGTTTGAAAATTCGTTTTCGGCGTATCACGCACATACTGAGTTGAAATGTCTGCCATCGACCACCCGCTGATTGACCGGTTTCTGGATGCGCTCTGGCTTGAAAAGGGGCTGTCCGATAACACCCGCGATTCCTACCGCAGCGACCTGGCGCTGTTCAACGGCTGGCTGCAGGAACGCAACGTTGATCTACCCAGTGCCGGACGCGAGGTCATCCTCGATCATCTTGCGTGGCGCGTTGAAAATGCCTACAAACCGCGCTCTACAGCGCGCTTTTTATCCGGTGCCCGAGGCTTCTATCGCTACCTGCTGCGTGAAAAGCTCATTACGCTCGATCCAACTCTGCAGATCGATATGCCTCAGTTGGGCAAGCCATTGCCCAAGTCACTCTCCGAAGACGATGTCGAAGCGCTGCTGGCAGCACCCGACCTGAGTGAGCCCATCGGCGAACGTGACCGCGCCATGCTCGAAGTGCTGTATGCCTGCGGCCTGCGTGTGACCGAACTGATCAGCCTGACACTGGAGCAGGTCAACCTGCGCCAGGGCGTGCTGCGGGTCATGGGCAAGGGCAGCAAGGAGCGGTTGGTGCCGATGGGCGAAGAGGCCATCGTTTGGGTCGAACGCTACATGCGTGGTGCCCGCGACGAGTTGTTGGGCGGCAAGCCCAGCGACGTCCTGTTCCCCAGCACCCGCGGCGATCAGATGACCCGGCAGACTTTCTGGCACCGTATCAAGCATCAGGCGACGGTTGCCGGTATCGGCAAATCCCTGTCACCGCACACACTGCGTCATGCCTTCGCCACACATTTGCTCAATCATGGCGCAGACCTGAGGGTCGTGCAGATGTTGCTGGGGCATAGCGATCTGTCGACTACCCAGATCTATACCCATGTGGCGCGTGCGCGATTGCAGGAGATTCATGCGAAGCATCATCCGCGTGGTTGATATCGGATGTAATTTACGAAGAGTCTTACGTCGGTCTGAGTCGGCCCCGTGAGCCTTCTGTGGTAGGCTTTGCCGGTTTCGCATATCAAGGCTGGCGCGTCTTTTTCTGACCGCTGCCGGTCTGTCCGTCGTCATAGGAGTTTTCATGCGTTTGCCCCAGTTTTTCGCTGCCGCCGCTTTGATGCTGGCTGGCACATTCAGCCTCTCTGCCTTCGCTGATACTGCCCCCGATCAGGCTATTCGCAAGACGCTCGATTCGCTGGAGCTGCAATTGCCGGTCGAGAGCATCTCGCCGAGCCCGCTCAACGGCCTTTACGAAGTGAAACTCAAGGGCGGCCGTGTTCTGTACGCCAGTGCCGACGGTCAGTTCGTGGTTCAGGGCTATCTGTTTCAGGTGCAGAACGGCAAGCCGGTCAACCTGACCGAGAAGACCGAGCGTCTGGCCATTGCCAAGACCATCAATGCCATTCCGACTTCCGAGATGGTGATTTACCCGGCTGTGGGCGAGACCAAGTCGCACATCACGGTATTCACCGACACCACCTGCCCGTATTGCCACAAGCTGCACGAGGAAGTCGGGCAGTTGAACAAAATGGGTGTAGAAGTCCGTTACATGGCATTCCCGCGTCAGGGCCTGGGGTCTCCGGGTGACGAGCAGTTGCAGGCCGTCTGGTGCTCCAAGGACCGCAAAAGCGCCATGGACCGCATGGTCGACGGCAAGGATATCAAGGCCGCCAAATGCGACAATCCGGTGAGCAGGCAATATGAAATAGGTCAGTCGATCGGCGTCAATGGCACACCTGCAATTGTCCTCGCCGACGGTCAGGTCATTCCGGGCTATCAACCTGCTGCTCAGGTTGCCAAGCTGGCGCTGAGCGCCAAATAAGCCGGCGCGTTCGGGCTTGCCTTGCGTGTGCAGGGTGCCAGCTTTCGGCGTTTCGTCAAATGTGTAGTCGCATGGCGACATGCGGCGGTTTTCCACAGTCGATTCAGGTTCGACTGTTTTTCGGGGAGTTCATCAGTGAAACCGGTCAAAGTAGGCATATGTGGGCTGGGTACTGTCGGTGGCGGTACTTTCAACGTACTTCAGCGTAACGCCGAGGAGATCGCCCGCCGTGCCGGGCGAGGAATCGAAGTTGCGCAAATTGCGGTTCGTACACCAAACCCCAACTGCCAGATTGCCGGTACGCCTACTACCAGTGATGTGTTTGCCGTTGCGACCAACCCTGAAATCGATATCGTCGTTGAACTGATCGGTGGCTACACCATCGCCCGTGAACTGGTCCTCAAGGCCATCGAGCACGGCAAGCACGTAGTGACCGCCAACAAGGCGCTGATCGCAGTTCACGGCAACGAGATTTTCGCCAAGGCGCGTGAAAAGGGCGTAATCGTTGCTTTTGAAGCAGCTGTCGCTGGCGGCATCCCGGTCATCAAGGCCATCCGTGAGGGGCTGTCGGCAAACCGTATCAATTGGGTTGCAGGCATTATCAACGGTACTGGCAACTTCATCCTCACCGAAATGCGCGAGAAGGGCCGTACCTTTCCGGACGTTCTGGCCGAAGCCCAGGCGCTGGGTTATGCCGAGGCTGATCCGACCTTCGACGTTGAGGGTATCGATGCAGCGCACAAGCTGACCATTCTGGCCTCCATTGCCTTTGGCATCCCGCTGCAGTTCGACAAGGCCTACACCGAAGGCATCACCAAACTGACCACCGCCGACGTGAATTACGCCGAGGCGCTGGGCTATCGCATCAAGCACCTGGGCGTTGCACGCAGTACGGCCCAGGGCATCGAACTGCGCGTACACCCGACGCTGATCCCGGCCGATCGCCTGATTGCCAACGTCAACGGCGTGATGAACGCGGTGATGGTCAATGGCGATGCGTCCGGCTCGACGCTGTTCTACGGTGCCGGTGCCGGTATGGAGCCTACGGCTTCCTCCGTGGTGGCCGATCTGGTGGACGTGGTGCGGGCGATGACCTCCGACCCGGAAAACCGTGTGCCGCATCTGGCCTTCCAGCCTGATTCGCTGTCCGCGCACCCGATTCTGCCGATCGAAGCCTGTGAAAGCGCCTACTACCTGCGCATCCAGGCCAAGGATCACCCGGGCGTGTTGGCCCAGGTGGCGAGTATCTTGTCCGAGCGCGGTATCAACATAGAGTCGATCATGCAAAAGGAAGTCGAAGAACACGATGGCCTGGTGCCGATGATCCTGTTGACGCACCGTGTTGTGGAGCAGCGCATCAATGACGCCATTCAGGCCCTGGAAGCTCTTCAGGACGTGGTTGGTCCGGTGGTTCGTATTCGCGTAGAACATCTTAATTAACATCAGCTGCGAGCCGTCAGCTGCAAGCTTAAAGTCAGACGCCAGTCGTTTTGAGCTTGAGGCTTGAAGCTTTCGGCTCAAACCAAAGGTTTGATCCCATGCGCTATATCAGTACTCGCGGCCAGGCGCCGGCCCTGAACTTCGAAGACGTGCTGTTGACTGGTCTGGCCAGCGACGGCGGTCTGTATGTGCCGGAAAACCTGCCACGCTTCACTCAGGAAGAGATCGCCTCCTGGGCCGGTCTGCCGTATCACGAACTTGCCTTCCGGGTGATGCGCCCCTTTGTGGCTGGCAGCATCCCGGATGCCGATTTCAAGAAAATTCTTGAAGAGACCTACGGTGTCTTCGCCCACAGTGCGGTAGCACCGTTGCGTCAGTTGAATGGCAACGAGTGGGTACTTGAGCTGTTCCACGGTCCTACCCTGGCGTTCAAGGACTTCGCGCTGCAATTGCTCGGCCGCTTGCTGGACTATGTGCTGGCCAAGCGTGGCGAGCGTGTGGTGATCATCGGCGCTACCTCGGGTGACACCGGCTCCGCGGCCATCGAAGGCTGCCGCCGCTGTGACAACGTCGACATCTTCATTCTGCACCCTAACAATCGGGTATCGGATGTTCAGCGCCGGCAAATGACCACCATCTTTGGCGACAACATCCACAACATTGCAGTAGAAGGCAACTTCGACGACTGCCAGGAAATGGTCAAGGCCAGCTTCGCCGATCAGGGTTTCCTGAAGGGCACGCGTCTGGTCGCCGTCAATTCGATCAACTGGGCGCGAATCATGGCCCAGATCGTCTACTACTTCCATGCATCGTTGCAGTTGGGCGGGCCAGCGCGCTCGGTATCGTTCTCGGTTCCGACCGGCAACTTCGGCGACATCTTTGCCGGTTATCTGGCGCGCAACATGGGGCTGCCGGTCAATCAACTGATCGTCGCCACCAACCGCAACGACATTCTGCACCGCTTCATGAGCGGCAATCAGTACGTCAAGGAAACCCTGCACGCGACGTTGTCGCCTTCCATGGACATCATGGTGTCGTCCAACTTTGAACGCCTGTTGTTCGATATGCACGGTCGCAACGGTTCTGCGATTGCCGAGTTGATGAGCACGTTCAGGCTGGGCGGCGGTTTCAGTGTCGAAGAAGAGCGCTGGACCGAAACCCGCAAGCTGTTCGATTCGCTGGCGGTCAGCGACGAGGACACTTGCACGACCATTGCCGAAGTGTTCGCCAGCACCGGCGAACTGCTTGATCCGCATACCGCTATCGGAGTGAAGGCTGCTCGTGAATGCCGTCGCAGCCTGGACACGCCAATGGTGATTCTGGGTACGGCGCATCCGGTCAAGTTTCCGGAAGCGGTGGAGAAGGCCGGTGTAGGAAAAGCGCTTGAGCTACCTGCACATTTGTCTGATTTGTTCGAGCGGGACGAGCGCTGCACTGTACTGCCAAATGACCTGAAAGCCATACAGGCGTTTGTCAGCCAGCACGGCAATCGCGGCAAACCGCTCTGACAGAAGCGTCGTGTAACAACTTTAGGCCCGCCACTTGGCGGGCCTTTCTGTTTCTACGTGCCAAACTTCGCTGGTTTTCGAACCATAGAGTTGGGTCATTTGTAGTGAAGCAGGCAAGCATGCAGAGCGTAGTCAGGGAGACAGACAGCACATCGAGAGGCCGCGCGTGGCGCATGGCATGCATGTTGTTGGTGCTGGTTTTTGCCGAGGCAGCCGATGCGGCGCAAAGCTTGCCGTTTACACTGACAGCCCCTTTCGTGGCTTCAGCGGATCTGGCCCTGGCAGATCAGGATCGTGTGTGGCTCGACCAGCGCAAAGTGCTTCGGGTCGGCATTGCGATTGCTGACTACGAGCCGATTGACATCACCAGTGACCGCAACCGTTATCAGGGCATCAGTGCCGACTATCTTGGGCTGGTCAGCGACCAGTTGAACATTCCTGTGCAGGTCACGGGTTTTGCCATGCGTGACGAGGCCATCGAGGCGCTGCGTGACGGCAAGATAGACCTGCTGACCAGCGCCAATGGTTTTGAGCGGGGTGTGAAAGGGCTGTCGTTCTCGACCGAATACATGTCTGACCGATCTGTGGTCGTCGGTCGTGGCAACGATCTGAGCCCGCCGCCAAGCCTGGCCGGCAAGAAGGTTGTGCTGCTTGATGGCTATGCCGACTCGGACGTAGCTCACCGCGTTTATCCTGACAGCGAGCTCATTGTCGCGCCTAACCTTTACAGTGCTCTGGAGGCCTTGAGTCAGGGCGAAGTCGACGCTTTCATCGGCAACGAAGTCATTGTCCGGGCCTACACCGCCCTGCGCCCTTATCTCGGATTGCAGATCAAGTTCGAAAGCCGATTGCCCCCGGTAGGGTTTTCTTTTGCAGTGCGTGACGATGAGCAGCGCTTGCTGACCTTCATCAATCGTGCGCTGGACAGTATTGAACCGTCGATCAGTCGTGAAGTGCTCGGCCGCTGGACCATGGGGCTGGGTGCTGACGTGGAGGGACAACGCATTCGCCTTACCGGTGCCGAGCGGCGCTGGCTGCTCAAGCACCCGAGCGTGACCATCGCCACCACACAGCATCCGCCGTACATCTACAAAGACAAGAATGGCCAATGGGTGGGGCTGAACGCAGATGTGCTGTCCCGTATCTCACGCATGACCGGGTTACAGTTCGTTCATCAGGAAGTGCCTTCCACGCAGCAGAGCATTGAAATGCTGCGTGCCGGTCTTGCCGAGATGAACACCTCGCTTGCAGAAAATGCCGAGCGCCGGCGGTTTCTGGACTTTACCTATTCGTTCGGAGGCAACAGCTGGATGTTCGTGGTGCGCTCCGAGCGCTCATCCCGAGTATCGCTCGACAGTCTTGCCGGGAAAGTGCTGGCACTGCCTGCCCGGCATGCGCTCGAGGACCTGATCAGGCGCGAGCACCCCTTGATCCAGCTGCGGCTGGTGGAAACCTACGACCAGGCCCGCGCCCTGGTGGAAAGCGGTGTTGCCGACGCAACCATTCAGAATGAAGTGGGTGCCTACCTGTTCCCGGCCGGGCAACTGAAGGTCGCCCGCAGTGTCGATGGACAATGGTCACCCGACAGGTTTTCGGTGATCAAGACCCAGCCCGAACTGCTGGGCATTCTGAATAAGGCGCTGGAGGAATTCCCGGTGGCCGAGTTGCGCTCGATCCGTTTGAAGTGGCTTGGCTCGGCACTGCCTCAGCCTTCGCTCTGGGGGCGGATACCGCAGTGGGTATTCTGGGTACTGGCCCTGGCGTTACTCACCGGGCTGGTCTCGCTGGTCTGGAGCAGTCGCCTCAAGGTGCAGATTCGCCAGCGTCTCAAGGCCGAAAGGCAGCTCAATGACCAACTGGCCTTCAAGCACGCCTTGTTCGATGGTATCCCCAATCCGATTTATGTTCGCGATCTCAAGGGACGACTGATTTCCTGCAACCGTAGCTACGAGCAGAGCCTGGGCATCAGTTTCGAGCAGATGAATGGCCGACGCCTTACCGATGTCAATCTGATACCGCATGCATTAGCCGAACAGATGCATACCGATTACCTGAATTTGCTGGAAAATCACCAGCCGGTCTTTTCCGATCGCACCATCGAACTGTCCGGAAGACGCATGGACGTCTGGCAATGGACGGTCCCTTTCTTCGCCGCCGACGGACAGTTGCAGGGGTTGCTGGGCGGCTGGGTCGATATCACCGAGCGCAAGCAGCTCGAGCAGCAGCTCCAGGAAGCAATGCGTCTGGCCGCTCAAGCCAACGAGGCGAAAAGTATCTTCCTGGCCAGCATGAGCCATGAAATTCGCACGCCAATGGGCGCAATCATCGGTTTGCTGGAGCTGGAATGCGCACACGCTTTACGCCAGGGGCAGATACCGTCGCAAGGCTTGCAGGTCGCCCACCGCTCGGCTACGGAACTGGTCGCACTGATTGGCGAAAGTCTTGATCTGGCCAGAATCGAAGCGGGCGGCATGCAATTGTCATTAACCGTCACATCCTTGCAGGCTCTTTTCGAGGGTGTCATCGAGCTTTTTTCAGCGCAGGCTCAGGAAAAGGGCCTGGAACTGCGGCTGGAGTTCTCCGAGCAGGCTCAGGGCTATTACTGGCTTGACCCTCTAAGGTTGCGTCAGGTGCTGCATAATGTTTTGGGCAACGCCCTGAAATTCACCCGGCAAGGGGCGGTCGTTGTGAGGGTGGAGGTGCTGGATGACTCACCCGACTCGTCGGATGTACGCATCGCTGTCCAGGACAGTGGCGACGGTATCGAGCCTGGGCGTCAACAGCAGATATTCCAGCCCTTCACTCAAGCAAGCGGCGACACCGCTGCACATTACGGGGGGAGCGGGCTGGGACTGAGTATCACGCGGCAACTTGTGGAGTTGATGAAGGGCGATATCAGCCTGCACAGCGAGCCGGGCAAGGGCACGCTGGTCAACATCGATTTGCCGCTGATCAGAGTGAGCGAGCCGGTTTCGCCCTCCGACGATGCCCAGGATGCACCTGCGGATACGCGTAGCCTTCGTCTGCTGGTGGTCGATGATATGTCGGCCAATCGGCTGGTGTTGACCCGGCAACTGGAGTTTCTCGGCCATCAGGTGGTGGCTGTCGAAGACGGCAAGGCTGCACTGTCGACCTGGTGCGAACTGCCTTTCGATGCTGTCATTACCGACTGCAACATGCCGGGTATCAGCGGCTATGCATTGACCGAAGCCATTCGACAGATTGAAGAGAAAGAGCAGCTCCGGCACTGTCCGGTCATTGGTTGTACCGCTAACGCAATGAGCGACGAGGCTGCACGTTGTGAGCAGGCGGGGATGGACGGTCTGCTGATCAAGCCGCTTTCGCTGACGCGTCTGGCCCACGAACTGGCGGATCGGGTACGTGAGCCGACGTTCGACATCAGTACGCTGCAAAACATGACCCAGGCCAATCCGCAACAGATGCAACGTTTGTTGGGCGAGTTGTGGAAGAACCTCAGGCATGAGCACGCCTTGCTGGAGCCTGCGGTGCTGGCAAATGACTGGAAAGCCTTGAGCGCTTGTCTGCATAGGCTCAAGGGCGCGGCGAGTCTGGTTGACGCAGTGCCGTTGGCCAGGGCGTGCGCAGCGCTTGATAACAGTGTGCGGCTTGAGTGTGTGGCCAGTGTGCCTGAGCGCTGGCTGGCGCTGGAGACTGCGATGACCGGCCTGCGCGCTGATATCGAGTTGCAATTGGTGGCAGTGCCCGACATTGCACCGGCCCGCGATTGAAGCTTGCATGAAAAACCGTAATCGCCATCAGGTTTAGGACATGTCCTATGGGGCATGCGTGCGGGAGGAGCTACAGTAAGTGTTCCCCTGAGCCGTTGGCTCTGACTACCGTAGGCGTGACCGTGCACTCACTCAAGGTTCTGATTCTCGAAGACCATCCGTTCCAGCTGATGGCTCTGCACCAGATGCTCAACGCCAATCAGGTCTTCGATGTGCTGGCTGCCGAGAGCGTTGAGGTTGCCAGGCTTTCCCTGCAAAGCCGTGGTCCTGTCGACATTGCTATCTGTGACTTGCAGATGGACGGCCCCGACGGCCTTGAGCTGATCCGCTTTATGGCCGAAAACGGTTTGGCGAGGGCGCTTATCATTGTCAGCAGCTCTGCCGCTTACGTGCTGGAAGGTGTTGCGCAACTGGCGCTCAGTCAGGGGTTGGAAGTGTTGGGGTATGTGCAAAAACCTGCTTCGGCCGCTGTACTCCATGACCTGCTTGAGGCGTACGGGCCAGGCCGTGCCGGGAGTACGCCACACTCACCGGTAAAGCGTGCGTTCGGGGCGCTGTCTGCGGTGGAGTTGTTTGATCCGAAAGACACTATGCCCATAGACGTTGCGTCTGTTGCCGAACAGTGGGTTGCCTATTTTCAACCCAAGGTGAGTCTGCAAGGCGAGTTGCTGGGTGTCGAGGCGCTGGTTCGCTGGCAGCACCCCGCGCATGGCTTGCTGGCTCCCGGACGCTTCATGGACGCCATCGAAGCTGAGGAACTGACCGTTGCGTTGACCTGGCGTGTGCTGGATCAGGCCTTGCAGTTCTCTGCGCAGTTCATGCGCGAGCAGGGCGAAGTGCTGTCGATTGCGGTCAATATCGACCCACAAGTGCTGCAACAGGCGGATTTCGCCGGGCAGATCATGCAGGCGCTGGCCCGTCATGGCGTGCCGGCAACTGCGCTGACCCTGGAGATTCTCGAACAGGACGCCGCCCGCCCGGAAACCTGGCAGATGGAGGGCCTGTTGAGGCTGTGCATGCAGGGCTGCAAATTGTCTATCGATGACTTTGGCATGGGTGCTTCGAATATCGACAGGCTCCTTCAGTTACCCTTCAGCGAGTTGAAGATACCGACCGAGTTTGTGCGTGGCATGGCCGACGATGCGCGCAAGTCCGCAGTGGTGGCTGGAGCCATGCTCATGGCGCAGCGGCTGTCGATGTCGGTAGTGGTGGAGGGGGTCGAAACGATTGACGACTTTCACAGCCTGCTGGCATTGGGCAACCCGGCTATTCAGGGGTATTTCATTGCGCGTCCGATGCCCGCATCAGAGTTCCTGCGCTGGGCCGTCGAGCGCGAGTCTCATCTGCAGGCCATGCTGACAGAAGGCCAGCCTCAGGACATGCCGCTTTCCTGCAAGTAAATGAACAGTGCGGCGTCGTTGGCCAGGCCGAGCTTGCGCATGGCCGCGATTTTCTGTGCGCTGACAGTCTGTTTGCTGCGATTGAGCTGCGCAGCGATCTGGCCGACGGTATGGCCGGCCGAGAGCAGGCGTAACACTTCCAGCTCTCTTGGCGACAGTTTTTCTGTCGGCAACAGCGCATCAGGGCCGTACTGACGGGCTTCCCTTAGCACCCTGCGCACGGAATCAGCGACAAAAAACTCACCTCGCTGCACGCTCCTGATGGCCGCAGGCAGTTCTCCGGCAAGGCTGGCCTTGCTCAAAAGGCCGCGCACGTTAAGGTCCAGCATGGACTGAAAAAGTCCGGCATTGCTCAGTGTCGTTACAACGATCACTGGCAATGCCGGAAAATCCCGGTGGATACGCTGCAACAGGCGCAGGCCGTCGTTCTGCAGCTCGACCGGCATCATGAAATCAGTCACCAGCACATCGCAGGTGTGGCGCGCGAGTACCTGTAACAGTTCGTCCGGATTACAGGCTTCGGCGACGACGGTAGCCAGATCATCCTGTTCCAGTACGACACGCAGGCCGATGAGAAAAATAGGGTGGTCGTCAGCCACGATGACGCGCAACGGGCGATCAGTGGAATCGCTCAAGATGTGGCTCCATCAAAAAGGCTGATTGGTATTACAGATGACGGGATTGTTTAACGCAGTGATCAATAGCATAGGCGCCTTGTAGGACGCGTGGCGGAATTATGCTGAGTTTTCCTACAAGCACACTTCCTGTCGCCATCGGCCTCCGGTTTTTTCCTTGTCACATTCAACAGGCATGCTCGAAATGACAGACCGGTGCTGTGATCAGGCGATAGAAAGAACTTTCTGCTGTCGCCGACGGTCATTGGTTAGCACCTTTGCATTCAAACTGTTGAGTGGTGATCCGGATGGAAAATATCAGCTTACTGCTAAGCGAAGCGCTGGCTCCTTATCAGGCCAGTATTGGCCCGGCGGGTACTCGGGGCGAACGTCTGGTGACGCTTAAGGATAAAGCGGGCGTCTGTGTGATCGAGCGTACATTCGGCGCTGATCAACTGAGCGACAAGCGTCAGCTCACCGACGTGGTAGACGGCCTGCGCCGGGATTTGATGGTCGCCGAAGGTCGAATCGAACCCTGCGTCATTGCCGCGATGCGCAATGCTGCAATCAGCCGAACGTTTGTCGGCACTCCGTCTTTTGCTTAACAGTTGCTTAACAGTTGCCTGACTCGCGTCAACCATGTCGGAACCTGACGCGCTCGTTGCACTCCTATCCATTACGTCAGGTTTGATCATTGTGCTCCGGTGATCAAAGGTTGGCGTACTGACCATCATGGTCATGTTTACCCCGGGCAGGCCCCCTCTGTCCGGGGTTTCTTTTAGGTTGTCAGTTCTTCTCGAACAGCGCCTTGACGTCTTCCAGGTAGCTTGCCCGTTGCTCGGGTTCCAGCCACTTCGCGTAAAAGCCCATCAAGCTGCTTTCGCGCAATACACGCATCTCCCGGTTGATCTGTGCGAGGGCTTTTTTGCCTTCAGGTGAGTCGCTGCAGCTGATATAGACGAATTGGTAGGCAGGGTTGCCTTTGATCGGCAAGAAGGCCAGTTCATCCGGCCTTATGCCTTGTTGCATGGCCTGATAGCGCGCTTCCGGCCAGAAACTGATAAAGGCTTGCAGGCGTCCCAGACGTTCCATTTGCAGCAGGCTGCCGGTTGCATCGTTACCGTAATGGAGCACCAGCGCCTCTTCGTCGACACCTTGCAGCGTATGATCGATCAGCTCTCCATAGCTGCGTTCGGCAACCATACCCAATTTGATCGTCCGGCTGGCCATCAGCGCCGCGAAGTCGATTTTTCCATCCTTCACATACGGCTCGAACATCGACATCTCTTCCTTGCGTACAATCAGGCCGCTGCTGAATATGGCGCCGATCGGTATGGAGAAAAGCAGGTTTCTGGCTCGCTCCTCAGTCCACAGCATGGTGGGATCACAATTCAGAGACGTGCCGTCGTTAAGCATCTGCAGGCCCCTGGCACGATTGACGCGCATCAGCACGTGATCGTATTCGGGCATTCGTGCAGTTAACAAAGGCATGAGCTGATCAATGGCACCTTGCCCGCGCATGACCCCGGAAAAGATCGTCGAAGGCGGTATGTCGCGCATCAGCCAGGTCAGTGTCTCCCTTGCCTGGCTGGTGCATGACAGGGCCGCCAGCGACAGGGCGAGCATCAATCGAGCCGTTGTGCAGTACGAGGCAGGAAGGGACATTCGCTGGTTTCATCCTCGAAAAAGATTCAGCAAACTGGAGTAGGGTGGCAGCTCTTTGAGTGGCGCTGCGCCTATGGCGTCACATTCGAGTGCTTCGGCAGTCCCTTGCCGGGATCCAGGTACTCGGAGCAGATCGTCTACAAGGCCAATCTGTATCAGAATTTTGTTTCAGGCTATCGATTTTTATATAGCCCGCAAGTCGGGGCAATTACATCCCCTGTGCGAGCAAGTTCGTTCACAGGCCCGGCATCGGTTAGACTTGCCGTCTTACCTCCAGACTCTAGAAGCCCGTTCATGGCCCAGCCGTCCACGACCTACAAATTCGAACTCAACCTCACCGACCTTGATCGCGGAGTGTATGAGAGCGTCAAACAGACCATTGCCCGCCATCCTTCTGAAACCGAAGAGCGCATGACTGTGCGTCTGCTGGCCTATGCCTTCTGGTACAACGAACAATTGTCGTTCGGTCGCGGCCTGTCTGATGTGGACGAACCCGCACTGTGGGAAAAAAGCCTGGATGATCGGGTTTTGCACTGGATTGAAGTCGGGCAGCCGGATGCCGACCGCCTGACCTGGTGCTCGCGTCGCACCGAACGCACCAGCCTGCTGGCCTACGGCAGCTTGCGCGTTTGGGAAGGCAAGGTCATCCCGGCGATCAAGAACCTGAAAAACGTCAACATCGCCGCCGTCCCGCAGGACGTGCTGGAAGTGCTGGCCAAGGATATGCCGCGGGTCATCAAGTGGGATGTGATGATCAGTGAAGGAACGGTGTTCGTCACCGACGACCGCGGCCAGCATGAAGTCCAGCTGCAATGGCTTGCGGGCGAACGCGGCTGACAGCCACCGGTTCCGATCGAAAAAACATTCATCGACACTGCAAAGAGAATCAGCTGACCCGCATGCGCATCGAACCTCGTCTATTGCCCGATACCTTGCCGTTTCTCGGCGACCTGCCGCCCTTGCTCACTCGTCTTTATGCCGCAAGGGGCGTGGCCTGCGAGGCCGAGCTGGACAAAAGCCTGGCGCGGTTGATCCCTTACCAGCAACTCAAGGGTATCGATGCTGCGGTAGACCTGCTGGTAACGGCGCTGCGCGAAGGCCAGCGCATGCTGATTGTCGGTGATTTCGATGCCGACGGCGCGACTGCCAGCACCGTGGGTGTTCTGGGGCTACGTCTGCTGGGCGCGGCACACGTCGATTATCTGGTGCCTAACCGTTTTGAGTACGGTTATGGCCTGACGCCGGAAATCGTCGAAGTGGCGTTGCAGCGCGAACCTCAGCTATTGATCACCGTGGATAACGGCATTTCGAGCGTCGAGGGTGTGGCCGCTGCCAAGGCGGCAGGCTTGCAGGTACTGGTCACCGATCACCATTTGCCGGGGCACGAACTTCCGGCGGCAGACGCCATCGTCAACCCCAACCAGCCAGGCTGTACCTTTCCCAGCAAATCGCTGGCCGGTGTCGGGGTTATTTTCTATGTGTTGATGGCCTTGCGTGCGCGTTTGCGTGACACCGGCTGGTTCGAGAGCAACCAGCGTGCCCAGCCCAATCTGGGTGAGCTTCTGGACCTGGTCGCGCTGGGCAGCGTGGCCGACGTAGTGCCTCTGGACGCCAACAACCGCATTCTGGTGCATCAGGGCCTGATGCGTATCCGTGCCGGGCGTGCCCGCCCGGGGCTGCGCGCCATTCTGGAAGTCGCACGACGTGAGCCTTCGCGCATCACCTCCACTGACCTGGGGTTCATTCTCGGACCACGCCTGAACGCGGCGGGGCGTCTGGACGACATGAGTCTGGGCATTGAATGCCTGCTCTGCGACGACCCGACACTGGCGCGAGAAATGGCCGTGCAACTGGACGAATTGAACCAGGATCGCAAATCCATCGAGCAAGGCATGCAGCGCGAAGCGCTCGCGCAGCTCAAGGACCTGCCGCTGGAGTCCATGCCGTTCGGCCTGTGCCTGTTCGATGCCGAATGGCATCAGGGTGTCATCGGTATCCTGGCCTCGCGCCTCAAGGAGCGCTACCACCGACCCACCATCGCGTTCGCCAGTGCCGGGGAGGGCGTGCTCAAAGGCTCGGCTCGCTCGGTGCCGGGGTTTCACATTCGCGATGCGCTGGACGCTGTGGCCGCCGGTCATCCGCAACTGATCAGTAAATTTGGCGGGCACGCAATGGCGGCAGGTCTCTCGCTGCCCGAAGAGAACTTCCCGGCGTTTGCCGAAGCGTTCGACCTGGAAGTGCGTCGTCAGCTCGACGAGCAGGACCTGACCGGGCGTCTGCTGTCTGACGGTTCGCTGGCCGTCGAGGAGTTTCATCTGGAACTGGCCCGCGCACTGCGCAATGCCGGTCCCTGGGGGCAGCACTTCCCCGAGCCGTTGTTCCATGGGGTGTTTCAACTGGTTGAACAACGGGTGGTGGGCGAGCGCCATTTGAAGATGGTGCTCAAGACCGAGTGCGGCAGCGTCAAGCTCGATGGCATTGCGTTCAGCGTCGACCGTGACATCTGGCCCAACCCCAACATTCGCTGGGTCGAACTGGCCTACAAACTTGACCTTAACGAGTTTCGTGGCAACGAAACCGTGCAGTTGATGGTGGTGCACATCGCGCCACGCTGACAATCAGCAGGAACCCCTCTCGCTACCGGGTTGTCGACAACAGACTGTCTGCAAAACCTGTTCATTGAATGAACGGAGCCTGGACACCGGAATTTTCATTACGAGAGGTTGCCATGAGCCTGCTGCTTGAACCCTACACCCTGCGCCAACTTACCCTTCGCAACCGTATTGCAGTCTCGCCGATGTGCCAGTACTCCAGTGTCGACGGCCTGGCCAACGACTGGCATCTGGTTCATCTGGGAAGCCGAGCGGTTGGCGGCGCCGGCCTGGTCATTACTGAAGCGATGGCGGTGACGCCGGACGGCCGCATAACCCCCGAAGACCTGGGGTTGTGGAACGACGAACAGATCGAGCCGCTGCAACGCATTACCCGCTTTATCAATGCTCAGGGGGCGGTGGCTGGCATCCAGCTGGCGCACGCCGGTCGCAAGGCCAGCACTTGGCGCCCGTGGCTTGGCAAGCACGGCAGCATTTCCCGCAATGAAGGTGGCTGGACTTCGGTCGGGCCTTCGGCAATTGCTTTTGATCCGCAGCATACGGCGCCTCTGCAACTGAGCGAAACGCAGATTCAGGAGCTGATCAAAGCGTTTGTCGATTCCGCAAGGCGCGCCCTGACCGCAGGCTTCAAGGTAGTAGAAGTTCACGCTGCCCACGGTTATCTGCTGCACCAGTTCCTGTCGCCATTGAGCAACCAGCGCACCGACCAATATGGTGGTTCATTCGAGAACCGCATCCGTCTGACGCTGCAAGTCACCGAAGCGGTGCGCGCAGTGTGGCCTGAAGAGCTGCCGTTGTTCGTTCGCGTGTCCGCCACCGACTGGGTGGAAGACGGCTGGAACGCCGATGAAACGGTAGAGTTGGCGCGCCGTCTGAAGGCGCTGGGTACCGACCTGATCGATGTGTCGTCGGGCGGCACCTCAGCTAACGCGGAAATTCCGGTTGGCCCCGGCTATCAGACGCGTTTTGCCGAACGGGTTCGCAAAGAGTCCGAAATCGCTACAGGCACGGTAGGCATGATTACTGATCCGGCTCAGGCAGAGCATATTCTGCGCACCGGGCAGGCCGATATCATCCTGCTTGCGCGTGAGCTGCTGCGTGATCCTTACTGGCCGCTGCGTGCCGATGAAGACCTGGGCGGACGCTTGGCGACCTGGCCTGCACAGTATCAACGCGCCACACATAGGGATCAGCCGATTCATGAGTCTGATCTGCGGGATTGATGCCCGTTCGGTTTACAGAGGTAAGCAGCAAACGAGTGAGCGCCGCAGGGCGCTCATTTTTATTCGCTTTCCAGAAGTTCGGTGACGCGTCCGATCAGTTCGGCAATGGCAAAAGGCTTGGGCAGTACATGCATGCCAGGTTCCAGCGTATCGTGGGCCAGCGCCGCGTTTTCAGCGTAGCCCGTCACAAACAGTATTTTCAGGTCGGGCCGAACATCCCGGGCGGCGTCTGCGACCTGACGACCGTTCATGCCGCCTGGCAGACCGACATCGGTAATCAACAGGTCAATGGCCGCTTTGGACTGCAGAATGGTCAGAGCATCGGCACCTCGCTCGGCCTGCAAAATGGTATAGCCAAGGTCTTCAAGCAACTCGGCAATCAGCAGACGCACAGCGGGCTCGTCATCAACGACCAGAATGGTTTCATCGCTAATGCCAGGCGCGGGTACTTGTAGAGGGTTGTCTTCAAGTGCCACCGCTTCAGGCTCACCTTCATGCATCGGCAGCAGGATGCAGACTTTCGAGCCCTCTCCGACGTTTGAGGTGATGGTGACGCCGCCTCCGGACTGCCGTGCAAAGCCGTAAATCATCGACAGCCCGAGGCCCGTCCCCATGCCTAACGGTTTGGTGGTGAAAAATGGATCGAAGGCCCGTGCCATGACATCTTTGTCCATGCCCGTGCCTGTATCGCTGACGCATAACTCCACGTAACGACCTGCGGGCAACTGATACCTCGTCGCTGCTGCTGCATTCAAATGACGGTTGCAAGTCTGAATCAGCAGCTGTCCGCCGTCGGGCATGGCGTCCTTGGCGTTGATACATAAATTGAGCAGCGAGTTTTCCAACTGATGCGGGTCCACCAGCGTCGACCACAGCCCTCGTGAAGCAATGACCTGCATATCGATGGCAGGGCCCACGGTACGCCGGATCAGTTCATCCATGCCTGCCACCAGAAGGTCGATATCCGTCGCCTTGGGGGCCAGAGTCTGACGGCGCGAAAATGCCAGCAGGCGGTGCGTCAGAGAGGCCGCGCGTCTCGAGCCCTCCAGTGCTGCATTGATGTAGCGATCCAGCTCCGTGAAGCGCTCCTGTCTGATCCTCGACAGGAGCAACTCCATGTTGCCGGTGACGCCCATCAGCAGGTTGTTGAAGTCATGTGCCAAACCGCCGGTCAACTGTCCGACCGCTTCCATTTTCTGGGCCTGAATCAGTGCTTCTTCGGCAATACGCAATGCTTCGATGCGATCTTTCTCATGGGTCAGGTGCTTGCCCAGCGCAAAAATGATTCCATTGCCAGGCGCAGCGGTCCAGCCGAACCAGTGATAGGTCCCGTCCACATGCAGGTAGCGATTCTCAAACAGCGGCAAAACATTATTGATGGTGTGTTGCAGGGCATCCTCGGTATTGCGGACATCATCTGGATGCAGCAGGCTCATGATCGAGCTGCCCAGCAGCTCTTGTTCAGTGCGGCCCAACAGCACCGTCCAGGCCGGGTTCACCCGCAGGAAAATGCCGTTGAAATCGAGTATAGCCAGCGGATCCGGGGAAATCTCCCAGAATGTATCCAGCTCCAGGGTCCGCTGTGCCAGCCTGGCGGTCTGTCGTCGTTCCAGATCTACCAGATCGTCGATCAGTTTCAGGCGTTTGCGCTCACTGTCCCGCAACGCTTGCTGACTGAGGACATGCTCGGTGGTTTCGTTAGTGATGCAAAACATGCCAACGATCATCCCTTGCTCGTCGATCACCGGCGAGAAGGAGAATGACCACCATGTCTGCTCGACCTCACCGAAGCGCGCCATGCTCAGCGGCATGTCCTTGTAATGGCAGGGCTTACCAGCGTATGCATCAATGACCAGCGGCGCGACCTGATCCCACACATCAGCCCAGAGGTCCGGAATAAGCGCGCCGATGGCGTTATCCTTACGCGGGCCGAGGATGGGGGTATAAGCATCATTGTGGAAAAACACCAGCTCCGGTCCCCAGAGCAGATACATGGATTCCGGCGAGTTCAGAATCAGATTCAGGGTGTTTTTCAGCGATACCGGCCAATGCTCGATGGGTCCGAGTAGCGTCTGGCTCCAGTCCTTTGATCGGATAATCCCGGCAGCCGTGCCGTTAGCTGTCGGGAAACCAGTGGGCGATATCACTTCAGGCAAGCTCCTGACGGTATGCGTCTTGCGTTCATATGGGTGTACTTAAGGTTGATCAATCTGGACGAGCAGTCTTTTTAACTGCTTTTCGTACCGGCTGCTCCACTATTGACCCCTTATCAGAGCGGCGCGTTGCACGTGTTTCGCTGATATCGGGAATGATTGGATGAATGGGGCTGGCCGGGAATCGTAACATTCGGAAGCACGCCGGTAATCTTAAGTCAGTGACTTCCTGTCAACTTGTTGGTCAATGACTCATCTGACAAACCTTGTAGGAGGCTTTCTGTGAATACGCGTGGCTTACTCGATCAGTTGCTCAAATCCGGACAAAGCCTGTTGCAGGACAAGGCTAACGGCAAATCCGGCAAGCAGTCTTCGGGCAGCGATTCATTGATCAATGGTCTGGGCAGCCTGCTCGGCGGCGGCAAAGGCCAAGGGACTTCCCAGAGCGGTCTTGGCGGTCTGCTGTCCGGAGCCGGTGGCGGTGCGCTGGCTGCAGGTGCCATGAGCCTTCTGCGCGGCAAACGCTCGCGCGGTATGGGCGGTAAGGTGCTGACTTACGGGGGGCTGGCGGCATTGGGCGTACTGGCCTATAAGGCCTACAACAACTGGCAGTCCAGTCAGGGCCTCGTCGGTCAGCGTGAGCCGCAAACCATCGATCGCTTGCCCGAGGCTGAAGCCGAGCAGCACAGCCAGGCCATCCTGCGGGCACTGGTCGCTGCTGCAAAAGCCGATGGTCATGTGGATGAGCGTGAGCGTGAACTGATCGAGGGTGAGTTCAGCAAATTGAACAGCGATCAGGCGCTTCAGCAATGGCTTCAGGCCGAGTTGAACAAACCGCTGGACCCGGCAGAAGTGGCCCGCGCTGCGACCACGCCTGAAATGGCAGCGGAAATGTATATCGCCAGTGTCATGCTGGTGGATGAAGAGCATTTCATGGAGCGCGCCTATCTCGATGAGCTGGCGCGCCAGTTGAAACTGGAGCCCGGTCTCAAGACCGAACTGGAAGGGCAGGTGCGGGGCGCGGAGTAAACTGCTACGTCCGCTACCGGACCGCCTGGCGCACTGTGCGTCAGGCGGCCCATGCCATCAAAGATGCTCCAGCCCTTCGGCGTTGGTCAGCTCCCTTATGAGCGTTGTTTGCTGTTCCTTGAAGCTGGCCTCGAATTCGCGAATGCGTCCTTCGTATTCCGGGTTGTCCAGGCTGATGTCACGTTGTTCGAATTCGTCGGTGAGCCGGTTCAGGTCAGTCCTGTAAATACGTTCGAGTTCATCGAACCGTCCAGCATGGGTTTCGCGCAGATAGTTGATCCAGTAATCCTGCTGCTGGGCGAAGTGCAGGAATGGTTCGCCTTGTTCTCCGGCCTGCACGCGAAGCAGGGCTGTCTCGAACTCACCCGGCCTGATGGCGGCGTGGGCCTGGAACAACATGCCTTCCGGTGGTACGGGCAGGTCCAGCGCGCTTGCCCAGTGTGTGCGATACGCCAGACGGACTTCAGCTTCATCGCGGCTCCCGGTCTGTTCGCGGGCAGCAGCATCAAGTTCGGACAGGCGATAAAGCCGTAATGTCAGCCGATACAGCAGTGCACCTCGCTGCTCCGGCACCACATCGTGCAGTGACTGACGAATGAACACCATCACCTCCATCTGGTTGAACTCCAGCAGGATGCCGTCGGGGCAGGTGTTGTTGTCACGCAACAGCCTGAGTGGTTCTTCGGCAATAGCACTCAGGGTCATTCCCAGTTGCGGGTCCTGACTCACCGAGCCGAGTACTCGCCAGACGCGCTCCTGTAGTGCCGCCCGGCTGGCAGTATTGCGATAGTCGGCACTGTGCCGCAGCGAACCGATCAGCTCCAGTAGCCTGCGGTTGTGGTCGTCTGCCTCCAGTTGCGCCCAGATCGTACGCCGTGCGGGGCTGAGCGGGTTGCTGTCGTCCAGCCAGGGGTCGGCAGTCACTGGCTCTGGAGTAAATGCCTGACTGTCTTCTGACTCGTAGTCTGATATCGATGAGTCCGAGTCATGGTGTTCCGTCCAGTCCATCGCGTCGAGTTCGGGTGGCAGGTCCATGTCAACGGTGAAAGAGCGTCCATAGCGTTGTGACAAATGTCCTCGGCGCATGCTGTCTTCGGAAAGCGGGTTGTTCAGCAAGCTTATTTCCGTGTGCGAAAATTCGCTGCCTGGATTGGCCAGAATATGCTCCGGCAAGTCAGTAATCAGATTGCCTTCCAACAGGAGCGTCCTTAAATGTGCTGGAATCATGTCATCCACCCAGGTCGGCCATTCGGTTAACTCGACGTTATTGAGTGATAGCCAGTTAAGCTCGGTATTGCCGAGGGCAGACAGATCGCTGATCGCGCCTATCCGGTTGCCATCCAGTTCCAGCCGCGAGAGCGCCGGAATACGGCTGAAGAAATCGATGTGCTTTTGCTCGATCACCATTCCCTGGTCAATCAGCGATAGCGAACGAAGTAGTGGAAGCTCAAGCAGCGCCGCAGGCAGTTGCAGCAGCGGTGCGACATGCCCATTCATTTCCAGTGAGTTCAGACCAGTCATACTGCGCAGCAACTGGTCCAGGTCAGATACCGTGGCCGTCACTCTGCTCAAGTGCAGATAGCGTATCTGGCGATAGAAGAATTCCGGTAACTGGCGAGGGAAATCGACCAGCGCAAGGTTTTCCAGGCGCAGTGGACGGTGGATTTGCCCCAGGCTGAACGCTCGCCAGTGATCAGTCAATATTCTGCCTATTCCGCGGCGGGCTTCGATGGTCTGCTCACTCGCAGTGGCCATCGAGCTTGAGGCATGTGTCCACTGATCAAGGGCGGCAGCTAATTCGGCACCTTCGCGCAGCTGCATGTTTATAACGCCTTGCACGGCGAGCGGCGTTTCCATGAGGAAGCGAAAGGAACAGTCGGGTACAGCCTCGTTGATGCGTGCGTGCATCGCCGTGTGCCGGGACAGGCTGTTGCCGCGTAAGTCGATCAGGGTCTGATGCTCAGCGTTGAGAGGATTGTCGAGGATCCAGTCCGGCAGTTCGGTCAGGTTGTTGTGAGCCACCGACAGCTCACGAATATTGTTCGGGATTATGTCCGTCAGCCAGGAAGGCCAGCGGTACATGCCGACTCGCTCCAGTATCAGCCGGTCAAGATGCAGCCAGCCAAGGTCCATGGGCAGCAAGCTGACCAGTCGGTTGCCGCTGAGGTTCAGCGACCTGAGATCAGGCATATCGCGCAAGTGGTTCATCTGCGCCTGATCCAGAAAAATGCTCTGGTTGATCAGTCCCAGTTCAGTGAGTTGCGGCAGCACACTGGACACTTGTTGGGGCAGGTTGAGGAAGGCCGATATCTCCGGATCCGTAACAGTGCCGGGTTCGCTGACCAGGTTGAGTGACCGCGTATGGGGGAACCGTTGCAGAAAGTGTCCAAGTTCGAAGCAGTTGGTCAACTGTCTCGGCAGATCCGTGGCTGCCGGTATTGAAAGCTCCGCGCCCGGGCGCGCTCGGGGTTCGATCGAGATGTTCTCCAGATGGAGTCCGGTCACCCGTGCATAGACAAAATCCGGCAGATGTCGTGGGAAGTCAGTCAGGGATACCTGCTGCAGATAAAGTGGCTCAAGCGTTCGTCCGATTTCAGGCAGTTTATTGATGCGCCAGTGGTTCCAGATAGCCTCACTGATACGCGTCCGGCTATCGATATGCGCCGGACTCATGGGCGGCATTGCCACGATCTCAGAGGTCCAGGCGTCAAGACTTGCCCGCAGCATCATTTGTTCGCCTAGCAAACTGTTGAGTCGTTCATCGATAGCCCTATTATCCCAGCCGGTGTGGCGCAGGCGGCTGAGAATATCTTCGGGGAACGCATCCTCCAGCTCCAGCAAACGGATCTTGTCCAGCAGGCTTTCATCGGTCATATGCCAGTCGGTTCTTCCGTTACCGCTCAAGGGATATCCAAGGCGGCCATCGGCCAGGCGCATGGGGGATCTGGAACCAGGTTTGAGCGCCTGCATTTTCAGCAGCGGTGCGAGAGTCTGACGAGGTAGAGGGTTTTCCTGGATCAGAGCCGCCAGCGACTGCCCCTGGCCGGTATGGGTAAAACCCAATTGGCTGCGCTCGGCATCGGGCAGGGCTTGAAGTACGGAGGAATACAGATCGTCCAGCCCGTGCAGGTGCTGGTCGTCAGCGTCACGGGTCTCATAGCGATTGCCATCTTTTATCAGCACCTTGCGAATGGGGGCCTCCTGGGCCCCGATACTGTCGAGTAATTGGCCGCCAAAGAAGCGATTGCGCACCTCCAGCCTCACCTTTGAAGGCCATTGCGCAAGGGCTTCAAGGCTGTGCAGGACAAGGCAATCGGTATCGGCGCTGGATACCGAGGTCAGGTAAAGGCCCTCATAGGCCCGCGCCAACCGCACCTGCTGCAAATAGGCGCTGGCTTCTTCGGCCATTCGCAAGGGTACGCGGCGCTCTTTTGTGAGCTGTACCCGCTCGGCTGGCGAGGCGTGGCTGGCCAGCTCCTGGACAACCAGCGGTGGCAAGCCCGAAAACGCCTGCTGGAGGGTTTGCGCGCCGTCCGTATCGGCGACTTTCAGAGCGCGGTAATGTGATTCGAACAGCCAGGCTCTGGTTGCCCGGGCACGCGCCACCAATTGCGCGCGTAGAGTGATCAGCCGCGGTGCAATGCCCTGCGGACCCGCACCGAACTCTTCGTTGAGCAGGGTCCGGATTTCGATGTTGTTCAGTTTTTCCAGTACCTGGCGCAGGGCATCTGGCTGGTCGGCACGAATATGGATGTCGAGCGGGGCTGCAGCGCCAGAATGCTGCGCCGCAACGAACCGCTGGAGCGCGCTGCCCTTAGCATCCACCAGCACCAGTGTGCGATTGTTCGGCCAGCCAGGGTCCTGGCTCAGCAGTTCAAGTTGGAGGGGAGCTGCTGCGTCTGCATCGTTGGCTTCCATCTGCTCTATGAAACGATCGATTTCCTGATCCAGCCTGAATCGGTGCGCTGTGTCTTTGAGCAAGGCAGGTGGGCGGCGCTGATCAGCCAGAGCCTGACGCATCACGGATTCAGGTGTGTTGCTGACCTTTATGATGCGTCTGGCTGCGCTGTCTGAAAACGCTTCGCTGGAATACCCCAGCCGTCGAAACAGCGTCAGACCTTCCATCTCCAGCGGGCGATCCAGCTCATGCAGCCATGCTCCCGCGCCGTTGTGGCGCAAGGCGGGTTGATAGCCGTGCGGGTTGGTTGGGTGCTCCATCAGATAACCATCGCCGGTCGGCTCAGGCTTGACCGAATACGTTCGTCCCTCGAGTGGCAACCACTGTCTGTCTTGCCATGTGTACAGGCCGGTGGCGTCGGGCTGCAGGCCTTCAGGCAGCACGACGTCATGAGCAAAGGGTGTCAGGTCGGGCTTCCAGAGGCGAGTCATTCCATCCGGCAACTCCACGGGTTTCAGGCTGTTTACGAACTCGGGCACTTGTATCGCCGGGATGCCTGCTGCTCCCGTCACCGCAGCGCCAAGGGCCGACATCAGGGCAATGTTCTCCACCACATCGAAAAGGTAGGCGAACGCCTGCTGTCTCTCGTCTTTGGCCCAGCTCTCTATGCCCTCATAGACCTCATGTGTCAGCTGAATGGCGGTGACGGTCATCATCACTTCGCCCAATACCGGAACGACAAAAGCGGCGATGTTCAAGACGTCGAATGCTTTGTCCTTGAAGTACTGCACACGCTCGTCGAAGGTTTTCTGGTCCTGCGCCGCCGTCGGCACGCCATGAAACAGCGCATCGTCCTTCAACGTTGCACGTTTGCGATCGTACAGGGCCTCCGGCAACGAGCCTTGCAGCGGGATTTCTCTCAGGTCCAGCCGGGCGTTTCGGTCAGCTTCACGTTCCAGCCACTGGCGCTCGAATAGACCACCTTTCTTGACTTTGGGGTGCAGACGCTCGGACAGCTTTTCAAACAAGGCACTTCGGTGGCGTGCCGGTATGAACCGCGTGAAGAAATTCAGATACCCGTTGATGAACATCCGGTCGCGCAATGCGTTTATAAACACCTCGACCGAGTCGTATTCCTTCAGCGGCGCAACCGGGTCGTCCGGAATGTAGACGACAATCTTTTCTGCCTGAGTTGCCACGTCGCGGTCTTTGCCGATAACAAACAGGCCGTCAAGTTCGACATCCCCCAGGCACAGTAAGCTGCAGTTGACGGGCCTGTTATCAAGCCGGACGTTTTGCTTGCCGTCGAGAATATCCAGTAACGCGCACTGCAATGGCGGGCTGACCAGTTTCTGCAGGGAGGCAATCTGCAGTTGAAGTCGGATGGACGATGACTGAAGTTGCAGGAAGTCCTTGCGCAGCCTGGATGCCGCAATGTCCGCCGTCTCTTCGGTTGTTGAAGGTGTATTGAAGGCGGACTCAAGGTGGGCCTGGTATTTGCCGCCCAGGTCCAGCTCGCGGCACATTGCTGCGAACCCGGTCGCAGGTATCGGCAAGGACTGGCCGGTGATCTGCTGACCGATGATTTCAAATGAGGAAAACACCTGAGCCTTGATGCCCGAGTCCGAGTCCATCGCGCCGGGCGCGGTTTCCCACGCTTCGAAATTCTGCAGCGCAGCCTTGAGCAGGCTCTGACTGGCAGTCCTCAAGGCAATGTTGGCTTGAGTCACGGGGTCTCGGGATGCCGCCAGGAACGACTGGTCGACTCTGGCCCGGCTGGCGTGAAACAGCGAGGTTCGGGCGACGTCCACCTCCAGCCCGAAGCGGTCCTTGATCGCCGCCGTCAGAAGAGGGGTCGCAAATTCTTCCAGTGTCGAGAGGCGACCAAGCGTCGGACGAACCTTTTCTTCATTCTGGCGATGCTCGGCATAGAGCTGCTGCAGTTTATCGACTTGCTCCGGGCTGGACGTTCGCGCGCTCGTCAGCCATTGCAAAGGGCGTCCGGAGGTTTTGCGCAGAGCCGCATGGGTTGCCGATTCTGCGTCAAGCAGCCACCCGGGTGATTTATCTTTTATAAGTTGCACATGCGGGGCGGCAGATGCCTTGCCCGGCGAAGTTTGATCCAGCATTGAAGTGCCTTGTCGTGAGTGAGCAGGCGACAAAGCTTACGTTTGAGGTCAGGCCAGCAAGTGCTAACTATTTATCGGCTGCACAGGTTCCTGAGGTCTTGTGCTCAAGTAGTGGTGACAAGGGCCGACAAGAAGGCAGGAAAGCGGGTTAATGAGCAGGGGCCGTGATTTGGTTTTTCATTCCCCGTGTACCCGTTGACGGCTGGGCTATACTCACGCCGCTTGGACCGCTCGTCGGTCCGCTTCTTGAACACGGCCCGATGCCGTCGTTGAACTCTTGAGGGCTGACTGTGAAGAACTGGACCTTGCGCCAACGGATTCTGGCGAGTTTCGCCGTCATCATCGCAATCATGCTGCTGATGGTCGTTGTATCTTATTCACGACTGTTGTCCATCGAGTCCAGCGAGGAAGATGTCCGTCTTGATGCGTTACCCGGTGTCTACTACAGCACGCTGGTGCGCAGTGCCTGGGGCGAGAGTTACATCCGCACGCTGGAGCTGATTGCCGAAGGGCAGGGGCGGCCGCTGACCAAGCAGGAAAAGGATCAGTTCAAGGGGTTTGAAGACGCCCTTCAGTCGCAGATGGACGGCTACAAGAAATCCATCTTCGATGACACGGACAGGGCCAGCTTCGCGGTATTCGAAAAGCGCCGCGAGGTCTATTCGCGCATGCTTGCCGATGTTCACGCCAAGTACGAACGCGGTGATTATGCGGGCGCTCGCGATGAGTTTTACAACGAGCTCAATCCGGTCTGGAGTGAGGGCCGCCTGCAGCTCAGAGACCTGATCGTTGCCAACAAGCAACTGGCTGACCAGTCCACCACCAATATCGTCAACGCTGTGCTGGGCGCCAAGATCAGCATGGTGCTCTCTCTGCTGATCGCGGTCATGGCGGCGGCTGCCTGCGGGCTGCTGCTGATGCGCTCGATCACCTCTCCGATGCAGATGATCGTGAGTATTCTGGACGTCATGCGCAAGGGCGATTTGAGTACCCGGCTGAACCTGTCGCGCAAGGACGAGTTCAATGCGGTCGAGACCGGCTTCAACGACATGGTCTCCGAGCTCACCGCGCTGGTGGCGCAGGCGCAGCGCTCTTCGGTACAGGTCACGACCTCGGTCACCGAAATCGCTGCAACGTCCCGCCAGCAGCAGGCTACCGCCACCGAGACCGCGGCAACCACCACCGAGATCGGTGCCACGTCGCGGGAAATCGCCGCCACTTCGCGGGACCTGGTGCGGACCATGACCGAAGTCACCTCGGCGGCAGACCAGGCGTCGGTGCTCGCCGGCTCCGGTCAGCAGGGCCTGGCACGCATGGAAGACACCATGCATCAGGTGATGGGCGCTGCCAATCTGGTCAACGCCAAGCTGGCGATCCTCAACGAGAAGGCCGGCAACATCAATCAGGTCGTCGTCACCATCGTCAAGGTCGCCGACCAGACCAACCTGCTGTCGCTCAATGCCGCCATCGAGGCCGAGAAGGCCGGTGAGTACGGTCGCGGGTTCGCAGTAGTGGCCACCGAGGTGCGTCGCCTGGCTGACCAGACTGCCGTTGCCACTTATGACATCGAGCAGATGGTGCGCGAAATCCAGTCGGCGGTGTCTGCTGGTGTGATGGGCATGGACAAGTTTTCCGAGGAGGTGCGCCGCGGCATGTTCGAGGTCACTCAGGTCGGCGAGCAGTTGTCGCAAATCATTCAGCAAGTACAGGCGTTGGCGCCCCGTGTGTTGATGGTCAATGAAGGTATGCAGGCTCAGGCTACCGGTGCCGAGCAGATCAATCAGGCACTGGTGCAGTTGGCGGATGCCAGCAGCCAGACCGTCGAGTCTCTGCGTCAAGCCAGTTTCGCCATCGACGAGTTGAGTCAGGTCGCGGTCGGGCTGCGCGGTGGCGTTTCGCGATTCAAGGTCTGAACACTCCAATGACGGATCAATCGCCGAGGCGCAACGGCACGCCACTGACCACCAGTAAACTCTTTCTGCTGTTTTGCATCGGCGAAGACCGCTATGCGCTGGACGCGAAAGAGATCGCTGAAATCCTGCCTCGGGTGAAACTCAAGGCAATTGCCCAGGCTCCTCACTGGGTGGCGGGGATCTTTGCCCATCGCGGCGAGATCGTGCCGGTGATTGACATCAGTGCGCTGAACTCCGGTCAATCAGCGCGCTTGCGCACCAGCACGCGAATGGTTCTGGTGCATTATCGGCACGACGACACGCACCCAGCGCAGTTGCTCGGGCTGATTCTGGAGCAGGCCACCGAAACGCTGCGTTGCCCGGTGTCACAGTTCAAGGCGTACGGGCTGGACAATCGCCTGTCACCTTACCTGGGGCCGGTTCGGGAGGATGAGCAGGGGCTGCTGCAATGGATTCACGTTCAGGAGCTGTTGAGCGAGCCGGTTCGCGAGTTGTTGTACCCGGTGCCGCCAATCGACCTCGAACTGCTTGAGGACGCGCCATGAAGGTCGACGATTCACGCTTCTTCAGCTTCCTCAAGGAGCGTATCGGGCTGGATGTGACCTCGGTCGGCGAGGCGATCATCGAGCGTGCCTTGCGTCAGCGTGCGACGGCCGCCCATTGCCCCGACAGTGATGCGTATTGGCACCTTCTGGTGTCGTCGCCTCAAGAACAGCAGGCGCTGATCGAGGCGGTGATCGTTCCCGAAACCTGGTTTTTTCGCTACCCGGAATCGTTCGTCACACTGGGCATGCTGGCCCGTGAACGTATAGCCAGTCTTGCCGGTGCGCGCCCGTTGCGCATTCTCAGCCTGCCGTGCTCGACCGGCGAGGAACCCTATTCGATTGCCATGGCGTTATTCGATGCGGGGGTGGATGCCAGGCAGTTCAAGGTCGGTGCCATTGATATCAGTCCTGTCTCGATTGCCAAGGCCGAGCACGGCATCTATGGCAAGAACTCGTTCCGGGGCAGTGACACCAGTTTTCGCGAGCGGTATTTCAACCCGGTCGCTGACGGGTTTGAAATTGCCGACAGTGTGCGCGCTTGTGTGAGTTTTCAGGCTGGCAACCTGCTCGATCCGAAACTGGCTTCGCAGGTCGCGTATGACATCGTTTTCTGCCGCAACCTGGTGATCTATTTTGATCGGCAGACCCAGCAACATGTGTTCAAGGTCCTCAAGCAGCTGACCCGCGAAGACGGCCTGCTGTTCATCGGACCGGCGGAGGGCAACCTGCTGGCAGGTATCGGCATGCGTTCGATCGGTATTGCGCAATCATTTGCCTTTCGGCACGCGTCAGTCGAGCCGACAGCTCCGGCTCAGATTTCGGCGCCTTTAGCCGCGCCGGTTGCACCGCGCCCGGTCCTCGATGCACCAGCCAGAACGCCTGCGCCACGACCTGCCGCACGAACGTCAGCAGCATTTGCGCCCATCGTCAAGCCTGCTGCTGTCACTGGCAATGGCGAGGTTTCGGCGCTGCTCGACAGGATTGCCGGCCTGGCCAACGAAGGCAAAAGTGCCGAGGCGCGGGCTGCCTGCGAGCGCTATCTGCAACAGTATGAGCCGGTTGCACAGGTATTTTACTGGCTGGGCCTGCTCAGCGAAGTAGAAGGCAACGTGGCGCAGGCTCAGGGTTTCTATCGCAAGGCGTTGTACCTGCAACCGCAGCATTCCGAATCGCTGGCCCAACTGGCGGCGTTGCTGGCCGCCCAGGGTGACAGTACCGGGGCCCGGCGCTTGCAGGACCGCGCTGCACGTGGCGCGAATAAACAAGGAAACCATTGATGACGGGCGTGTCCGGTTTTTCCAGTCTTACCCATGACCAAGCCCTGGATATCGATGACTGCTGGAACCGTATCGGTATTCACGGTGATCGTTCCTGCCCGTTGCTTGAAGAGCACATCCACTGCCGCAACTGCGCGGTTTATTCCGCGGCGGCCACCCGTCTGCTGGACCGCTACGCGCTGGCCCAGGAGTCGCATGAGCAGTTTCAGGGCTCTGTGTTGCTGCGCGACATCAAGACCCGCTCCATTCTGGTATTCCGTCTTGGTGAAGAATGGCTGGGGCTGGCCTCCCGCTGTCTCTCGGAGGTCGCCCCCAATCAGACCATCCATTCGCTGCCGCACCAGCGCTCGCGTGCGATGCTGGGTGTCGCCAACGTACGGGGTGCTCTGGTAGCGTGCATATCGCTGGTCGAGCTGCTAGGGCTCGACAGCAATGCAGCGAGTACCCAGTCGGCACGGGTGGTGCCGCGCATGTTGATCGTTGCCGCTGAAGGCGGCCCGGTCGTGGTGCCGGTGGACGAGGTCGACGGCATTCACGCCATTGACGAGCGTGAGCTGGAGGCCGCTTCTGCTTCCGGTACTCATGCCAACGCCCGTTTTACTCGCGGCGTTCTGCAATGGAAAGGCCGCAGCCTGCGTTGGCTGGACGAAAAAGAGTTGTTGTCGGCGGTGCACCGGAGCCTTACATGACGCCAGATCAAATGCGTGACGCCTCGCTGTTTGAACTGTTTACGCTGGAAGCCGATGCGCAGACCCAGGTATTGAGTGCGGGCCTGCTGGCGCTTGAGCGTAACCCAACCCAGGCGGATCAGCTGGAAGCCTGCATGCGGGCGGCACATTCGCTCAAGGGCGCGGCGCGCATTGTCGGCGTCGATTTTGGTGTGAGCGTCGCGCATGTGATGGAAGACTGTCTGGTCAGCGCCCAGGAAGGCCGTCTATTGCTGCAGGCCGAGCACATTGATGCTCTGCTGTCCGGCACTGACCTGTTGATGCGTATCGCTACGCCTGGCGGTAACAGCGTCGGTCAGCCCGATATCGACAGTTATGTTGAACGGCTCAACGCGCTGCTGGCGTCCGGTGCAGGCGCAGCGCGCACGGTCAACATGCCGCTGCTGGACCCGGCCTCGGATGCATTGCTGGCCAGCGCGATGCAGCAGCTTGAGTCTTCCGTCCAAGGGGCTGAGCCAGTAATCAACTCTGTCCCTGATCCGCTGACAGCAGAGTCGCGTCCGCCATCCAGGCCCGCCGCCACGTCGGCTCCGGAACCGGAAGCACCTTTTACTCCCTTGCGTGAACGTCGAGTGGCCGAGGGCGGTGAGCGTGTGCTGCGGGTCACCGCCGAACGTTTGAACGGGCTGCTGGACATGTCCAGCAAATCGCTGGTCGAGACCCAGCGACTCAAGCCGCTGCTGGCCGGTATGCAGCGCCTCAAGCGCCTGCAAAGCAGCAGCGATCGCGCGCTTGAAGTGTTGGGTGCGAGCTTTGGCGAAGAAGGCCCCCCTGCTGATGTGCAAAAAGCCCTGGAAGATGCGCGCAATCTGTTGTCCCAGGCGCAACAGGTGCTGGTCCACCAAACCGCCGAGCTGGATGAGTTCGGCTGGCAGTCTGCGCAGCGCGCGCAGCTGCTGTATGACACCGCACTGGCCTGCCGCATGCGGCCCTTCGCCGATGTGCTGAACGGTCAGGCGCGCATGGTCCGCGATCTGGGGCGTGAGCTGGGTAAACAGGTGCGTCTGCAGATCGAAGGGGAGAAGACCCAGGTCGACCGCGATGTACTGGAAAAGCTTGACGCGCCGTTGACCCATCTGTTGCGCAATGCGGTAGACCACGGTATCGAATCCCCCGAGAAACGCATCGCGTCCGGCAAGGATCCTGAAGGCCTGATTCGGCTCCAGGCTTCGCATCAGGCCGGTTTGCTGGTGGTCGAGTTGAGCGATGACGGTGGCGGTGTAGACCTTGAGCGTTTGCGCCAGAGCATTGTTGAACGCAAGCTTTCGCCGGCAGAAACCGCCGCGCAGTTGAGTGAGGAGGAACTGCTGAGTTTTCTGTTTCTGCCGGGGTTCAGCATGCGCGACAAGGTCACTCAGATTTCCGGTCGTGGTGTCGGTCTTGATGCTGTGCAGCATATGGTTCGCCAGATGCATGGCAGTGTCGAGCTGCAGCAATGGACGGGCGAGGGCAGTCGCTTCAGGATTGAAATGCCGCTGACGCTTTCAGTGGTGCGCAGCCTGGTGGTGGAAGTGGGCGGAGAAGCCTATGCCTTTCCTCTGGCCCATATCGAGCGTATGCGCGATTTGCAGCCGGATGATATTTTGCAACTGGAAGGGCGTCAGCACTTCTGGGATGAAGAGCGCCATGTCGGTCTGGTTTCGGCCAGTCAGTTATTGAATCGGCCGCTCGCCCAGAATGCCGGCGAAGCCCTCAAGGTAGTGGTTATTCGTGAGCGTGATGCAGTTTATGGGGTAGCCGTCGAACGCTTCATTGGTGAGCGTACGCTAGTAGTGATGCCACTCGACGCGCGCCTTGGCAAGGTTCAGGACGTTTCGGCAGGGGCCTTGCTCGATGACGGTTCGGTGGTGTTGATCGTTGATGTAGAGGACATGCTGCGCTCGGTGGAAAAACTTCTGAATACCGGGCGCCTGGAACGCATTGACCGGCGCAACCGTCAGGTCGACCATGTGTCGCGCAAGCGGGTTCTCGTGGTTGATGACTCTTTGACTGTTCGTGAACTGGAACGCAAGCTACTGGCCGGTCGCGGTTACGAAGTATCGGTTGCCGTGGACGGGATGGACGGCTGGAACGTCCTGCGTGCCGGGGACTTCGATCTGCTCATCACCGACATCGACATGCCCCGTATGGATGGTATAGAACTGGTGACGCTGCTGCGCCGTGATACCCGCTTGCAGTCATTACCGGTCATGGTCGTTTCCTACAAGGATCGCGAAGAAGACCGACGCCGCGGCCTGGACGCCGGAGCAGATTATTACCTGGCCAAAGCGAGTTTTCACGATGATGCCTTGCTCGACGCTGTTGTCGAATTGATAGGAGACGCGCAAGGATGAAGATTGCCATCGTTAACGACATGCCCATGGCCATCGAAGCCCTGCGTCGCGCGCTGGCCTTCGAGCCCGCGCACCAGATCATATGGGTGGCGTCCAATGGTGCCGACGCCGTGCAGCGCTGCGTCGAGCAGACCCCGGACCTGATCCTGATGGACCTGATCATGCCGGTGATGGATGGCGTAGAGGCCACCCGCCGGATCATGGCCGAAACACCTTGCGCTATCGTCATCGTGACCGTTGACCGCGAGCAGAATATGCGCCGCGTATTCGAAGCGATGGGGCACGGTGCACTGGATGTGGTGGACACGCCTGCCATCGGCGGCCCGAACCCCAAAGAGGCGGCGGCACCGCTGCTGCGCAAGATACTCAATATCGACTGGCTGATCGGTCAGCGTGTCGGCCGCGAGCGCGTGGTAGCTGCGCCGAGATCGGAGCCCGCGAGGCGCGACAGGCTCGTTGCCATCGGCTCCTCGGCTGGCGGGCCTGCGGCGCTGGAGATCCTCCTGAAGGGGCTTCCAGCGAGCTTTCCGGCAGCCATCGTCCTTGTGCAGCATGTTGATCAGGTATTCGCGGCCGGTATGGCAGAGTGGTTGAGTTCCGCCTCCGGCCTGCCCGTACGGTTGGCAAAGGAAGGCGAAACGCCACAGCCTGGGGTGGTGCTGCTGGCCGGAACCAATCATCATATTCGTTTGCTCAAGGACGGTACGCTGGCGTATACCGCAGAGCCGGTGAATGAAGTTTACAGGCCTTCGATCGATGTGTTTTTCGAGAGCGTAACCCGTTATTGGAGTGGTGAGGCATGCGGCGTTCTACTGACCGGCATGGGACGCGATGGTGCGCAGGGACTCAAGGCAATGCGGGAGCGAGGTTTTCTGACCATCGCCCAGGATCAGGCCAGTTCTGCTGTGTATGGCATGCCCAAAGCGGCTGCAGCCATTGATGCTGCTGTTGAGATCCGTCCGCTGTCCGCCATTGCCCCTCGATTGGTCGAGGTATTTACTCAATGACTGTTCAGGTGCATTCACCCGTGGTCGGCGATCAGGAGAAACATCATGCATGACCTGCAGACGGACGAGATCAAGGCACCGGATGAAAACACCGCCATGGTGCTTCTGGTTGATGATCAGGCCATGATTGGCGAGGCTGTCCGGCGTGGCCTGGCTGGCCACGAATCGATCGACTTCCACTTTTGCGCCGACCCGCATCAGGCAATTGCCCAGGCCGTGCAGATCAAGCCGACGGTGATTCTTCAGGATCTGGTCATGCCGGGTCTGGACGGTCTGACGCTGGTTCGCGAGTACCGCAGCAACCCGTTGACCCGCGATATCCCGATCATCGTGTTGTCCACCAAGGAAGACCCGCTGATAAAGAGCGCCGCGTTTTCGGCCGGGGCCAACGATTATCTGGTCAAACTGCCGGACAACATCGAGCTGGTGGCGCGCATTCGCTATCACTCACGCTCCTACATGACGCTGCTGCAGCGTGACGAGGCCTATCGTGCCCTGCGAGTCAGCCAGCAGCAGTTGCTCGACACCAATCTGGTGCTGCAACGCCTGATGAACTCCGATGGCCTGACGGGACTGTCCAACCGCCGCCATTTCGATGAGTACCTGGAGCTGGAGTGGCGGCGTGCCACTCGCGATCAGTCGCAGTTGTCGCTGCTGATGATCGATGTCGACTACTTCAAGGCTTACAACGACAATTTCGGGCACCTGGAGGGCGACGAGGCCCTGCGTCAGGTGGCGAAAGCCATCCGCAACAGTTGCAGTCGCCCGTCGGACTTGCCGGCGCGCTACGGCGGCGAGGAGTTTGCCATGGTCCTGCCCAATACTTCTCCAGGCGGGGCGCGTCTGCTGGCTGAAAAACTGCGTCAGAGCGTGTCAGGCATGAATATCCCACATATCGCTCCAACCCCCGGGTCCAGCCTGACCGTAAGTATTGGTGTCGCTACCGTGACGCCGCAGGTCGGGATGCACAGTCGCCAGCTGATTCTGGATGCCGACAAGGGGCTTTATCTGGCCAAGAATAACGGACGCAATCAGGTCGCGGCAGGCTGACGCCGCCAGTGACCGGTAAAATAGGCCTCACAACGCCTGTTCGACGGGCTGCTTTCGTGGCCTTGCCTGGGGTATACTCGTCGGCTTTGAAAATTTCGCCTGCGAGTGCTGCCTACCATGGAAATCAACCCGATCCTAAACAGCATCAAGGATTTGTCCGAGCGCTCCGAAACCATTCGGGGGTATCTTTGACTACGATCACAAACATGATCGTCTGACCGAAGTCAACCGCGAGCTCGAAGATCCAAACGTCTGGAACAACCCGACCTACGCCCAGGAACTGGGGCGTGAGCGCTCTCTGCTGGCGCAGATCGTAGAAACCCTGGACGAAATGTCCTCGGGTCTGGCCGATGCCAAAGACCTGTTGCTGATGTCTGCCGAAGAAGAAGACCAGGCCGCCGTCGATGACGTCGCTGCCGAAGTCGAGCGCCTGCGCGAATCGCTGGAAAAGCTCGAGTTCCGCCGCATGTTCAGTGGCGAGATGGACCCTAACAACGCTTACCTGGACATCCAGGCCGGTTCCGGCGGCACTGAAGCGCAGGACTGGGCCAACATCCTGCTGCGCATGTACCTGCGCTGGGCTGACAAGCGCGGTTTCGACGCCACCATCATGGAGCTGTCTGCCGGTGAAGTCGCTGGTATCAAGGGCGCTACCGTGCACATCAAGGGTGAATACGCCTTTGGTTGGCTGCGTACCGAGATCGGCGTTCACCGTCTGGTGCGCAAAAGCCCGTTTGACTCCGGCAACCGTCGCCACACCTCGTTCTCGGCCGTGTTCGTTTCGCCGGAAATCGATGACAACATCGAAATCGACATCAACCCGTCGGACCTGCGCATCGATACCTACCGCTCCTCCGGTGCCGGTGGTCAGCACGTAAACACCACAGACTCGGCGGTACGTATCACCCACGTCCCGACCAATACCGTGGTCAGCTGCCAGAACGAACGTTCCCAGCATGCGAACAAGGACACCGCCATGAAAATGCTGCGGGCCCGTTTGTATGAGCAGGAAGTGCAGAAGCGCAACGCAGCGTCCCAGGCGCTCGAAGACACCAAGTCCGATATCGGCTGGGGTCATCAGATTCGTTCCTATGTACTGGACGCCTCGCGTATCAAGGACCTGCGGACCAACATCGAACGCAGCGACTGCGACAAGGTGCTTGATGGCGATATCGACGAATACCTGATCGCGAGCCTCAAGCAAGGGCTGTAAACCGTCAGCCGACACCTCAAGCCCCTCGTCGCAAGACGAGGGCGAACCTGTGATGGAATATTTAAAGACATGAGCGACCAACAACTCGACCCGCAAGCCCTGCAACAGGAAGAAAACACCCTGATCGCCCTGCGCAAGGAAAAGCTTGCTGCAGGCCGTGCCAAAGGTCAGGCCTTCCCCAACGACTTCCGCCGCGACAGCTACTGCAACGACCTGCAGAAACAGTACGTCGACAAAACCAAGGAAGAACTGGCAGAGGCAGCGATTCCGGTCAAGGTTGCCGGTCGCATCATGCTCAACCGTGGCTCGTTCATGGTGATCCAGGACATGACCGGGCGCATCCAGGTCTATGTCAACCGCAAGACCCTGCCTGAAGAAACCCTGGCTGAAGTGAAAACCTGGGACCTGGGCGACATCATTGCTGCCGAAGGCACCCTGGCACGCTCCGGCAAGGGCGACCTGTACGTCGAGATGACCACCGTTCGCCTGCTGACCAAGTCGCTGCGTCCGCTGCCCGACAAGCACCATGGCCTGACCGACACCGAACAGCGCTATCGCCAGCGTTACGTCGACCTGATCGTCAACGAAGACGTGCGCGAAACCTTCCGTGTGCGCTCGCAGGTTATCGCGCACATCCGCAGCTTCCTGATGAAGCGCGACTTCCTTGAAGTCGAAACGCCGATGTTGCAGACCATTCCCGGCGGTGCGGCAGCCAAGCCGTTCGAAACCCACCACAACGCGCTGGACATGGAAATGTTCCTGCGCATTGCGCCGGAGCTGTACCTCAAGCGTCTGGTGGTCGGTGGTTTCGAGAAAGTCTTCGAGATCAACCGCAACTTCCGTAACGAGGGCGTTTCGACCCGGCACAACCCCGAGTTCACCATGCTCGAGTTCTACCAGGCCTACGCTGATTACGAAGACAACATGGACCTGACCGAGGAGCTGTTCCGCGAACTGGCTCAACTGGTTCTGGGCACCACCGACGTGCCTTACGGCGACAAGGTGTTCCACTTCGGCGAACCGTTTGTGCGCCTGTCGGTGTTCGACTCGATCCTCAAGTACAACCCGGATCTGACCGCTGCCGATCTGCAGGACGTCGACAAGGCACGTGCCATCGCCAAAAAGGCCGGTGCCAAGGTGCTCGGCTTCGAAGGCCTGGGCAAATTGCAGGTAATGATTTTCGAAGAGCTGGTCGAGCACAAGCTGGAACAGCCGCACTTCATCACTCAGTACCCGTTCGAAGTGTCTCCGCTGGCTCGTCGCAACGACGAAAACCCGAGCGTAACCGACCGTTTCGAGTTGTTCATCGGCGGCCGTGAAATCGCCAACGCCTATTCCGAGCTCAACGACGCCGAGGATCAGGCCGAACGCTTCCAGGCTCAGGTGGCCGACAAGGATGCCGGTGACGACGAAGCCATGCACTACGACGCCGACTTTGTGCGTGCGCTGGAATACGGCATGCCGCCCACTGCGGGCGAGGGGATCGGCATCGACCGGTTGGTGATGCTGCTCACCGACTCGCCTTCGATCCGCGACGTCATTCTGTTCCCGCACATGCGCCCGCAAGCGTAATCAATGAAAAAACAGCCGCCTTCAATGGGCGGCTTTTTTTTAGGTGTTTTTCAGGACGATGTAAAAAGGAAGCTGTCGTGACGATTGCCAGAGAAGGGGCCGCCGGAGTAGCGAGCGCGGTGGCCAAAAGTGTCAAGTATCAAGGCCGCAAGGCGGCCCGCGAAGGCAGTGAACAACGCAGGCAGGTCATTCTCGATGCGGCCATGCGTATCGTGGTGCGCGACGGCGTGCGCGCTGTACGTCATCGCGCAGTGGCCGCTGAGGCCAGCGTACCGTTGTCGGCAACCACCTATTACTTCAAGGACATCGATGACCTGCTGACCGATGCCTTCGCCCAGTATGTACAGCGCAGTGCCGATTATCTGGCGCGGCTTTGGCAGAACACCGAAGGTATTCTGCGTGAGATGATGAGCCGTAGTTCGGGTAGCCCGACCGATCGATTTCGGCTGGCTGACGATATTGCGCGTATGGTGATGGAGCATATCCGGCATCAATTGCTGACCCGGCGCGACTACCTGATTGCTGAACAGGCGTTCTACCACGAAGCGCTGATCAACCCGCGTCTGACCCCTCTGGTGATGGCCCATCAGGAAATTCTGCTACAGGGCAGTTGTCAGTTCTTTCAGGTGATTGGTTCGTTGCAGCCCTATCAGGACGCTCAGGTGTTGACGGGTCTTATCCGGCGCATTGAGTATCAAGGCCTGCTGCATGGCCCACAGCGTCAGGCGGACGAAGAAATGCTCTGTATTCTGACCCGGCAGATGCGTCTGGTTCTGGGGACGCCGCAGCCGGTTCGAGGGTGACTATACTTCGTTCGACGTGCTCTGGGTCGGCGGTTCAGACGGCTTGACGACCCTGCCAATTTCGATATTTTCCAGCGGTGGCGTGTTTTCATGCCGCCGAGCAGTAGCGAAACAGCCAGCCAAGGAGTACCGGTGGACGAGTATCAACAGACTATTCGTGCGTTATCGGATCGGATCGTCGTTGCACAGACGCCGATTCGCATTCTGGATGCAGTTAAATGGGATGAGACAGTCCGCAAGGAGTTTCTGGCCGCCAAGGGCAAGGCGCTTCCTGCCGTGGACCGTGCCTATTACGAAAACCGCCCGCTGGGCTTCGATTCGGTTGCCTTGAAGCAAGAGTTTCAGAACATCGAGCGGGATGTCACGCGTCAACTGGGGCAGTTCAACCCGGTCGGGCAGATCATGCGCCGCATGTGCCGTGAGTACCGCATGGTGGTGCGTATGCTTGAAGCGCGTGGCACCCCTGACTTCGGACTGATCTCGCAGGAACTGTATGGCGCTGCGTCCGATGCCTTTCACGCCGGTGACCCGACGCTGGCCGATCTGGGCCTGATGCTCTCGGATTACCTGAACAACATCGCCGGGCGTGGTGATCTTAAGGACGAGCCGAAAACCCTCACGGCCAAGGATGCTGTTTCGCTGCTGCAATCGCGTTTGAACCGTGTTTTCGGTGAGGCCGAGGAAACCATCCGGGTGTTCGAGTCCGACGGTATCGTCGCCGACGCGGCTGCCGGTGCCGACTACATCAAGATCCGTACCGACGCAATGTTCAACGAGCGGGATGTACGGGCACTGGAGGTTCACGAGGGGCTGGTACACGTCGGCACCACGTTGAACGGACAAAACCAGCCGATCTGTACGTTCCTGTCCAAAGGTCCGCCTTCATCGACGGTGACTCAGGAAGGCCTGGCGATTCTCATGGAAGTCATCGCCTTTGCCTCCTACCCCAGCCGTTTGCGCAAGCTGACCAATCGTACCCGTGCCATTCACATGGCCGAGCAGGGTGCTGATTTTCTGCAGGTGTTCGAGTTCTACCGCGAGCAGGGCTTCGGCATGTCGGAGAGCTACGGCAACGCCAGTCGCGTATTCCGCGGCTCGGTGCCCAACGGCTTGCCGTTCACTAAAGACCTGTCCTATCTGAAAGGCTTCATCATGGTCTACAACTACATTCAGCTGGCCGTGCGCAAGGGCAAGCTCGAACAGGTGCCGCTGCTGTTCTGCGGCAAGACCACGCTGGAAGACATGCGCAGCCTGCGCCAACTGGTTGATGAAGGGCTGGTGGTGGCACCCAAATACCTGCCTGAGCAGTTCCGTGACATGAACGCGCTATCGGCCTGGATGTGCTTCTCCAACTTCCTCAACCACCTGAGCCTGGACCGTATCGAAGCGGACTACTCGAATATTTTGTAGGCATCGACCGTCGCTGTACGCCAGCCTGTTTTTGACTCTGGCCGAAGGCCGTAGGAGCGAACTTGTTCGCGAAGGAGAGGTACATTCTCCGAAAGCTCATGATTATGCCTATCGGCCAATGCTCGCGGAACATGGGAACGAGAATCTGAGTCTCGCGCCAGCACGGCAGTGATGTGGCGATGAAAACAACAAGGAACCCTCATTTGAAACTGCTCGGCATCTTCACCCTGTTCCTCGCACTCACCGGTTGCAGTTCGATGCTGTTCTACCCCGAGCAAGGTGTTCCGTTCACACCCGACAAGGCGCGCCTGCAGTATCAGGATGTGAACCTCACCGCCGCCGATGGTACGCGCTTGCATGGCTGGTGGCTGCCCGCGAAAGAAGGTGTACCGGTCAAGGGTACGGTGCTGCATCTGCATGGCAACGGCGGCAACCTGTCCTGGCATCTTGGCGGCGTCTGGTGGTTGCCCGAGCAGGGTTATCAGGTGCTGATGGTGGATTACCGCGGTTATGGCGAGTCGCAGGGCGAGCCGAGCCTGCCGGCGGTCTATCAGGATGTTCAGGCCGCTTTCGACTGGTTGAACACTGCACCGCAAGTGCAAGGCAAACCCCTTGTGGTTCTGGGGCAAAGCATTGGTGGAGCGCTGGCGGTGCATTACCTGTCAGAACACCCGCAGGAGCGCTCGCGGCTCAAGGCGTTGGTGCTGGACAGCGTGCCGGCCAGCTACCGCAGCGTCGCGCGAAACTCGCTGAGCAAGTCGTGGCTGACCTGGCCGTTGAAGACACCCTTGTCCTGGCTGATCCCGGAAGCGGACAGTGCCGTCAACGGCCTGCCACGATTGGCCGGCACACCGATGCTGATCTTTCACAGCATGGACGACACACTGGTGCCGCTCGCCAACGGTATCGAGCTGTACAAGGCCGCGCCTCCACCGCGGGTATTGCAATTGACCCGTGGCGAGCACGTACAGACGTTCGCAGACCCTCTCTGGCGTCAGGTGATGCTGCGCTATCTGGACGACCCGACGCATTTCAACGGCCTGCGTCGCCTTGCGCAAGTGCCCAACTATCCGACACCTGCTACACCGCCAGCGCCATGAGTCGCGAGCGTAACGTCAACGGCATGATCCTCAGCGCTGTCGGTGCAGTCATCGGCACCGTCGGCTGCCTGTGGTTTTACGGCTATCTGCATTTTGCGAAGCCTGAAGATGCGCTATTGCTCAGTGAGTTCACCCTGCTCAAGACCGTGCCTGGCGAGGACTACAAGATCGCCGCGACGCCAGCGGTCGAGGTGGCGCAATGCGTTGATGGCGTGCTGGTGCTGTTCGACACGTCGCGAAAGGGCTTGTCGGGCGTGTTGATCGATGACCGCAGGCAAGCGGTTCGGTGCGTCGGCCAGCAGACGCCACAGTAATAAAACAGCGATAAAATTTTCGGCATTAAAAAGCCCCGCCTGTATGCGCAGGCGGGGCTTCAGTGCAGCGGCTCGGTCGCTTATTTCATCGACGAGCGCGGTGCAACAGGCTGGTTGTCGTTGGAGATAGTAACTTCCACACGACGGTTCATGGCACGGCCCGAGTTGCTGGTATTGTCAGCAACCGGATATTCCTTGCCGTAGCCCATGGTCACAACGCGCGCTGGATCTACACCCATGCGTACCAGTGCCATGCGAACCGAATTGGCGCGGCGCTCGGACAGCGACTGGTTGTAGGAAGCAGAACCTGTGCTGTCGGTGTAGCCTTCAACGATCACTTTGCGATCAGAGTTTTCCTGAAGGAAAGCCGCCAGCTTGCCGATGTCGCCTTGAGCGGTCGGCTTCAGATCGGCCTTGTTGTAGTCAAACAGCACGTCACCGAAAGTCACCAACGTACCGCGTTCGGTCTGCTTGGCGTTCAGGCTGTTTTTCAGCGCAGCGATCTGAGCGTCACGAGCTTCCAGGCGTGCCTTGGCGCGATCGGCAGAAGCGTTCTGCAAAGCAGCTTCGGAGGTGCGCAGGGCAATGGTCTGCTTGGCCAGTTCTACGCGCTGGTTGGTCAGGTAAGACAGTTGGTCAACTTTCTTGACGTCATCATCGTTACGGAAAGCCTGTTCTGCCTTGGCCAGCCATTCGCTGGCGTCCTTGGTTTCAAGCGCCGCGACTTTAGTGGCTTCCGGGTTGGTTTGCAGCGCGGTGAAGTTGCTGCGAGCCTGTTCCAGATTAGGGTTTGGCTTGGTTGCACAGGCTGCCAGGGCAACACTCATGGCCAGCAGAGCAGGGATCATCAATTGTTTACGCATAATATTGTCGTCCTTTAATCAGTTACGAATTCATGAAAACAGAAAGGGTTCAGGGCAATCACTGCACCTGACGCAGACCTTCTTCACGGAGTTCGTTGACGCCCTGACGAGCATCCTGCACAGCCTTGGCAGCCTTGGCGGCCTGAGATTTGCGTTCTGCTACACGAGCGTCCCACTCGGCTTGTTCAGCCAGACGGCGAGCTTCGTCGTACTTGTGATCCTGCATGGCCAGATCAGCTTCTTTGAGCTTGTCCTGAGCCGACTTCATTTCCACCGCTGCGAATTCGGTACCGCCAGCGCTGACAGCACTGTTGACGGCCGATTGCGAAACCGCATATTGCTCGGATGGCGGGTTACCTGCGCAACCGGCGAGGATAAAGGTACTACCGAGCGCCAGCGCAGCCAGCTTGAGACCGCGCAGGCCTTTGAACTTGGTTTTGGCAGTTAAGGTGTTCATGGTGATCAACTCCATTGTCTGACTCCGAACGTGGTTATCCATGACAGTTGTTGCATCAAGTCCGGGCATGAGGTCGTACAACCGCCTGCTGCCTTTCGGGCTTTCCTGTAATGGTTAAAGGCTCCGACCTGCGCGGTTTTTGAATAGTTCAGATAAATATCTACTGAGTGGTCAGGAATTTTCAGGGGGCTTCAGGAAGCGGTTAGTATGTTCATCGACATGTGAGCGGACGTCGCAGCAGGATTAATCAGGCGTTGAGGTGCGGCTTTTTGTTGAACCATTTGTCCAATTGCAGGCTTTTGGTGCACTGTTGGCAATGCGGATTTGAATTCACGTACGCCCGCGCTGTTTTGCGGGTACGCAACTGAGCCCAGACAAAAACCGGGAGAGGAACGATGGCCGATATCGATGCGCGTCTGCGCGAAGACGTTCACCTGCTGGGTGAGCTGTTGGGTAACACGATTCGTGAGCAGCGAGGCGCTGAATTCCTCGACAAGATCGAACGTATTCGCAAGGGTGCCAAGGCGGGCAGGCGCGGTTCTGCAGAAGGTGCCGAGCAACTCAGCGCCAGTGTCGACGGGCTGGGCGATGATGAACTCCTGCCGGTGGCCCGTGCTTTCAATCAGTTTCTCAACTTGGCCAATATTGCCGAGCAGTATCAGCTCATGCACCGTCGTGACGATACCCAGCCTCTGCCGTTTGAGTCGCGGGTGCTGCCCGAGCTGCTTGACCGCCTGAAAACGGAGGGTCACACGCCTGATGCCCTGGCGCGCCAGTTGAGCAAGCTGGAAATCGAACTGGTGCTGACGGCTCACCCCACCGAAGTGGCACGCCGCACGCTCATTCAGAAATACGACGCCATCGCTGCGCAGTTGGCCGCGCTCGATCATCGCGACCTCAACAGCACTGAGCGCGCACAGATTACCTCGCGCTTGCAGCGTCTGATCGCCGAGGCGTGGCATACCGAAGAGATCCGGCGTATCCGGCCCACGCCGGTTGATGAGGCCAAATGGGGTTTTGCGGTCATTGAGCACTCGCTCTGGCACGCCATTCCGAATTACCTGCGCAAGGCTGACCATGCATTGCACACAGCGACCGGCCTGCATTTGCCTCTGGAAGCCGCGCCGATCCGCTTTGCCTCGTGGATGGGCGGAGACCGTGACGGCAACCCGAATGTTACGGCTGCGGTTACCCGTGAAGTGTTGTTGCTGGCGCGCTGGATGGCGGCTGACCTGTATTTGCGTGATGTGGACAACCTGGCCGCAGAGCTGTCGATGCAACAGGCCAGCGACGCCTTGCGGGCCAGCGTCGGTGACAGTGCCGAGCCTTATCGGGCAGAACTCAAGCGTCTGCGCGAGCGCCTGCGCGCGACGCGCAATTGGGCCAATGCCTCATTGAGCGAGACCTTGCCTGCGCCTGAAGCGGTGCTGCGAGACAACCGCGAGCTGCTGGACCCGCTGCTGCTGTGCTTCCAGTCGCTGCATGAGTGCGGCATGGGCGTGATTGCCGACGGGCCGCTTCTGGATTGCCTGCGCCGTGCCGTCACGTTCGGCCTGTTTCTGGTGCGCCTTGATGTCCGCCAGGACTCCAGTCGCCACTGTGCGGCGATGACTGAAATTACCGATTATCTGGGGTTGGGTCGCTACGAGGAGTGGGACGAGCAGACCCGCATCGACTTTCTGTTGCGCGAACTGAACAACCGCAGACCGTTGCTGCCAAGCTACTTCAAACCGGCAGCCGACACCGCAGAAGTGCTGGCAACCTGCAGGGTAGTGGCGGCAGCTCCGGCAGCTTCGCTGGGCTCTTACGTCATTTCGATGGCAGGTTCGGCATCCGACGTGCTGGCCGTGCAGTTGCTGCTCAAGGAGTCCGGGCTGCAACGGCCGATGCGTGTGGTGCCGTTGTTCGAGACCCTGGCTGACCTGGATAACGCCGGGCCGGTGATCGAGACGCTGCTCGGCTTGCCAGGCTATCGTTCGCGTCTGCACGGCCCGCAGGAAGTCATGATCGGTTATTCCGACTCGGCCAAGGACGCGGGTACTACGGCGGCGGCCTGGGCCCAGTACCGCGCGCAGGAAAAGCTGGTGGAGATCTGTCGCGAGCAACAGGTCGAATTGCTGCTGTTCCACGGTCGCGGCGGTACGGTTGGTCGTGGTGGCGGCCCCGCGCATGCGGCGATTCTGTCGCAGCCGCCAGGTTCGGTAGCCGGGCGCTTCCGGACCACCGAGCAAGGGGAAATGATTCGTTTCAAATTCGGCCTGCCGGACATCGCCGAACAGAACCTCAATCTCTATCTGGCAGCGGTGCTGGAAGCGACCCTGCTACCGCCACCGCCTCCGCAACCGGCGTGGCGGACAATGATGGACCAGATGGCCGCTGACGGGGTCAGTGCCTATCGCGCGGTAGTGCGCGAGAACCCTGAGTTCGTCGAGTATTTCCGTCAGGCAACGCCCGAGCAGGAACTGGGGCGCTTACCCCTCGGCAGTCGCCCGGCCAAGCGCCGCGAAGGTGGCGTGGAAAGCCTGCGTGCCATTCCGTGGATCTTCGCCTGGACGCAGACGCGTCTGATGCTGCCCGCCTGGCTGGGTTGGGAAGCTGCATTGAGCAAGGCCCTGGAGCGCGGCGAAGGCGAGGTGCTGGCTCAGATGCGCGAACAGTGGCCGTTCTTCAGAACCCGCATCGACATGCTGGAAATGGTCCTCGCCAAAGCCGATTCGGACATTGCCCGACTCTATGACGAGCGTCTGGTCAGTGCTGAGCTGCAACATTTGGGCGCACATTTACGCGACCTATTGTCGCAGGCGTGCAATGTGGTTCTGGGGTTGACCGGGCAGACGCAACTGCTGGCGCACAGTCCTGAAACGCTGGAATTCATCAGTCTGCGCAACACCTACCTTGACCCGTTGCATTTGCTTCAGGCAGAGCTGCTGTCGCGCTCGCGTAATCGTGAAGCCAGTCTGGACAGCCCTCTGGAACTGGCGCTGCTGGTGTCTGTAGCGGGGATCGCTGCCGGTCTGCGTAACACCGGTTGAACAGGCGCATTACTTTAATTGCCGGGCCGTTTTGGCCCGGCATTGGCAAGACCGGGTTTGCAGGCTGGCCTGCCGGAAACGTTGATACAGATCACGCCGCTCGACAATCGGGGCGCGCAAGCCGGTGCGCACGCGGTTAATGCGACTTTTGGCGGCTTGTGCGGCCTCGGTCGGCTGTGTATCTTGATCAGCCTTTCGGCCTGTTGGCCTGATTATTTTTAGATTGGCCCCCGAGGCGAATCCGTTGATTTCACTATAAAAATTTTGAGGAGCATGACGATGCGCGTGATTCTGCTAGGAGCTCCCGGGGCCGGTAAAGGTACTCAGGCAAAATTCATCACTGAAAAGTTCGGCATCCCGCAGGTTTCGACAGGCGACATGCTGCGCGCTGCAGTCAAGGCTGAAACCGAGCTTGGCCTGAAGGCCAAGAGCGTCATGGACTCGGGTGGTCTGGTTTCCGATGACCTGATCATTGGTCTGATCAAGGATCGTCTGGCCCAGCCGGATTGTGCGAACGGCGTTCTGTTCGACGGCTTCCCGCGCACCATTCCTCAGGCCGAAGCCCTGTTGAAAGCAGGTCTGGAAATCGACCACGTGCTGGAAATCGCCGTTGATGACGAAGAAATCGTCAAGCGCATGTCGGGCCGCCGGGTTCACGAAGGGTCTGGTCGCATCTATCACACCATCTTCAACCCGCCGAAAGTCGAGGGTATCGATGATGTGACTGGCGAGCCGCTGCTGCAGCGCAAGGACGACGTCGAAGAGACCGTGCGCCATCGCCTGTCGGTCTACCATGCCCAGACCAAGCCGCTGGTCGAGTTCTACAGCAAGCTGGAGGCGAAGGATGGCAAGCCCAAGTGCAGCCATATTCCTGGCGTCGGCTCGGTTGAAGAGATCACCGCAAAAGTACTGGAAGCCCTGAAGTAAGACTTTCAGTCTGGACAATAAATGGCCCGCTTGCGGGCCATTTGTCATTTATACTGCTGCACTTTTTCACCCTGACCATGACGGAAACACCGATGACCACCTTGCTGGCCCTGGATACCGCCACTGAAGCCTGCTCGGTCGCCTTGCTGCACGACGGCAAAGTGCTGAGCCACTACGAGGTGATCCCGCGCCTGCATGCCCAGCGGCTGCTGCCGATGATCAAGAACCTGCTGGCCGAGGCGGGCATTGCGATGTCGGCGCTGGATGCCATCGCGTTTGGACGCGGCCCTGGCGCTTTCACCGGCGTGCGCATTGCCATTGGCGTCGTGCAAGGCCTGGCGTTCGCGCTGGAGCGCCCGGTATTGCCTGTTTCCAATCTTGCCGTGCTGGCCCAGCGTGCCTTTCGTGAGCATGGCGTGTCCCAGGTGGCATCGGCCATTGATGCGCGCATGGATGAGGTGTATTGGGGTTGCTATCACGAGACCGCCGGGGAGATGCGTCTGCTCGGCAACGAGGCGGTCATGGCGCCCGAATTGGCGACGCTTCCTGCGCACGCCAGTGGACAATGGTTTGGTGCCGGTACTGGCTGGGGCTATGCCGAGCGTATTTCGGTCAGTCTGGCCGGTCATGACGCAGGCATGCTCCCCCATGCGCAGGACCTGCTGACGCTGGCGTCCTTCGCCTGGGCGCGTGGCGAAGCCCTGCCGGCCGACGACGCCCAGCCGGTCTACCTGCGCGACAAGGTTGCAACGCCCAAAGCGCGTTGATGTTATTGGCTTCAAGGCACGCCACAGTGTTCTGCTGTCATGCCTGTCCACGTCATGCTATTCCGTCTATAGCTGGAAAAATATCAGTTCGCCATCTACCGTTTATCGTCTGAATGGTCTTTAATCTCATTTGGCGAAAACAATTTGCAATATGTGTGGTCTAGTTATCGTTAAGCAATTTGCGAACTACAAGGCAGTAACGCTAAATTGCCACTATCGACGCCGAGTATATAATCGATGCGCATAGACGGAACCTCATCACGCTCTTACCCCATCAAACGAAAGCCGCAGAAAACGCCTTCGACCGTTGAAGGCTCTTTCGAGGAAGTCGTAGTTGACGCCGAGTTGCCGCCGCCTCCGGCGCAGGCTCGTCGCGATGCGGGTGATTCACCGATTGGCAGCACTGCCAACGTGCCTGCGCGTCCGCAAGACATCATTTTCCCGCGCTCCATGAGCTCTCGTGTCGCTCACGCGCTGGCCAGTTACCTGACCACCGCCAGCTTTGTCGATTGGGACCTTGAAGTATCGGGGCTCGACCTTCACGTTTGACTGTGTCTCGCCTGCCTTACTACCTCGGTTGTCCGTCATGGAGTGAAAACGCCTGGCGCAATTCGCTGTATCCCGAAGATGCCCGTTCGAATGATTTCCTGAATCTCTACACTCAGGTATTCAACGCTGTCGAAGGCAACACCACATTTTACGCCCGTCCCGCCGCCACTACAGTGCAGCGCTGGGCAGAAACGATGCCCGACGATTTTCGTTTCACCGCCAAATTCCATAAAGACATCAGTCATAACGGCGACCTCCGTGAGCAGGTGAGCGCCGCTGAGGAATTCATCCGTCTGCTTGCGCCTCTGGGCAGGCGTATTGCGCCGTTCTGGCTGCAGTTGCCAGCCAGCTTTACACCGCAGCGTCTGGCCGAGCTGGCCGGTTTTCTTGATGAACTCAATGTGCCGCTCGCCGTAGAAGTGCGCAACATGGCGTTTTTCATGAAGGGTGATGAAGAGCGCATGCTCAATCGCCTGCTGCTGGATCGAGGCGTCGAGCGCATCTGTCTCGACTCCCGGGCATTGTTCAGCTGTGTCTCGAGCGAGCCCGCAGTCCTGCACGCCCAATCGAAAAAGCCCAAGGTGCCGCCTCGTCCGGCTGCGCTGACGCTGTTTCCCCAGGTCCGTTTCATCGGCGGCCCGGACCTGGAGGCCAATGATCAGTTTTTGGTGCAGTGGGTGGAAAAGGTCGCCGTGTGGATCGAAGAGGGGCGCACGCCTTATGTCTTCCTGCACACCCCTGACAACATCAGGGCTGCCGAGCAGGCCATGCGCTTTCACCAGCAACTGATGGCGCGATTGCCTGGCTTGCCGGCATTGTTCGAGCTGGATCGCGGGCCTCAGGTGGAACAGTTGGGCTTGCTCTGAGGTCTTCCAGGTGTGGGCTGACAGAGCCCGACCTTGTGGAGAGCCCGCTTATGGATTCGCAACTGCGCTTTTTGCTTGCCATTTACAAACCCTTCGTCAAATTCACCCCTGTTGTCTGGGGCATCGGCTGAGCATGCGTGTGCTGCTGGTATTCCTGCTGATCTGTGCAATGGGGACGTTCGCAGTCTGGCGCGGCTGGATCGATGTGCCTGCGCGCTGGAACCCCTGGGCGCCGCTGGATGTGCGGGCCGCACCCAACTTCCTGACGTCTTACAAACTGTCGCGGTTGCAGAACGACCCTGCGCTGTGCGAAAAGGTGCTGAGTACGTCCGGGCTGCGTTTCAGTCGTCAGGCCGATAGTGAGCCTTCTGCTCGCTGCCCTCTGGAGAATACCCTGCGCATTCAGGGCGGCGACGTGGCGCTGAGCAGCAGCTTCCTGGCCAGTTGCCCATTGGCGGTGGCCTATGCGCTGTTCGATGTCCACACCTTGCAGCCCGCTGCCCAAGCGGTTTTCGGCCAGCGGGTAGCCCGGATAGATCACCTGGGCAGCTTTGCCTGCCGTAACATCTACAACCGCGCCAACAGCCGCCTCAGTCAGCACGCGACCGCCAATGCGCTGGATATGGCAGGCTTTCGCCTCGCAGACGGTCAGCGCATCGGGGTTCTCAAGGATTGGAACGACGAAGGGGACAAGGGGCGTTTTCTGAGGCTGTTACGTGACGGCGCCTGCAAAAACTTCAGTACGGTGCTCGGGCCTGAGTACAACGCGGCGCATCGCGATCATTTTCACGTCGACATGGGGCGCTGGTCGGTGTGTAGGTAGCGAGCCTGTAAGCTGCCGGCAAGAGCGTTCGGGGCTTATGCCGCCATCCGCAGGTTTTGCAGGATCAGCGGGCGAGCCCAGCCGTTCTCGTAGTCGAACTGGCGTTGTTGGGCAGCAATGGTCTGTTCATCCAGGGGCAGGGCAGGCTTGTCGGCCAGTTCCCATTCGAATTCGGCGATTGGCAGGTGCAATGGGCGCGGTTGAGGGCCGGGGCCCGGGTTGACGCTGTCGCTATAAGGGTTCAGAACGGTGGGGCGTACCCAGTGGCTCTCGAATTCCAGATGACGTTGCTGTTCGATGAGTTCAGCCATGCTGAAGGGCTCGGCAGGCGGTGGTAGCAAGTCAATGTCGAACTCGGCAATCGGTAGGAACAGCGGCTCAGGTGGCTTGACCTCGGTGTCGGTGACCGGGCAGGCACGTTGCTCGACAATCTTGCTCAGGGTTTTTGCGCCAGCGACCGGTTCGCCTGTTTCAACATCCACTTCAACGGCCGTCGGGTGCACCGGCACTGGAGTGCTTTCACTGACCTGATCCGCCATCGCCCGGGCAAATGCATCCGACCACAGCTGCGTCACACCACCCAGTGTGCGGCTGTTGCGAACGCTAAAGTCGCCTGAGTGCGACAAATAGCCGATGGATGATTGAACAATCTCTGACATAGCGATCAGTACTGGCCTTGGGTCTGGCAAAATGCCGGATACTTGGTTATCGGCAGACTTTGCCGATCATTAACAATTTTTGAGTGTGTGGACGTAATGATTGAGCAGCAAGCAGGCAGTCGTATTCGGGTCGAAGCGCTGACGGTCGCAGGGCAGGAGCAGGCGGCGCACTGGGCGCAGCGTCTGGGCTTGCCGTTGCACGACGCGGAAGCTGATTTTGCCTTGCAATCAACCGACGATGGCCTGCAATTGCAGCAGTTGGGCGACGATGCGCCTGGCGCTGTGCGAGTTGATTTTGTCGAGGGTGCTGTCGCACATCGTCGCCTGTTTGGCGGTGGGACGGGGCAAATGATTGCCAAGGCCGTCGGTATTCAGCCAGGCATTCGCCCCAGTGTGCTGGATGCCACGGCAGGTTTGGGCAAGGACGCGTTCGTGCTGGCGAGTCTTGGTTGCGAGCTGAGCCTGATCGAGCGTCAGCCGATTATTGCTGCACTGCTGGAAGACGGTCTGGCACGCGGACGCGATGATCGTGACGTGGGTTCGATCGTTGCGCGGATGCACCTGTTGACCGGCAACTCCATTGAAATCATTCGCGGCTGGACAGCTGAGCCGCCGCAGGTCATTTACCTCGACCCGATGTTCCCGCATCGGGAAAAAACCGCCCTGGTCAAAAAGGAAATGCGCCTGTTCCGGCCTCTGGTCGGCGATGACATGGATGCACCTGCATTGCTGGAAGCGGCTCTTGCGCTTGCCACCCACCGTGTTGTGGTCAAACGCCCGCGCAAGGCCCCGTGCATTGACGGGCCCAAGCCAGGTTATGCGCTGGATGGAAAATCCAGCCGCTACGACATCTATCCGAAGAAGGCCTTGAAGCCTAAGGCAGTCACAGACGATTGCGGTGCATAGCGCCTGTAGCGTCGACGGCCTGAGCCCGAATCAAACGCAGATGCGCCCGTGAATACAGGCGCACCCTGCGCTCAAAGCGCGCCAAATACCTTCTTCGCCAAGCCGGTAGCGGCTGCTGCCGGGTTGGCGCGAATACTTTCTTCCTGTTTTGCAATCATCTCGAACAGCCCGTTCAGCGCTTGTTCGGTCACGTAGCTTTCAAGGTTGGCATTTTTGCTGTCCAGCGCGCCAAATGCCGCCGCTTTACCAGCGAATGCATTGTACTTCTGTGCCAGACCGACTTGATCGGTAGATTTCTTGACGATAGGCAGGAATTTGGCACGGATCTGTTCGCGGCTGGTGCTGTTGAGGTACTGGGTTGCCGAGTCCTTCCCGCCGCTTAAAATGGCCTTGGCGTCGGTCACGCTCATCTTTTTCACTGCGTCTACCAACAACGCTTGAGCCTGAGGCACTGCAGCTTCGGCGGCCTGGTTCATGCTGGTTTCCAGCTGATCGACCTGAGCACCCATGCCGAGCATTTTCATTTTTTTCGCAACCTGACCGAGTTTGCCTGGCAGCTCGATACGCACCGCTTCATTCTTGCTGAAACCGCCGGGAACACCGAGCTGTTTGACCGCGACCTGTGCGCCTTGGGTCAGCGCGTCTTTGAGGCCACCGGTCGCATCCGATTGCGAGAGGTCGTTCAGCGAAAGGGCGAAGACGTTGGCCGACAGCAGTAGACCGGCGCATAGACCAGCGAAGGTGAACGAAAAGCGAGGCATGAGAGCGTCCTTGTGAGAAATGGGTACGGGATCAAGCGTATCAGGAACTTGCTGTATCCACCCGAAGCCCGAAAAGAAACAGTGCTGTTTAGTGCCGATGGAAATGATGCGGTGCGCAGCAACAAAAACAAAAACGGCGCGTTGAAAACGCGCCGTTGTTGAAAGCCTTTGCAGCAAAGAACAATCAACCGTTCACTTGAATGACCTTGATCTTCAGACCGCTCTGGTCCTGATCGGTCAGTTCAACGGGATGAACAGTGTCGTTGATCCAGACAAGTTTGCCGTCATGTTCGATTCGTGCCGACAGTGCATAGGTATGACCCTGAACAGGATAACGACCTGCGGCATAGCCCAGTTCAAATGGCAATGGCGCTTGCTGGGCAATCTGTGTTTCGCGGGCGTCAATGACAGTGGCTGGCACATCAGCCAGGCTGATGTCACTCAGGGTGACAGTCAACTTGCTGCCAGTTGGCAGAGAGATGCGTGGCAGGTAATAAACTTCACCCTGAAGACGTACTAGGGGTTCGCTGGACATTTCAATTTCCTTATTGAGTGTGATGAGTACCAGTCATGGGTACAAACCACACCTTAGCAGCGGCCGGGGAGCATAAAACGCTCGTCTAAAGATCCCCGGCTAATTGCGGAAAAACCCTACGCTGCGCCTTGATCATTTCCCGCATCCTGCTCTTCTTCATTGCTGTGTAACGCCACTTGCCGTATCGACAGACGGATTTCGGCCGGTAACACCCGCTTTGCCGCACCTTCTGCCAGTTCGCCCAGCATTGGGTGATAACTCAGTTTGCCGGCGCTGTCCTTGCGCAGCACGCCCAGGTCCAGCAAGGTCTGGATGAAGTGGCGGAACAGACTCTTGTCGAAGAACTCCGGTGCGTTAAGGCCATGCAGAATAGACAGGCGCTGGGCCATGACCGTGCACAGGTCTTCCAGCTGTTCGGCGCTCAATGTGTTCTGTCCACTGTTGAGTAACAAGGCGATTGCCATGTAGAAGCGCTGCAGGGTCTGCGCGATGGCCCGTGACAACAGGGTTAGCAGCACGAACTCGCGGGAGCTGGGCTCCGGACGCACATAGACGTCCTTTTTGAAGCGCAGCAAGCCTTGCTCGACGAACGCAGCCAGCCATTGATCGACCACCTCATCCAGCTCGCTCAGCGGCCAGCGAATGAACAGTTCCGATTGCAGGAACGGATACAGCGCACGTGTGTAGCGCAGGATCTGGTCGCGGCTCATGCGCGACGAACTCTGGAAAAAGCTTGCCAGCAGTGAGGGCAGGGCAAAGATGTGCAAGACGTTGTTGCGGTAGTACGTCATCAGGACCGCATTCTGTTCGTTGAGGTACAGAATTTTGCCCAGTGCATCTTTTTGTTCGGCGAGTAGGTCCATGCCTTTGACGTGCTCGATCAGCGAGCGCCCGTCGCCTTCCGGCAGCGTGGTGTGCGGTGAGTACGGTACAGCGCGCAGCAGCGTCAGGTAGAGGTCGAGAACACGTTCCATGGCCTGATCGTCCAGCGCCAGCCTTTGCGTTGACAGCAAGGCCACAGCAACCAGATTCATCGGGTTGACGGCGGCGGCTTCATTCAGGTGCTGGGCTACACGTTCACCCAGCCGATGAGTGGTTTCGCTCAGCCATTCCGGGCGAAATTGCGGCGCCAACTCCTGCTCGCGCCAGTCCGGTTGTTCGCCGTCAAGGAACTCGGCCAGCTTGATGGGGGCACCGAAGTTCACCGATACCTGGCCGAAACGCTGCTTCAGCGCACCGATGACTTTGAAGATGTCGAAGATCGACTCTTTCTTCTTGGTCGCTCCGCGCAATTCGCCCAGATAAGTACGGCCTTCCAGCACGCGCTCGTAGCCGATGTACACCGGAACGAACACAATCGGCATCCGCGAGTTGCGCAGGAAGCTGCGCAGGGTGATGGCAAGCATGCCTGTTTTCGGTTGCAACATGCGCCCGGTCCGCGATCGGCCGCCTTCGACAAAGTATTCGACCGGGAAACCCTTGATGAACAGCGTATGCAGGTACTCGGTGAAAACCGCCGTATACAGCGGGTTTCCCTTGAATGTGCGGCGCATGAAAAACGCCCCGCCACGGCGCAGCAGGCTGCCGACGACCGGCATGTTCAGGTTAATGCCGGCAGCGATGTGCGGCGGCGTGAGCCCGTTGCGAAACAGCAGATAGGACAGCAGCAGGTAATCGATATGGCTACGGTGACAGGGGACGTAAATGACTTCATGCCCTGGCGCGACTTCCTGCACGCCTTCGATGTGGCTGACTTTGATGCCGTCGTAAATCTTGTTCCAGAACCAGCTGAGGACGACTTCCATGAAGCGGATAACGGAATAGGTATAGTCCGAGGCGATCTCGTTGCCGTAGCTCAGCGCCCGGTCCCGCGCCTTGTCCTGCGTGATGTTCTCCCGTTCGGCTTCTTCGATGATCGCCTGCTTGACCAGCGGCTCGTCCAGCAGTCCTTTGACCACGGTGCGCCGGTGCGAAACGTCCGGGCCGATGACCGCGCTTTTCAGGTTGCGAAAGTGCACGCGCAGCAGACGCTGTGTCATGCGCAAGGTCAGTTCGTAACCTTTGTTTTCACCCACCAGTTCGCGCATGTGAATCGGTGCGGAAAACTGCACGCGGGTCTTGCGGCCCAGAATCAGGATGCTGACCAGACGGCGCAAGCGGCCGGTCACTGCCCAGCTGTCGGCGAATAGCAGTTTCCAGGCGCTGGACTCGCGGTCAGGTGACTGGCCCCAGAACACGCTGACCGGGATGATCTGCGCATCTTCGCCGGGGTTCTGGCTCACGGCTGCGACCAGACGTTCCAGTGTCGGCGGTGCGCCGCGCTTGTCCTGGCGGCCAAGCCAGTCAGGCGCCGGGGTCAGGTAAAAGAATGCAGCAGGCTCTATCAGGTTGCCGACCGCTACCGACAGTACGGGGCGCGGCAGGCCAGCCTTGCGACATTCGGTGTCGATCACCGCCAGATCGCTTATAGACGGCGACTGCAGGGCATAGAACACCGGACGGCTACGGTCCAGGTTGAGCGTAAAAGACGACTGATTGATGGTTTCCGAGCGCACCCAGACATACAACAATCGGCGCAGGGTGCCGAACACAAGACGACGGAACGGAGAACGGGTCATACGGCTTCTGCTGAGTAAGGGACGGGCGGCTGCCCGAGATGGGCGTCAGTGTGACGTATCCCGAAGCGATCGGCAAAAAGCCTGGTGTATGTAGAAGAGTAAAGACTGAGCGGCCACCTTCGAGAGCCGCGACGGCACATCCTGATACCGTCGCTGCGAAAGGCTTACGAAGTGCGCCAGGTGATTTCTTCCTCGCCATCGGCGCTGACGCGTATCCAGCGGTCGGCGGTTTCATCGCTTTCTTCTTCAACCCAGGTGCCGGGTGCGCAACGCACTTCGACGTTCAAGGCGTTGAATGCCGAGCGGGCGCAGGCGATGTCGTCTTCCCACGGGGTCTGATCGCTGTCCAGGTGCAGACTGTTCCATTTGCCGACTGCTCTGGGCAGCCAGGTTACGGTCACATTGTCGGCCTTGCACTTCCAGGTCTGGCCTTTCTGGTTCCAGTCACTGCACGGGCCCAGTGCGACGCTCAGCCATTGGGCAATGGCCTTGTGGTCGACGTCTTCGTCTTTCAGGTATATCTCGATATCGGGTTGGCGCATGGGTGCCTCTGTTGAATGCTTATTGCAGCACGAAATAATCGTAGCGCATGGAAACGGTGACCTTGAAAGGTCCTGATTGCTCAATGACGGCAGTCCGGCGCTCGGCGCTGGCGCGCCACCCGTGAGGCGTCATGGCCAGCAGATCGGCACGGGACTGGCCGTCGATCAGCTTCAGCGTATAGCGCAGTGTTTCGCTGTGTTGCAACTGCATACCGGGTGGCACCAGAGACAGGTGCTTGTCGTCGGCATAGTCGCGGACCTCATCGTAAAGCTGCTGACGCAGCTCCATGAGATGTTCACTGGTCGGGCCGACCCGCATCAGTCCTCCGCCCGGCGTCAGCAAGCGTTCGGCTTCAAGCCAGTCCAGCGGGCTGAACACACTGGCCAGAAACTGGCAGCTGGCATCCGGCAAGGGAACACGGGCCATGCTGGCAACCATCCAGGTCAGCCTGGGGTCACGACGGCAGGCGCGCTTCACCGCTTCGCGGGAGATGTCCAGCGCATAGCCATCGGCGTGGGGCAAGGCCTCGGCTATTTGCGCGGTGTAATAACCTTCGCCGCAGCCGATGTCCAGCCAGCGCGAGGGGGAGCGCTCGGCGGCCAGTTCAGCCAGCCGCCGGGCTACCGGGGCGTAATGCCCGGCGTTGAGGAAGTCCCGCCGTGCTTCAACCATGGCCTGATTGTCGCCGGGGTCGCGGCTGTTCTTGTGCTGCACCGGCAACAGGTTCAGATACCCCTGACGTGCACGGTCGAAGCGGTGGTTGGCCGGGCATACCACGCCGTTGTCGGCGGTACTGAGCGGCGCAGAGCAGATCGGGCAGGTCAGCATCAGGCGAGCAACTTGACCAGAGTCTGGTAGTAGATCTCGGTCAGCACATCGAGGTCGCTGGCCAGAATTCGCTCGTTGACCTGGTGAATCGTCGCATTGACCGGCCCCAGTTCAACCACTTGCGTACCCAGGGTTGCGATGAATCGGCCGTCGGAGGTTCCGCCGCTGGTCGAGGCTTTGGTGTCGCGGCCCGTGACGCTTTTGATGCTGGACGATACGGCATCCAGCAGTGCGCCCGGCTCGGTCAGGAACGGCAGGCCGGACAACGCCCAGTTCACGTGCCAGTCCAGCTCGTGCTTGTCGAGGATGGCGGCAACGCGCTGCTGCAAGCCTTCGACGGTCGACTCGGTCGAAAAACGGAAGTTGAACACTGCCACCAGATCGCCCGGGATGACATTGGTTGCACCCGTGCCGGCGTTCAGGTTGGAGATCTGGAAGCTGGTCGGCGGGAAGAAATCGTTACCGTGGTCCCAGTGTTCTGCGGCCAGTTCGGCAAGTGCCGGAACTGCAAGGTGAATAGGGTTCTTCGCCAGATGCGGGTAAGCCACATGGCCCTGTTTGCCGCGCACAGTGAGGGTGGCGCCCAGCGAACCACGACGGCCGTTCTTGACCACATCGCCCACCAGCGTGGTGCTCGAAGGTTCGCCGACGATGCACCAGTCCAGACGCTCCTTGCGCGCTGCCAGACGTTCGACAACAGCCTTGGTGCCGTGGTGCGCCGGGCCTTCTTCGTCACTGGTGATCAGGAATGCCACCGAACCGTTGTGATTCGGGTGATCGGCTACAAAGCGCTCGGCGGCCACCAGCATGGCTGCCAGGCTGCCTTTCATGTCTGCTGCGCCGCGTCCGCAGAGCATGCCGTGCTCGTCGATCAACGCATCGAACGGGTCGCTCTGCCAGTTCTCCACCGGACCGGTAGGAACCACGTCCGTATGACCTGCGAAACACAGTACCGGGCCGTCGGTAGTGCCGTGTGTGGCCCAGAAGTTATCGACGTCTTCGATACGCATGGGCTCCAGCTTGAAGCCGGCATTGCCCAGGCGTTGCATCATCACTGCCTGACAGTCTGCATCGACCGGCGTCACTGACGGGCGGCGGATCAGATCGCAGGCAAGTTGAAGGGTGGGCGACAGGTCGGTAGAGGCAGTCATGTACAGAACTCCGGTAGCAAGACTTTGGGCGCGAAAAGGCGGATATCTTAAAGCAAAACGACGACCTGGGGCCGTCGTTTATTGTGCGCTGTGGATAGGTCAGATTGCGGGCCGCGCCGAGCGGTTTGCGAGAGCCGACAGTATTGCCATGACCACTGCCGCCAGGTAAGGGAGTGATTGAGCCAAGAGCATGGCTATCCAGAAACCTGAATTCATGCTGATGAATGCTTTGTGTGTGATTAAAAGCATAATCGTGATCCATGAGATCAGCACGGTAGACAGTTCTTCTTTTACATCGAGAAGGGTTTGCCCGATCAGGTTTCCGGAAGTGTGTTTGGGCGTTCTAAAGAACGGCATGCCTGATGTGACGAGCCCCGACAGTACCGCCTTGCCTATCGTCGGATACAGCGCCATGCTCCAGCATACGCAGGCCAAGTTCGGCATCTTCGCATATGCACCATTGCGCCCAGCCCAGCCGGTCCAGTGCTGATCGGCGGATCAGTGTCATGGTGCCGTGCTGGATCATTGCATCTTGATCGTTACGGATGACCATGCCGATGTTGAAAAAGCCTCGGTACTCGGCCTGACAGCAACGTTTGAACAGGCTTTCGTGACCGTCGCGATAATCCTGTGGCGATTGAATGACTGCAATCTTGGGGTCCATAAAGTGCGGCACCATATGCTTGAGCCACTGTCGATGGACGCAGTAATCAGCGTCGACCACTGCCACCACTTCTGCGTCTTCAGCGGTATGCCTCAGAAGGTAGTTAAGTGCACCCGCTTTGAATCCGGGAAGTGGATTGACATGAAAAAACCGGAACCGAGGGCCGAGTTGTTGACAATAGAGCTCGATAGGCTTCCATATGGCCAGGTCCTGAGTATTGTTGTCGATGACCCGCACTTCGAAGTCCGGGTACTCCAGCGTTTGCAACGAGTCGAGCGTCCGTTTCACCATGTCCGGAGGTTCGTTGTATGCAGGGAAACTTTCGGGGTGGGGTCAACAGGGCTATGGTGGGGGTAGAAAGAGCGTGGGGCATCCGTCCCCCAGCAGGCTTCGAGGAACTCATGCGTTTCGATACCTGTGTAAGTCAGTATGCTGGCAGCCCAGATAAAGGCAACAGGCAGCGCGAGCCAGGCGGGCAGTGGCTGTGAGTAGTGCATGCCGAACCCTGACAATACGCAATAAGCCAGCACGATTATCAAGGCGCCTGTAGGCCACGACTCCGGTTTAAGGCGGGTGATAAGCCTGAGTATTTCCGAGAGCATGTTGACCGGCATTTTACCGGGCCGTTGATGTGCAGTTTTAATCTGCGCTTTGCATCGAACAAACCCCAATTAGGCCCGGGCAGACCTTCTTCAGTCTTCCAGTGCTGATCGAAGGCTTCTATCACGAAATAGTCATGGCCGTGCTGATCCAGTAATGGAATCTGGTTGCGCAGGTATATCGAGTGCTCTGCGTCAGAGGTCGTCATCCGCCTCTTGGCGATGGCCTTGCTCGGCCAGCCAATCTCGGAAAGTATGAGGGGGGTGTCGGGGAATCTCGTTCTCAGTTCGTTCGCGTGTGCCAGAGTGATCGCGGTCGCGTCCAGCGCTGAAACGCCTTCCCAAAAAGGCAAAATATGGGCGGCAATGAAGTCGACATTCCTGACGAGTTCCGGCGTCTCGTACCATTGTGTCCATATCTCGGAGGTCGAAACAGGCACATTGACGGCGCGTCGTGCGGTCTGCAGATAGAGAATAAGCAGGTCGATGGGAACATCTTCACGAAACAGGACTTCATTTCCCAAGACCAGGCGTTGCACGCTGGAGTAACGGTTGGCGAGCTCGATCCCTGCATTTATTTCCTCGATATTGTGCGTTTCATCCTCTGTTATCCACACGCCAAGCGTGACATTCATGCCCAGTGCTTCGGCGAGTTCGGGGATATGCATCAATGTCCCTTCCACCGAGTAAGTTCTTATATTCCGGGTAATGCTTCGAAGTAGCAGCAGGTCTTCTCTTATCTGATCACGCGTCGGAAAAATCTGTTTGTAGGGGCTTTGGCCCGGTCGAAAAGGGGCGTAGGCCACGCCAGAGATCATTGCAGGCCAGTTGGGCGGATAGTTGAACCTGGTTTTGAACAGGTTTTTCAGCCACGTGCCTGCCTTGTTTGAATATTCATCCATGTCTGAAACGTGCTCCATGCGGTGTCTCTATACCGCGACTCCCTGTCGCGTCCATTAACCCTAGCGGCTTTGATGTGTTGGACGTTTCGACTGCTTAGACTTTTTTCTATGCTGTCTTTGCAGAACAGATAGTTTTTGCCCCGTCAGCCCTGATCCCGACGGGGCGACAAGCCGGGTGCCTTAACCCCCGACAAACCCCTATAATGCGCGCCGGTTTTTGAGGTATTGATCATGAGCGCAGAAGATCCACGTTTCGCTGGCATCGCCCGTTTGTACGGCATTGAAGGGCTGGCGCGCCTGCACGCGGCTCATGTGGCGGTGGTCGGTATCGGCGGCGTGGGCTCGTGGGCGGCGGAAGCGATGGCGCGCAGTGGCGTTGGCGAGATTTCGCTGTTTGACATGGACGATGTCTGTGTCAGCAACAGCAACCGCCAATTGCATGCATTGGACAGCACGGTCGGTCGGCCGAAGGTCGAAGTGATGGCCGAGCGAATTCGCGCGATCAATCCTGATTGCATCGTGCATGCGGTGTCTGATTTCGTGACCCGCGATACGATGGCTGAGTGCATCACCCCGGACATGGATTTCGTGATTGACTGTATCGACAGCGTCAACGCCAAGGCAGCGCTGATTTCGTGGTGCAAACGGCGCAAGATCCAGATGATCACCACCGGTGGTGCCGGTGGGCAGATTGATCCGACCCTGATTCAGATATCCGATCTGAACCGCACGTTCAACGACCCGCTGGCTTCCAAGGTCCGTTCCACTTTGCGTCGCGACTATGGCTTTTCACGCACACCGAACCGCCACTACAGCGTGCCTTGCGTGTTTTCCAGTGAGCAACTGCGCTACCCCAAGCCTGATGGCAGCATTTGCCTGGAAAAGAAGTTCGTCGGTGAGGGCGTAAAGCTTGACTGTGCAGGCGGCTTCGGCGCGGTGATGATGGTCACTGCCACGTTCGGCATGGTCGCCGCCACGCGTGCAGTGGACAAGCTGGTAGCAGGTGCGCGACGGCCTTCGGAACGGATCAAGCCAGCGATTGCAGCGCCCGATCAGGCTTGAGTCAACTGACGCATCCTCTGCAGCACGGCATTCAGGCCGTTGCTGCGTGACGGTGAGAGCTGGCGACCAAGGCCCAACTGACCGAACCAGTCGGGCAAGTTTACGGCTTCCAGCTCCGGAGCCGACAGACCGTTAACGCGGGCCAGCAGCAGCGCCACCAGACCACGAATCAGCCGGGCGTCGCTGCTGGCCCGGAACAGCCAGGCTCCTGCGCTGACTTCGCCCGTCAGCCAGACCTTGCTTTCGCAGCCGTGTACCAGATTGTCGCCCGTCTTTTCTTCGTCGCTCAACGAGGGGAGGCGATCCCCCCATTGCATGAGCAGGCGTGCGCGCTGTTCCCAGCTCTGTGGCTGGGAAAAACTGTCGAGCGCGGTCTGCGCCAATGCGGGAAGGCTCATCGAAGCAGCTCCAGTGCTTGATCCAGTGCGCTGAAAAACCGCAGCAAGTCATCTGAATCATTGTAGAGCGCCAGCGAAACACGAATTGCGCTGGGCAGGCCGAGCGTATCGAACAGTGGCATCGCGCAGTGACGACCAGCGCGCACGGCAATACCCTGTTCGGTCAGTAGATGAGCCAGATCGGCGTTGTGTATGCCTTCCACGACGAAGCTGGCCAGCGCCAGGTCTGGTGAACCCAACACCTGAATACCTTCACGCTTTTGCAGTCCTTCAAGCAGGCGACGGTGCAGATTTGCTTCGTGTTCCGCGACCGCCTGATGATCAAGGCTTTCCAGGTAAGCCAGCGTAGCGCCCAGACCGATCACGCTGGCGATGGGCGGGGTGCCCGCTTCAAAGCCCAGCGGTGCCGGGCGAAATTTCGCGTGCTGGTAATCAGTGGTCAGCACCATCTCGCCGCCGAACTGCCAGTGCGTCAGGCTCGGTAGCGCGTCGTTGCGTCCGTACAGCACACCAAGCCCTTCAGGGCCATAAAGCTTGTGGCTGGAAAATACATAAAAGTCGCAGCCCAGTGCCTGTACATCATGGCGCCCATGCACCACACCTTGTGATCCGTCCACCACCGTGAGCGCACCTTGCGCCTTCGCCAGTGCGATAAGGCGGGCGAGCGGCTGCCAGGTGCCGAGCACGTTGGACAACTGACTGACTGCGAGCAGACGCGTGCGAGGGCCGATCAGGCTGGCCGCAGCATGGCAGTCGATCACGCCATCGGGATCGAGTGGCAGTATCACCAGTTTCAGGCCGCGGCGCTGAGCCAGTTGCTGCCACGGCAGCAGGTTGGCGTGATGTTCCAGTGCGCTAATGGCGATCTCGTCGCCCGCAGTGAAACCATGCTCCAGCCCATAGGCCAGCAGGTTGAGCGCAGAAGTGGCCCCGTGGGTAAAGATGATTTGTCCGCTCTCGCCGGCATTCAGCCAGTGCGCGGCCTTGCCACGGCTGGCTTCAAACGCCTGGGTGGCGTGTGCGCCCGGCAGATGCTGGGCACGATGCACGTTGGCGGCACCGTTGACGTAGTAATGAGTCAGGGCACCGATCAGCGCCTGGGGTTTTTGCGTGGTGGCGGCGTTGTCCAGATAGGTCTGGCCTTGCCGTTGCAGGGCGGCGATAGCGGGGAAGTCGCCACGCCAGGGAGAAATGAGGGGCATTGTTCGTCCAGCGTGTGGAGGCGGGTTCAAGGCCGCAGCCTTGAACCCGCACACAGCATCAGTTGTGAGCGTGCAGTGCTTCGTTCAGCTCGATGGCCGACTTGTGGGTTTTGCATTCCACTGCGCCGGTCTGCGAGTTGCGACGGAACAACAGGTCGTTCTGACCTGCCAGCTCGCGTGCCTTGACGATCTTGACCAGTTCGTTGTTTTCATCGAGCAGCGCGACCTTGGTGCCGGCTGTCACATACAGACCCGATTCCACTGTATTGCGATCGCCCAGCGGGATACCGATGCCGGCGTTGGCACCGATCAGGCAGCCTTCGCCAACCTTGATGATGATGTTGCCGCCGCCCGACAACGTGCCCATGGTCGAGCAGCCGCCACCCAGATCAGAGCCCTTGCCGACGAATACGCCTGCAGAAACGCGGCCTTCGATCATGCCCGGGCCTTCGGTGCCGCCATTGAAGTTGACGAAGCCTTCGTGCATGACGGTGGTGCCTTCGCCGATGTAAGCGCCCAGACGCACACGAGCACTGTCAGCGATACGAACGCCACTCGGTACGACGTAGTCGGTCATTTTCGGGAATTTGTCGATCGAGAACACTTCCAGCAGTTCGCCTTTGAGGCGTGCTTCAAGCTGGCGTTCGGCCAGTTCGGCGAGATCGACCGCACCCTGGCTGGTCCAGGCTACGTTTGGCAGCAACGGGAAGATACCTGCCAGGTTCAGGCCGTGCGGCTTGACCAGGCGATGCGACAGCAGGTGCAGCTTGAGGTAGGCCTCTGGAGTCGACGTCAGTGTTGCATCTTCAGCCAGCAGGGTAGCAACCAGCGGCTTCTGGCTTTCCGCCAGACGAGTCAGCAGCGCGGCCTGGGTCGCGTCCACGGATTTGACCGCTTCGGCCAGCTTGTAGGCCAGGTCCACATTGAAGGTGATTGCCTGATTGCCGCTGGTGTAACCCAGAACAGGCGCGATGGCCGCGACCAGTTCTGCGGAAGGATTGATCAGCGGCTGAGCGTAAAATACTTCGAGCCATGAGCCTTGACGGTTTTGAGTGCCGACGCCGAAGGCCAGGCTGAACAGGGTAGTGGACATGTAAATACCTCTTGGCTTTATCTAGGGGCTTTCAGTAGCGCTCTTGCTTACTGTAAAGCCGCTGCATACAGGTCGGGCTTGAAGCCGATCAGGGTTTTATTGCCCAGATCAAGCACCGGACGCTTGATCATGGACGGCTGCGCGAGCATCAGTTCTATGGCTTTCGCCTGATCGAGATCGGCCTTTTGTCCGTCATCGAGCTTGCGAAAGGTGGTGCCTGCGCGGTTCAGCACTACCTGCCAGCCGTGTTCATTGCACCAGTGCGTGAGGTGTTCCCGGTCGATGCCCTGTGTCTTGTAGTCATGAAATTCGTAGCTCACGGAATTATCGTCGAGCCAGGTGCGAGCCTTCTTCATGGTGTCGCAGGCTTTGATACCAAATAGAGTGTAAGTCATTGTTTTGGGGTGGGGTGGCTGATCTTGCTCGATACTCCCCACTTTCTCTCCTCGCAATTTAGCCGGCTATTATGCCACGTCAGGCCGCGCCGTGTTGTGACAGGATTGGTACAGAGACTGAACAAAAACTAGATAATAACGCTAACCATCATTAAGAAAACTTCACCCTCCCACGCTTGAGTGGCAGGCCTTGGCGGGCAATTATTGCTTTCCATTTAAAGGCTGGGTGCGTTATGTCTGAACAAGAGAGGAAGCGTCAAGAAGCGCTTGTCCGGCAACGTTATTACAGGGAACGTCAACGTGCCGAGGGGTTCAAGCAAAGTACGATCTGGATTCATGGTGAGGCTGAGACGCAAGGCAGGCTGGCCGCGCGTGAAGGAAAGCCGTTATTGCCCATGCAGTCCCATGACCCGGTGAGTTGGGCGGTCGGGTGGGTTGCGGAAAAATTGCGAACACGACAGTGACCGGTATCGCTGTAAAGCCATCGCGCCACACGGGGTGGCGTACGCGGCGCGATGGCTCAAATGCGGTTACTGGCGAATTCCGCAGGGCTATCACCCCGCGCCTTGCAGGCACTGCTTCCGCGTCACTGCCTGACGATCTGTATTTTCTTTACGATGTCCTGTCAGAGCGTTTCAAGCGTTGAGTGCTCTTCGTCCCGGTATATGGACCCCATCACTTTGATGTCGTCAGGGCTGAGCGTCTTTCCTGTGTTGATAATTTCAAAGTCGCCAAGGGTCAGGCCGTTGGGAATATCGTAATGCATGACGGAATCACGGTCGTAAGCCGAATAGTAGAAATCAGCAGCTTCGTACTTGTCGAAAAAATTGGTATTGATTTCTTCGTCAGTCAATCCGGATTGTAAAAGCAGGGGGCGTAGAAGCGGTTCGTTCCAGGGGATGTTTGCCTGAGGATGCTGGTGCTCGTGAACTGCTCCCAAGGCGTGCCCGAATTCATGGAGCACGATGCGCGTCAAGTCCGGCATGGGTTTCAGGTCTGTCGTGAACAGCTCTTTGACGTTGAATTCCATGGTGGTTTCATTCTGCTTTGTCAGCAGGGCATCAGTCCCTATGGCGCTCCAGTTCAGATGCTCGTTGAAGCCTATTCGAATATCGCTGGCCCCGTCTGTCACAAACTCGAACTTCAGATTTATGTGAGGCAGCCATCTCTTCGCCGCTTCGACAATGGGAGTTGTCAGACTGGCAGAAGAGTGTTGCTGGAAAAGAATTTTCAAGGTCCGCCCGCGTGCCCAGTATTTGCTGAACGACACCAGAAGGCGTGCCGTGTGCGTTGACTCTTCGCAGCCATAGCCCATTCCTGATTCGCAAGCAGGAGTGATTGCTGCGTTGGCTGGGTTTTCGCGAATGGCGGCTTCGTAAGCGGCCTGATGATTCTTTGCACTGCGCATGGCGCAGGATGCAGGCAGCGTTATGTTCTGTGTGGCGGGTGCAGGCATGAGATTGACCTTCATCGTAGTTCGCTTCCTGTCAGGAAGCCTGAAAAATGAAGGCTGAAGGTACGTTTGTGCAGGGTGTAGCAGGTGGTAACTAATTACCCCGCCGCACATCGCGTGCGGCGGGGCTGTCCTCCTGAAGCTTGGCTTTTTATTTGCTCAGGAATGCGCGGATACGTTCGGCGGCTTCGACGCACTCGGCCAGAGGTGCCACGAGCGCCAGGCGAACCCGGCCGGCACCCGGGTTGACGCCATCCACCTCGCGGGAAAGGTACGAACCCGGCACTGCAGTCACATGCTGATCGATGAACAGGTCTCGGCAAAATGCAGCATCATCGGTGCCGACATTAGGCCACAGGTAAAACCCTCCGTCCGGGCGCTGGACGTCGAGCACTGGCGTGAGGATGTCGAGCACGGCATCGAATTTTTCACGGTACAAGTCACGGTTCGCGCGTACGTGCTCCTCGTCATTCCAGGCAGCGATGCTGGCCAGTTGAGTCTGTACCGGCATGGCGCAGCCGTGATAAGTGCGATACAGCAGGAAGGCCTTGAGAATGTCTGCATCACCTGCCACAAAACCTGAACGCAGGCCTGGCAGGTTGGAACGCTTGGACAGGCTGTGGAACACCACGCAACGCTTGAAATCCTGGCGACCCAGCTCGACGCAGGCGCTGAGCAAGCCAGGCGGTGGAGTCTGCTCATCAAAGTACAGCTCGCTGTAGCATTCGTCCGCAGCAATGACAAAGTCATGTTCGTCGGCCAGGGCGATGAGTTTTTTCAGGGTCTCAACCGGAATCAGTGCTCCGGTCGGGTTACCCGGCGAGCACAGGAACAGGATCTGGCAGCGCTTCCAGGTGTCCGCGCTGACTGCGTCGAAATCGGGGTTGAAACCGTTATCGCTCAGGCATGGCAGGTAGTGAGGCTGGGCTCCGGCCAGAAAGGCGGCGCCTTCATAGATCTGATAAAACGGGTTCGGGCTGATCACCAGGCCGTCATCGCTACGCTTGACCACTGTCTGGGTGAAGGCGAACAGCGCTTCGCGTGTGCCATTGACCGGCAATACATTGCGTGCCGGATCGATCCAGCCCTGTGGTACGCCGAATCGGCGGTTGCACCAGCCGGCAATGGCTTCGCGCAGTGCCGGGATACCCAGCGTGGTCGGGTAAACCGCCATCTGATCGAGGTTGTCTGCCAGTGTCTTGGCGACGAAATCGGGTGAGCGGTGCTTCGGCTCACCAATCGATAATGCAACAGGGCGCTTTTCCGGGTTGGGCGTTACGCCGGCCAGCAAGGCGCGCAGCTTCTCGAAAGGGTAAGGCTGAAGCAGTTGCATGGCGTTATTCATGTGGGGTGTTCCTCAATGGGCTGCGTTGAGTCGATTCGTTTGGCCGAGTGGTCATATGCTGATCCGTAAATCATGGCCGGGCTCTGAGTTGACGCTCAGTTGCTTGACGATTGCGTCCTGCAACTGGCTGCACAACTGTGGATCGGACAGCGGATGATTGTTCGCGTCGGTGATGAAGAAGACGTCTTCCACGCGCTCGCCCAGGGTCGCAATCTTGGCATTCTGCAATGACAGATCGAACTCCAGGAAGATCTTGCCGATGCGCGCCAGCAGGCCAGGGCGGTCAGGTGCCAGCAGTTCAAGTACCGTCACCGGGCGCTGGGCGTCGTTGTGAATGGTGACTTGCGGTGCGAAAGCAAAATGCTTGAGCTGGCGAGGCACGCGGCGCTTGATGATCGTCGGGTAATCATCCGGGTTGCGCAACGCTTCAGTCAGGCCGTTGCGGATTTCCTGAACACGTTCCGGATTGTCACCGATCGAACCGCCCTCGTTGTCGAGGACGATATAGGTGTCGAGTGTGAACTTGCTACTGGACGTGATAATGCGCGCGTCATGAATGTTCAGGTTCAACTGGTCCATCGCCGCCACGGTCACAGCGAAGAAATCATGCTGGTCCGGGGCGTAAATGAATATCTGCGTGCCGCCCTCGAATTCCCGCTGAGTGGTTTCCTTGATCAGCACCAGCGGGCCGCCGTCGGCTGGCTGCTGCAGGATGGCATCGCTGTGCCAGGCGACGTCGCCAGCGGTGTGGCGCAGGAAATAATCGTCTCCCAGCGCTGACCAGAGTTGCTCTACATCGTCAGGGTCAGTGCCGTTGCGTACCAGGATGTCCAGCGCTGCGGTCTGGGTGCGACGGATCTGCTCTTCGCGATCAACCGGGTTTTCCAGGCCGCGGCGCAAGGCGCGCTTGGTCTCGGTGTACAACTGGCGCAGCAGGCTGGCGCGCCACGAATTCCAGAGAGTCGGGTTGGTCGCGTTGATGTCGGCAACGGTCAGCACATACAGATAGTCAAGATGCACTTCGTCGCCAACGAACTGGGCGAAATCGTGGATGACCTGTGGATCTGAAAGGTCCTTGCGCTGTGCTGTGGTCGACATGACCAGATGGTTGCTCACCAGCCAGACAATAAGGCGGGTGTCCCAGTCGGGCAGATGATGGCGCGTACCGAACGCCTGTGCATCTATTGCGCCCAGTTCCGAGTGATCGCCGCCACGGCCCTTGCCAATGTCGTGGTACAGCCCGGCCAAGTAGATCAGCTCCGGCTTTGGCAGTCGAGCCATGATTTTGCTGGCCAGCGGAAATTTTTCCGACACTTCGGTGTATTGCAGCTTGCGCAGGTGCTTGATCAGATTCAGCGTGTGCGCATCGACGGTATAGATGTGGAACAGGTCGTGCTGCATCTGCCCGACAATATGGCCGAATTCCGGCAGATACAGCCCGAGAATGCCGTAGCGGTTCATTCGGCGCAGGTTGCGATGAATGCCGATCTCGCACTTGAACAGCTCGATGAACAGGCTGGTGTTGCGAATATCGTTACGGAAATCATCGTTGATCAGGTGCCGGTGTTCACGCAGCAAACGAATGGTGTCGGCGCGCACGCCCTTTATCTCGGGGTGCTGGGCCATGAGCACGAAGATCTCGATCATGGCAAACGGGGTGCGCTTGAAGACGTTCGGGGTGGTGGCTTCTATATAGCCGTCGTGCAGCTGGAAGCGCGAATTGATCGGCTGTGGTGTGCTGCTGTCGTCGGAAAGAATCACCTCTTCGAAATGCTGGATGATCAGATCGCTGAGTTCGGCGATGCTCATGACCACGCGGTAATACTTCTGCATGAAACGCTCTATGGCGAGCTTGGCGTCACTGTCTTCATAGCCCAGCAAACCGGCGATGCGGACCTGATAATCGAACAGTAGCCGATCTTCTGATCGTCCGGCCAGCATGTGCAGCGCATAGCGCACTTTCCAGAGAAACTCCTGGGAGGAGGCCAGCAGGGCGTTTTCGCTGCCCAACAGGAAGCCTTCGCCTGCCAGTGCGTGCAGATTCAGCGTGCCATACTGGCGTCGCGCAACCCACAGAATGGTCTGAATGTCGCGCAGGCCGCCGGGCGAGCCCTTGACGTTGGGTTCCAGGTTGTATTCGGTATCGTTGTACTTGTGATGACGCTTTTTCTGTTCGGCGTGCTTGGCAAGGAAGAACTCCTTGCTAGGCCACATGTGCTCGGTGCTGGTGACTTCCAGCATGCGCTGGCGCAGATGCTCGGGGCCGGCGATGGTGCGACTTTCCATCAGGTTGGTGATGACAGTCAGGTCGGCCAGGCCTTCCTGCGCACATTCATTGACAGAGCGCACGCTTTGCCCGACCTCCAGGCCGATGTCCCAGAGCAGCGTCAGAAACCGCTCGATAGGTTCGCGAAAAACTTCGTGGTCATCACTGTCCAGCAGGATCAGCAGGTCAATGTCCGAGTACGGGTGCAGCTCGCCGCGCCCGTAGCCACCCACTGCAAGCAGGGCGATATCGGCATCTTCGCTCCATTCGAACTGATCCCAGGCCTTCTGCAGGATGTTATCTACAAACCATGCCCGGTCCTCAATCAGTCGCCGAATGTCGCGCCCCGACTTGAAGCGATCATCAAGGACGTCTTTCGCCCTGCGGATAGCCTTCTTGAACGCAGCGATTGGGCTGGCTTTCAAGGCCAGTTCGGCCTGGAACTGGCCACGATCGAACAAGTCTGGATCTACTTGCGGCATGGAGCAGGATTCCTCACGTCGGGTCGGGTGTTCAGTCGTGCAGCCTCCGGTCAGGGGGCTTTTTGTGCAATAGTGTCGTCGCTGCGTAAAGTGAAGATTTCGTAACCGTCAGCGGTTACCAGCAGCGTGTGCTCCCATTGCGCCGAGAGCTTGCGGTCCTTGGTGATCGCCGTCCAGCCATCGCCAAGAATCTTGGTTTCAGGACGTCCCTGGTTGATCATCGGCTCGATGGTGAAGGTCATGCCTTCCTGCAGTTCAACACCGGTTCCGGCCTCGCCGAAGTGCATGACCTGCGGCTCTTCGTGAAACACCTTGCCGATGCCGTGACCACAGAACTCACGGACCACGGAGAAACCGTTCTTTTCAGCGTGTTTCTGAATAACGGCGCCGATGTCGCCCAGGCGAGTGCCGGGCTTGACGATTTCGATGGCCTTGTACAGGCACTCCTGAGTCACTTTCGACAGGCGCTCGGCCCATACCGGAACGGTACCGACATGGAACATCCTGCTGGTGTCTCCGTGGTACCCGTCCTTTATGACGGTAACGTCAATGTTGAGCGAGTCGCCGTTCTTCAGCTTCTTGTCGCTCGGGATGCCGTGGCAGACCACCTGATTGATCGAGGTGCAGATCGACTTGGGGAAGCCCTTGTAGTTCAGCGGGGCAGGGATCGCCTGCTGCTCGTTGACGATGTAATCGTGGCAGAGGCGGTCCAGCTCTTCGGTGGTCACACCGGGCTTTACGTGAGGCGCTATCATTTCCAGAACATCGGCGGCCAGGCGACCGGCGATGCGCATCTTTTCGATGTCTTCCGGGGTTTTGAGGGTGATGGTCATACAGAATCTCTCGGCGTGGCTGGCACGCGGTTGGTGCGCAAAGGGGCAATTCTATCAGACCGCCGGTGCCGGGTAATCATCGCTTCCTTCTATCTAGGCAACGGATGCGGCTTTAAAAGCACCGCAAAACAAGAACTTGATGGGAGTTCCGTTCTCTTCCCTTTTGTGATATAAAATGCGCCGCTTTCCAAGGTCCGTCCTTAGAAGCACAAACCCACACACGTGTCGACACGATGACCTGGGTGCCCTTGGCAGATGCCATTGGTTGGTCATTGGGATACGTGGAGGCCTAACCCGACTTATCAAGGAACTATCATGTCCCAAGTCAATATGCGCGATATGCTGAAGGCCGGTGTGCACTTCGGTCACCAAACCCGTTACTGGAACCCGAAAATGGGTAAGTACATTTTCGGCGCGCGTAACAAGATTCACATCATCAACCTTGAAAAAACCCTGCCTATGTTCAACGAAGCTCTGACTTTCGTTGAGCGCCTGGCTTCGGGCAAAAACAAGATTCTGTTCGTCGGCACCAAGCGTTCCGCTGGCAAAATCGTTGCTGAAGAAGCAGCACGTTGCGGTTCGCCGTACGTCGACCATCGCTGGTTGGGTGGCATGCTGACCAACTTCAAGACCATCCGTCAGTCGATCAAACGTCTGCGCGAGCTGGAAGTACAGTCCGAAGACGGTACTTTCGCCAAGCTGACCAAGAAAGAAGCCCTGATGCGCACCCGTGATCTGGAAAAACTGGATCGCAGCCTGGGTGGTATCAAGGACATGGGCGGTCTGCCAGACGCACTGTTCGTTATCGACGTTGATCACGAGCGCATCGCGATCACCGAAGCCAACAAGCTGGGCATCCCGGTTATCGGCGTTGTCGATACCAACAGCAGCCCGGAAGGCGTTGACTACATCATCCCGGGCAACGATGACGCCATTCGCGCCATCCAGCTGTACATGGGTTCGATGGCTGACGCTGTTATCCGTGGTCGTAACAATGTTGCTGGCGGCACCGACGTATTCGTCGAAGAAGCTCCAGCTGCAGCTGCTGTAGAAGGCTGAGTACAAACGCCTGGCGTTTACTCAGTACGCGAAAAGGGGGCTTAGCCCCCTTTTTGCCACCTAGGAAATGATTTGTCGGTCTGTAGCCATGACCTTGCTGTCATGTGTTGCTGCCACCCTGATTTTTCAAGAATTGCACGCCCGGCGAGCCGGGTGGAATGGTTGAAGACCTATCCAAGAGGATTTTGAAATGGCAGAGATTACTGCAGCGTTGGTCAAAGAACTGCGCGAGCGTACCGGCGAAGGCATGATGGATTGCAAAAAGGCCTTGACCAAGGCTGGCGGCGACATCGAAAAGGCAATCGACGATATGCGTGCTTCCGGCGCCATCAAGGCCGCCAAGAAAGCAGGTAACGTTGCTGCTGAAGGCGCTATCGCTATCAAGGACGACGGCAAGGCTGCTGTCATCATCGAAGTCAACTCGCAGACCGACTTCCTGGCTCTGCAGGACGACTTCAAGGCCTTCGTTGCTGCAAGCGTCGAAAAAGCCTTTGCTGACAAGCTGACTGACGTCGCTCCGCTGATCGAAGCTCAGGAAGCCGCACGTCTGGTGCTGGTCGGCAAGGTTGGCGAAAACGTCAACATCCGCCGCCTGAAGCGTATCGAGGGCGACGTTGTAGGTACTTACCTGCACGGCAACAAGATTGGCGTGGTTGTTACCCTTAAAGGTGGCGACGTCGAGCTGGCTAAAGATATCGCCATGCACGTAGCGGCAAGCAACCCCGAGTTCCTGTTCCCTTCGGAAGTTTCTGCCGAAGCGATCGAGCGCGAGAAAAACGTCTTCCTGCAACTGAACGAAGACAAGATCAAAGGCAAGCCAGCTGAAATCGTTGAAAAAATGGTTGGCGGCCGTATCACCAAGTTCCTGGCAGAAGCCAGTCTTGTCGAGCAGGCGTTCGTCAAGAACCCGGAAGTCAAGGTCGGTGATCTGGCCAAGAAAGCCGGTGCTGAAATCGTTTCCTTCACCTATTTCAAAGTAGGCGACGGCATCGAGAAGCCAGTTGATAACTTCGCTGACGAAGTGGCTGCACAGCTGGCTGCTGCCAAGCAGTAAGACGGTTTTTCAACTGTCGCCCCAAAGAGGCTGCCCGCTCACGCGTGCGGCCTCTTTGTCGAAAGAGAAAAGGAAATTTTCCTTGGAGATTGTGCTCACAAGGCTGCATTCTCCCGACGCTCGCAGAGCGTCAAGCTAAAGTAAGCGCAGGCTTGAAATAGCCGGCACAGATTTTTTTCAGAAAACGCCGCAGGAGAGATTCGCAATGGCTCAGCAGGGCAGTGGTTATCAGGCTCGCTATAAACGCATTCTACTCAAGCTCAGCGGTGAGGCCCTCATGGGTTCGGAAGAGTTCGGCATTGACCCCAAGGTGCTGGACCGTATGGCGCTGGAAGTCGGCCAACTGGTCGGTATCGGTGTTCAGGTCGGCCTGGTGATCGGCGGCGGTAACCTTTTCCGTGGCGCGGCCTTGAGTGCTGCGGGTATGGATCGGGTAACAGGCGACCACATGGGCATGCTGGCCACTGTGATGAACGCCCTGGCAATGCGCGATGCGCTGGAGCGCGCTAATATCACGGCCATCGTGATGTCGGCCATTTCCATGCTGGGTGTGACCGATCATTATGATCGCCGCAAGGCCATGCGCCATCTCAGCGCCAAGGAAGTGGTGATTTTTGCTGCGGGTACGGGTAATCCGTTCTTTACGACCGATTCGGCTGCCTGCCTGCGTGCGATCGAGATCGACGCCGATGTAGTGCTCAAGGCCACCAAGGTGGATGGCGTGTACACCGCAGATCCGTTCAAGGACCCGAATGCCGAGAAGTTCGATCATCTGACTTACGATGAAGTGCTGGATCGCAAGCTGGGCGTGATGGATCTGACCGCAATCTGCCTGTGTCGCGACCACAAGATGCCATTACGCGTCTTCAACATGAACAAGCCGGGTGCCCTTCTGAATATCGTCCATGGTGGCGCTGAAGGGACCCTGATCGAGGAAGCCCAACAATGATCAACGAAATCAAGAAAGACGCTCAGACCCGCATGCAGAAGAGTCTGGAGTCGCTGACCCACGCGTTCACCCGAATCCGTACCGGCAAGGCGCACCCGAGCATTCTGGGTGGTGTCATGGTCCCTTATTACGGTGCCGACACGCCGCTGAGCCAGGTTGCCAACGTGACCGTCAAGGACTCGCGCACTCTTCAGGTCGTGGCGTTTGAGCGTAATATGCTTGCTGCTGTCGACAAGGCTATCCAGAGCTCCGGTCTGGGCTTCAACCCGACTAACCTGGGTGAGCTGCTGCTGATCTCCATGCCGGCCCTGACCGAGGAAACCCGCAAGGGCTTCACCAAGCAGGCGCGTGATGCCGCTGAAGACGCTCGTGTTGCTGTACGCAACATTCGTCGTGACGCCCTGAGCCAGTTGAAAGATCTGGTCAAGGAGAAGGAAATCAGCGAAGACGAAGAGCGTCGTGCGGCTGACGACGTGCAAAAGCTGACCGACAAGTTCGTGGCGGAAATCGAAGTTGCGGTCAAGCAGAAAGAAGCTGATCTGATGGCTGTTTAAGGTTTCGGACGCTTTCATGGAAAAGATAAAACCGGCCGTGCCGTCTTCGGTACCGCGCCATGTCGCGATTATCATGGATGGTAATAATCGCTGGGCCAAGAAGCGCCTGCTGCCAGGCGTTGCCGGCCATAAGGCGGGCGTCGACGCTGTGCGTGCCGTTATCGAGGTGTGTGCCGAAGCCAAGGTTGAGGTGCTGACACTGTTCGCGTTCTCCAGTGAAAACTGGCAGCGCCCTGCCGAAGAGGTTGGTGCGCTGATGGAGCTTTTCTTCACGGCGCTACGCCGCGAAACCAAGCGCCTGAACGAGAACGACATCAGCCTGCGGATTATTGGCGATCGCTCGCGCTTTCATCCCGAGCTGCAGGCTGCAATGCGCGAGGCGGAAGTGCGCACGTCCGGCAACAGCCGTTTCGTGCTGCAGATCGCTGCCAACTATGGTGGGCAGTGGGACATCGCACAGGCTGCCCAGCGGCTGGCGCGCGAGGTTCAGGCCGGGCACCTGCAGCCGGAGGATATTACCCCCGAGCTGCTGCAGACCTGCCTGGCAACGGGCGATCTGCCGTTGCCGGACTTGTGCATCCGCACCGGTGGCGAGCACCGCATCAGTAACTTCCTGCTTTGGCAGCTGGCCTACGCCGAGCTGTACTTCTCCGACCTGTTCTGGCCGGACTTCAAACACGATGCCATGCGCGCAGCGCTGGCAGATTTCGCTTCTCGCCAACGTCGCTTCGGTAAAACCAGCGAACAGGTAGAAGCTGGAGCCCGGGCTTAATGCTGAAACAACGGATCATCACGGCACTCATTCTGTTGCCAATCGCCTTGTGTGGTTTTTTCCTGCTGACCGGCATGTACTTCGCCCTGTTCATCGGGGTGGTTGTCGTGCTGGGTGCCTGGGAATGGGCGCGGCTCGCAGGTTTTGCTGCGCAGTCGATGCGCGTCGGTTATGCGGCTGTGGTCGCTGTTCTGCTGTTCCTCATGTATCTGCTGCCAGGGCTGGAGCCCTGGGTGCTAGTCGCAGCAGTCATCTGGTGGGGCGTGGCGACCTTTCTGGTCCTTACCTATCCGGACTCCAGCAGCCACTGGGCAAGCGCGGCCTGCAAGCTGGTGATCGGTCTTTTGATTTTGCTGCCTGCCTGGCAGGGGCTGGTGCTGATCAAACAGTGGCCTCTGGGTAACTGGCTGATTCTGTCAGTGATGGTGCTGGTCTGGGCTGCCGACATTGGCGCCTATTTCACTGGCAAGGCTTTCGGCAAACGCAAGCTGGCGCCCAAGGTGAGCCCTGGCAAGAGCTGGGAGGGCGTATATGGCGGTCTGGTGGTCAGTCTGGGCATCACGGCAGCAGTGGGCTTTTCCCGCGACTGGACGGTTGCGCAGTTCATTGCGGCGCTCTTCGGCGCAGCGGTGATTGTATTCATCTCGGTGATTGGCGACTTGACCGAAAGCATGTTCAAGCGCCAGTCGGGGGTCAAGGACAGCAGCAATCTGTTGCCTGGCCACGGCGGGGTGCTGGACCGTATCGACAGCCTCACGGCGGCCATTCCGGTATTTGCTGTTCTGCTCTGGGCCGCTGACTGGGGTGTCATGTGAGTGGGCCGCAACACATCACCATTCTGGGTGCAACAGGCTCTATCGGTCTGAGCACTCTGGATGTCGTCGCACGTCATCCTTCGCTTTATCAGGTGTTCGCGCTTACAGGCTTCAGTCGTCTCGATGAGTTGCTGGCCCTGTGCGTCCGGCATACCCCGCAATACGCCGTGGTTCCCGATCAGGTCGCCGCCCGCAAATTGCAGGACGACCTCGCTGCGGCCGGGCTCGACACCCGGGTTCTGGTAGGCGAGGGTGGCCTGTGTGAAGTGGCTGCGCACCCGCGCGTCGACGCAGTTATGGCCGCCATTGTCGGCGCTGCCGGTCTGCGCCCAACCCTGGCTGCGGTAGAGGCGGGCAAGAAGGTCTTGCTGGCCAACAAGGAAGCGCTGGTCATGTCCGGCGCCCTGTTTATGCAGGCTGTTCGGCAGAGTGGTGCAGTGCTGTTGCCCATCGACAGTGAGCACAATGCGATTTTCCAGTGTCTGCCCGGCGATTTTGCTCGCGGGCTTGGTGCTGTCGGTGTCCGGCGGATCATGTTGACCGCCTCGGGCGGGCCGTTCCGCGAAACCTCGCTCGAACAGTTGCAGAATGTGACGCCCGAACAGGCCTGCGCTCACCCTGTCTGGTCGATGGGGCGCAAGATTTCCGTTGATTCGGCGACCATGATGAACAAGGGCCTTGAGCTGATCGAAGCCTGCTGGCTGTTCGACGCACGGCCGGATCAGGTCGAGGTGGTCATCCATCCACAGAGCGTGATCCACTCGCTAGTCGATTATGTTGATGGTTCTGTACTGGCTCAATTGGGCAATCCCGACATGCGTACGCCCATCGCCAATGCATTGGCCTGGCCTGCACGTGTAGACTCTGGTGTTGCGCCTCTGGATTTGTTCCGTATCGGCCAGCTTGATTTTCAGAAGCCCGACGAGGAGCGTTTCCCCTGCCTGCGGCTGGCGCGTCACGCGGCAGAGGCTGGAGGCAGTGCGCCTGCGATGCTTAACGCAGCCAATGAAGTGGCCGTCGCTGCATTCCTTGATGGGCGTATCCGTTACCTGGAAATCGCCGGTATTATCGAGGAGGTTCTGAATCATGAGCCTGTGACTGCGGTCGAAGGGCTCGATGCGGTGTTTGCCGCGGATGCAAAAGCGCGTTTGCTCGCGGGCCAATGGCTTGAAAGAAACGGGCGATAGCGATCTGATGACCCGTCAGGATTTGAATGAAAGGGTCGATGTGGTGCGTCAACGGCAGGCTTTGAAGTCTGTGATGATTAACACACTGGCCGACCAGTCGGTACCCGGAGAAGGCTGATGAGCGCTTTATACATGATTCTCGGCACCCTCATTGCGTTGGGCGTGCTGGTGACTTTCCACGAATTTGGCCACTTCTGGGTGGCCAGGCGTTGTGGCGTCAAAGTGCTGCGTTTTTCGGTAGGCTTCGGCACGCCTCTTTTGCGTTGGAGTGATCGTCAGGGCACCGAGTACGTGGTCGCTGCAATTCCGCTGGGTGGCTATGTCAAAATGCTCGACGAGCGCGAAGGCAATGTCCCGCCCGAGCTTGCCGATCAGTCGTTCAATCGCAAGACCGTCGGGCAGCGTATCGCAATCGTGATCGCCGGTCCGACAGCCAATTTCCTGCTGGCCATCGCATTTTTCTGGGTGCTGGCCATGATGGGCAGCGAGCAGGTTCGTCCGGTTATCGGCGCCGTGGAGTCCGGAAGCATCGCTCAGCAGGCAGGTCTGACTGCCGGGCAGGAAATCGTCGCAGTCGATGGCGAGCCGACGTCGGGCTGGGCCGGGGTCAATCTGCAATTGGTCCGCCGCCTGGGTGAAAGCGGCACCATTGCGCTGAAGCTCAGGGATCAGGGTTCTACGGTCGACACGTCTCGTGAACTGGTACTCAATGACTGGCTCAGGGGGGCTGAAGAGCCTGATCCGATCAAGTCGCTGGGTATTCGTCCGTGGCGCCCGGCCTTGTTGCCGGTGCTGGCAGAGATCGACCCGAAAGGTCCGGCGCAGAGTGCCGGGCTTAAAACCGGAGATCGCCTGATTTCGATGGACGGTCAGCCGCTCAATGAGTGGCAGCAGGTTGTTGAGCGGGTGCGCGAGCGTCCTGAAGCAAAAGTATCGCTGCGCATTGAGCGTGACGGTGTACAAATGGACGTCCCTGTAACCCTCGCCGCCAAAGGCGAAGGCAAGGCGGCCGCAGGTTATCTGGGGGCTGGCGTAAAAGCTGTCGATTGGCCACCGGAAATGCTGCGCGAGGTCAGCTATGGTCCTTTCGCCGCGATGGGCGAGGGTATAAAGCGCACGTGGAACATGAGCGTGCTGACCCTGGACTCACTGAAGAAAATGTTGTTCGGCGAGCTCTCGGTAAAAAACTTGAGTGGACCGATAACCATTGCTAAAGTGGCGGGCGCTTCGGCCCAGTCGGGCATCGGAGATTTTCTGAACTTCCTCGCTTATCTGAGTATTAGCCTGGGTGTTCTGAATTTGCTGCCCATTCCCGTCCTGGACGGGGGGCATTTGCTGTTTTATCTGATCGAGTGGGCGCGTGGTCGTCCCCTTTCGGAAAAGGTTCAAGGTTGGGGGGCGCAGATCGGTATCAGTCTGGTGGTGGGCGTAATGTTGCTCGCGCTGGTCAACGATCTGGGCCGACTGTAACGCTTTGCCGAGTTGCGAATCTGCCGCATTTTGCGGCAGTTTGTTTATTGCCAGTTGGAATAAGAAAGGACTTCATGAAACGTCTGCTGCTAACTGCGGTTCTTTCCGCACTGATGATCGCTGAAGTTCACGCCGAGTCCTTCACCATCTCCGATATTCGTGTCAACGGCCTCCAGCGGGTATCCGCCGGCAGTGTCTTTGGTGCGTTGCCGCTGAACGTAGGCGAGCAGGCGGACGATGGTCGTTTGGTCGATGCTACCCGTTCGCTGTTCAAAACCGGTTTCTTTCAAGATATCCAGCTGGGTCGCGATGGCAACGTACTCGTCATCAACGTTGTCGAGCGTCCTTCGGTTGCAAGTATCGAAATCGAAGGCAACAAGGCCATCTCCACCGAAGACCTGATGAAGGGGCTGAAACAGTCCGGTCTGGCCGAGGGTGAAATTTTCCAGCGGGCAACCCTTGAAGGTGTGCGTAACGAGCTGCAACGCCAATACGTTGCCCAGGGCCGTTACTCTGCCGAGGTTGACGCCGAGGTCGTTCCACAGCCGCGCAACCGCGTGGGCCTGAAAATCAATATCAATGAAGGCACCGTCGCCTCCATTCAGCATATCAACGTGGTGGGTAACACGGTCTTCTCCGACGAGGACCTGACCGACCTGTTCGAGCTCAAGACCAGCAACTGGCTGTCGTTCTTCAAGAATGATGACAAATACGCCCGTGAAAAGCTGTCGGGTGACCTTGAGCGTCTGCGTTCGTACTACCTCGATCGCGGCTATATCAACATGGATATCGCCTCGACCCAGGTCTCGATCACGCCGGACAAGAAGAACGTGTACATCACGGTCAACATCAACGAAGGCGAAAAATACAGCGTCAAGTCGGTCAAGCTCAGCGGTGATCTGAAGGTTCCTGAAGACCAGGTCAAGTCCCTGCTGCTGGTACAGCCGGGTCAGGTGTTCTCGCGCAAGGTCATGACCACCACGTCCGAGCTGATCACCCGTCGTCTGGGGAACGAAAGCTACACCTTCGCCAACGTCAACGGCGTGCCGACCCCGAACAACGAAGACCACACGGTCGACATCACCTTCGTCGTCGATCCTGGCAAGCGTGCGTACGTCAACCGCATCAACTACCGCGGTAACACCAAGTCGGAAGACGAAGTGCTGCGTCGCGAAATGCGTCAGATGGAAGGCGGCTGGGCTTCGACCTACCTGATCGACCAGTCGAAAACCCGTCTGGACCGTCTGGGCTTCTTCAAGGAAGTCAACGTCGAGACGCCGCCTGTTCCGGGCACCGACGATCAGGTTGATGTGAACTACGCCGTTGAAGAGCAGGCATCCGGCTCGATCACCGCCAGCGTCGGCTTTGCGCAAAGCGCCGGTCTGATCCTCGGTGGTTCGATCAGCCAGAACAACTTCCTCGGTACCGGTAACAAGGTCAGCATCGGCCTGACCCGCAGCGAATACCAGAGCCGTTACAACTTCAGCTACGTCGATCCGTACTACACGCCGGACGGTGTCAGCCTGGGTTACAGCGCGTTCTACCGCACCACCAACTACGATGACCTCGACGTTGATGTTGCAAGCTACGCAGTAGACAGCCTGGGTGCCGGTATCAACCTCGGCTACCCGATCAGCGAGACCTCGCGCCTGACCTACGGCCTGACCGTGCAGCAGGATGAGATCAAGACCGGCAAGTACACCGTTGACGAGATCTTCGACTTTGTCGAAAAAGAAGGCGACAAGTACCTGAACTTCAAGGGCTCGATTGGCTGGTCTGAATCGACTCTGAACAAAGGCGTGCTGGCGACCCGTGGTCACTCGCAAAGCCTGGTGTTCGAATCCACCTTGCCGGGCAGCGACCTGTCGTTCTTCAAGCTGGATTACCGTGCTCAGTACTTCCACCCGATCACCGACAACTACACCCTGCGTCTGCACACCGAGCTGGGTTATGGCGACGGTTACGGTTCGACCTCGGGTCTGCCGTTCTACGAGAACTACTATGCCGGTGGTTTCAACTCGGTTCGTGGCTTCAAGGACAGCACGCTCGGTCCGCGCAGCACGCCGAGTAACGGTTCAAAACCCGGCACGTTGGCCGATCCGGACCAGGATCCACTGCCGTTCGGTGGTAATGCCCTGGTGCAGGGTGGCGTAGAAGTCATGTTCCCGCTGCCATTCGTCAAGGACCAGCGTTCCCTGCGCACCTCCGTATTCTGGGATGTCGGCAACGTATTTGATACAAACTGCGATTCCAGCAGGAAGACAGCCAGTGGCAAAAATGTCGAATGCAACAACATCGACCTTTCCGGCATGGCCAGCTCTGTGGGTATCGGCGTCACCTGGATCACTGCGCTCGGTCCTTTGAGCTTCGCCTTGGCGATGCCGATCAAGAAGCCGGACGACGAAGCAGAAACACAGGTCTTCCAATTCTCCCTGGGTCAGACTTTCTAAGCGTCTGATCTTTGATAACGCAACGAATTTTGTAGGAGTTGTATTGTGCGTAAGTTGACTCAATTGGTACTGCTGGCAACCGTTCTAGTCGCAAGCCCTGCATTTGCCGACATGAAAATTGCTGTACTGAACTATCAGATGGCCTTGCTGGAATCTGACGCTGCCAAGAAATACGCTGTCGATGCCGAGAAGAAATTCGGCCCGCAACTGACCAAGCTGAAAAGTCTGGAAAGCAGCGCCAAGGGTATTCAGGATCGTCTGGTGAGCGGCGGTGACAAAATGGCTCAGCCTGAGCGCGAGCGTCTGGAGCTTGAATTCAAGCAAAAAGCGCGTGACTTCCAGTTCCAGTCCAAAGAACTGAACGAAGCCAAGGCCGTTGCTGACCGCGAAATGCTCAAGCAGCTCAAGCCTAAGCTGGACCAGGCTGTTGAAGAAGTCATCAAGAAAGGCGGCTTTGACCTGGTTTTCGAGCGCGGTGCAGTGATTGACGTCAAGCCTCAATATGACGTTACTCGCCAGGTCATCGAGCGCATGAATCAGCTGAAGTAACCATGAGCATAACCATCAAGCTCGGCCAGCTGGCCGAGTTCCTTGGTGCCACGTTACGTGGCGACAAGGATATCGAAATCACCGGGCTGGCCACTTTGCAAGAGGCCGGCCCTGGTCAAGTCAGTTTCCTGGCAAATCCCAAGTACCGTAAATTGCTGGTCGATACCCAGGCCACTGCCGTGCTGCTCAAGCCTGCAGACGCCGACGGTTACGCCGGTAATGCGCTGGTGGTTCCTGATACTTATCTGGCCTACGCACGCATTTCGCATTTTTTCGATCCCAAGCCTAAAAGTATCGCAGGCGTTCATCCGACGGCAGTGATTGCCGAGGACGCACTGATTGATCCTGCTGCCAGCATTGGCGCTTTTGCTGTGATCGAGAGCGGTGTGCGCATTGCAGCAGGTGTCACTATCGGTGCCCACTGTTTCATCGGCGCTCGCTGCGAGATCGGTGAGGGCGGCTGGCTGGCCCCGCGGGTAACGCTTTATCATGATGTGCGCATTGGCAAGCGCGTGGTCATCCAGTCGGGTGCCGTGCTGGGTGGCGAAGGCTTTGGCTTTGCCCAGGATAAAGGTATCTACCACAAGGTTGCACAGATCGGTGGCGTGACCCTCGGTGATGACGTCGAGGTTGGCGTCAACACGGCGATTGATCGTGGTGCGCTGGCTGATACGCGAATTGGCAACGGTGTGAAGCTGGATAACCAGATCCAGATCGCCCACAACGTACAGATTGGCGATCACACGGCAATGGCTGCGTGTGTCGGCATCTCCGGAAGCACCAAGATAGGCAAGCACTGCATGCTGGCTGGCGGTGTCGGTCTGGTGGGGCATATCGAAATTTGCGATGGCGTTTTCATCACCGGCATGACGATGGTGACGCATTCCATTACCGAGCCGGGTTCCTACTCGTCGGGTACGGCCATGCAGCCAGCCGCAGAGTGGCGCAAGAGCGCAGCTCGTCTGCGCAAGATCGATGACATGGCGCGGCGTCTGCAAAAGCTCGAAAAGGCTGTCGAGACGGTGACCTGCTCCGATAATCGCTCATCTGATGGCTGATACCTTTTTAATATCAAGCGTGCACAGTCGATAAACTGCCTCCTTGATGTAGAGGGGTGCTGCGCAGTCGCGACGCACCCCTAATCTTTACTACAGGCTTCCCCTCGAAATGATGGACATCAAAGAAATTCGCGAATACCTGCCTCATCGTTACCCGTTCCTGCTGGTGGATCGCGTGACCGAGCTGGATATCGAGAACAAGAACATTCGCGCCTACAAGAATGTCAGCGTCAACGAGCCTTTTTTCAACGGCCACTTCCCTGAGCATCCCATCATGCCGGGTGTTTTGATCATCGAAGCTATGGCGCAGGCTGCCGGTATTCTTGCGTTCAAGATGCTCGACTCCAAGCCATCAGACGGTACGCTCTATTATTTCGTGGGCTCGGACAAACTGCGTTTCCGTCAACCGGTTCTGCCGGGCGACCAACTGGTTCTTGAAGCGAAGTTCCTGAGCAGCAAGCGTCAGATCTGGAAATTCGAATGCAAGGCTACAGTTGACGGCAAGGCGGTATGCTCTGCCGAAATCATCTGTGCGGAACGTAAACTATGAGTTTGATTGACCCTCGCGCAATCATCGATCCGACGGCCATTCTGGCCGACAACGTTGAGGTTGGCCCCTGGTCGATCATCGGAGCCGGTGTGGAAATTGGCGAGGGTACAGTCGTCGGTCCTCATGTTGTCCTCAAGGGACCAACCAGGATCGGCAAGCACAATCGCATCTACCAGTTCTCATCGGTGGGCGAAGACACGCCTGACCTGAAATACAAGGGCGAGGAAACCCGTCTTGTCATCGGCGATCACAACGTGATCCGTGAAGGCGTGACCATCCACCGCGGGACTGTTCAGGACCGTGCTGAAACCACGCTCGGCGATCACAACCTGATCATGGCTTATGCGCACATCGGCCATGACAGTGTGATCGGCAACCACGTGATTCTGGTCAATAACACTGCTCTGGCAGGCCACGTTCATGTCGATGACTGGGCTATCCTGTCCGGTTTTACCCTTGTGCATCAGTTCTGCCACATCGGTGCGCACAGCTTTTCCGGCATGGGTACGGCCATCGGCAAGGACGTTCCGGCGTTCGTGACGGTGTTTGGCAACCCGGCGGAGGCGCGCAGCATGAATTTCGAAGGCATGCGCCGTCGTGGTTTTTCCGAAGAAGCCATTCATGCACTGCGCAGAGCCTACAAGACGGTCTATCGTCAGGGGCTGACCATCGCGCAGGCGGCGGCCGATCTTGCTGAGCCGGCTGCGCAATTTCCTGAAGTGGCCGTATTCCTTCAGTCTATTCAGACGTCGACCCGCGGTATCATTCGCTAATCATGACCAGGCCATTATGTATCGCTCTGGTCGCTGGTGAAGCATCCGGCGATATCCTCGGCTCGGGTCTGATGCGTGCCCTCAAGGTGCGCCATTCCGATATCCGTTTCATCGGCGTGGGTGGCCCGCTGATGGAGGCTGAGGGCATGCAGTCCTACTTCCCGATGGAGCGCCTGTCGGTGATGGGGCTGGTCGAGGTGCTTGGCAGGCTGCGTGAGCTGCTGGCCCGGCGCAAGCTGCTGGTACAGACCCTCATCAATGAAAAGCCGGACGTCTTCATCGGCATCGATGCCCCCGACTTCACACTCAATATCGAACTTCAGCTACGCCGCGCGGGCATCAAGACCGTGCACTATGTCAGCCCGTCAGTCTGGGCCTGGCGTCAGAAGCGTGTGCTGAAGATTCGTGAAGGCTGTGACCTGATGCTGACATTGTTGCCATTCGAAGCCCGATTCTATGAAGAGAAGGGCGTACCGGTACGTTTTGTCGGTCATCCGCTGGCAGACACCATCCCTCTGCAGTCGGATCGCGCCGCAGCCCGCGCAGGCCTTGGTTTTGCTCAGGAAGCGCCCGTTGTTGCGCTGATGCCGGGCAGCCGGGGCGGCGAAGTAGGGCGTCTGGGCGGGTTGTTTTTCGATGCTGCCGAGCTTCTTCTCGCGCAGCGTCCTGGCTTGCGCTTTGTACTGCCTTGCGCCAGCCCTCAGCGGCGGGTTCAGATAGAGCAGTTGTTACAAGACCGCAATCTGCCAGTCACGCTGCTCGACGGTCAGTCACATGTGGCGCTGGCAGCATGCGATGCGGTACTGATCGCCTCCGGCACCGCGACTCTGGAAGCCCTGCTCTACAAGCGACCGATGGTGGTGGCCTACCGTCTGGCGCCGCTGACCTTCTGGATACTCAAGCGGATGGTCAAAAGCCCTTACGTGTCGCTGCCTAACCTGCTTGCCCAGCACCTGCTGGTGCCAGAACTGCTGCAGGATGACGCCACCCCCGAAGCGTTGGCCCGGACGCTGTTGCCGCTGATCGATGACGGTCAGGCACAAACCGCAGGCTTTGATGCCATTCACCGTATTTTGCGCCGAGATGCGTCCAATCAGGCCGCTGATGCGGTGTTGAGCCTGCTCGGCCAGTCGTCTTCACTGTGAGGTCGCCCATCATGGAAACAGGTCTGGATTTCACACTCGTCGAGGATCTGGTAGCAGGTGTTGATGAAGTGGGCCGCGGTCCGCTGTGCGGCGCGGTTGTGACGGCGGCAGTCATTCTCGACCCTGACCGGCCTATTCTCGGGCTCAACGACTCAAAGAAGCTGACTGAAGCCCGGCGCGAAAAGCTCTACGTCGAAATTCAGGAGAAGGCCCTGTGCTGGTTCATTGCCCGGGCTGAAGTTGAAGAAATCGACCAATTGAATATTTTGCACGCCACGATGCTGGCCATGAAACGTGCCGTCGAGGGGTTGAGTATCACGCCGAAGCTGGCACTCATCGACGGCAACCGTTGCCCGCAGTTGTCAGTGCCTTCTGCGCCGGTTGTAAAGGGCGACTCCAAGGTGCCTGCCATCGCGGCCGCATCGATTCTCGCCAAGGTTAGCCGGGATCGGGAAATGGCAGCGTTCGAACTCATCTATCCGGGTTATGGCATCGGTGGGCATAAGGGTTATCCTACGCCGGTGCATCTGGAGGCATTGGCCCGGCTCGGACCTACGCCCATTCATCGACGCTCCTTTGCACCCGTGCGTGCAGCCCATGAGGCGCGAGCATCCATAATGATCGGCGGGTCGATCCCGCTGCCAGTCGGTTTATTGCAGGACTGACGTTTCATCCCGGGCCCGTTACAATCCTGCCCTTCGTTTTTTTGTATTTTCGCGTTTTATAGGATCACCATGCCGGCTTCTTTCGTTCATCTACGCCTGCACACCGAATACTCGCTGGTTGACGGTCTGGTCCGGGTCAAACCGTTGATCAAGTCGCTGACAGGCATGAACATGCCTGCCGTGGCGGTGACCGACCAGAACAACATGTGTTCGCTGGTCAAGTTCTACAAGGCCGCGCAAGGCTCCGGCATCAAGCCGATCTGTGGTGTCGACTTGTGGCTGGCGGGCAGGGATGAAGACGCTGCGCTCAGTCGCATCAGCTTGTTGGCCATGAATGCCCAGGGCTATCGGAACCTGACCGAACTGATTTCCCGTGGTTTTATCGAAGGCCAGCGCAACGGCCAGATCGTCATCCAGCGCCAATGGGTCGCGCAGGCCAGTGAAGGCGTGATTGCGCTTTCCGCTGCAAAGGAAGGCGAGATCGGCATGGCGTTGCTCGGCGGCAACCCCGGCGAGGCGGACGAACTGCTGCGCGAATGGATGGCGGTATTTCCCGAGCGTTTCTATATCGAAGTGCAGCGCACCAATCGCAACAATGACGAAGAGCATTTGCACGCCGCTGTCGCCTTGGCCGAACGCCACGGTGCGCCGCTGGTTGCGACCAACGATGTGCGTTTCATCAAGCAGACTGATTTCGAAGCCCACGAGACTCGCGTGTGTATTGGCGAAGGCCGGGCGCTGGACGATCCGCGTCGCTCGCATAACTACAGCGATCAGCAATACCTGAAAAGCCCGGAAGAGATGGCCGAGCTGTTCAGCGATCTGCCCGAGGCGCTGGAAAACACCGTCGAGATCGCCAAGCGCTGCAACATCGACGTCAAGCTGGGCACTCACTTTTTGCCCAACTTCCCGATTCCCGATGGCATGACCATCGATGAGTATTTCCGCAAGGTCTCGTTCGATGGCCTCGAAGAGCGTCTTGCCGTCCTGTTGCCCAAGGACACCACCGAAGATTACGAAGCCAAGCGTCAGGTGTATGTCGACCGGCTGAATTTCGAGCTGGATATCATCATCCAGATGGGTTTTCCCGGCTACTTCCTGATCGTTATGGACTTCATCCAGTGGGCCAAGAGCAACGGCGTGCCGGTAGGTCCGGGCCGTGGTTCGGGTGCCGGATCGCTGGTTGCCTATGTACAGAAGATCACCGACCTCGACCCGCTGGAATACGACCTGCTGTTCGAACGCTTCCTGAACCCGGAGCGGGTTTCCATGCCCGACTTCGACGTCGACTTTTGCATGGATGGTCGTGACCGGGTGATCGAATATGTGGCCGAGAAGTACGGTCGCAACGCGGTCAGCCAGATCATCACCTTCGGTTCCATGGCCGCCAAGGCGGTGGTGCGTGACGTGGCGCGTGTGCAGGGCAAGTCTTACGGGCTGGCTGATCGTCTGTCGAAGATGATCCCGTTCGAAGTCGGCATGACCCTCGAAAAAGCCTACGAGCAGGAAGAGATTCTTCGCGATTTCCTCAAGGTGGATGAGGAAGCTGCGGAAATCTGGGAGATGGCGCTCAAGCTTGAAGGCATTGTGCGTAACGTGGGCAAGCACGCTGGTGGTGTGGTCATTGCCCCGACCAAGCTGACCGACTTCTCGCCGATCTATTGCGATGAAGCCGGTGACGGTCTGGTGACCCAATTCGACAAGGACGATGTCGAGGCTGCGGGGCTGGTGAAGTTCGACTTCCTCGGTCTGCGTACCCTGACCATCATCGACTGGGCGCTCAAGACCATCAACCGCGACCGCGCCAAGGTCAACGAAGAACCGCTGGACATCGCGTTCATCCCCCTCGATGACATGCCGACGTATCAGTTGTTGCAGCGCGCCGAAACCACTGCGGTGTTCCAGCTTGAGTCGCGTGGCATGAAAGAGCTGATCAAAAAGCTCAAGCCCGACTGCCTGGAAGACCTTATCGCACTGGTGGCGCTGTTCCGTCCCGGCCCTCTGCAATCGGGCATGGTGGACGACTTCATCAACCGCAAACACGGTCGTGCGGAGCTGTCCTACCCGCACGTCGATTATCAGTACGAAGGCCTGAAGCCGGTACTGGCGCCGACCTACGGCATCATTCTGTATCAGGAACAGGTGATGCAGATTGCGCAGGTCATGGCCGGTTACACCCTTGGCGGTGCGGACATGCTGCGTCGTGCAATGGGTAAGAAAAAGCCAGAGGAAATGGCCAAGCAACGCGGCGGTTTCATTGAGGGTTGCAAAACCAACAACATCGAGCCGGACCTTGCCGGTAACATTTTCGACCTGGTGGAGAAATTCGCCGGTTACGGCTTCAACAAATCCCACTCGGCTGCCTACGGGCTGGTGTCGTATCAGACCGCCTGGCTGAAGACTCACTACCCGGCACCGTTCATGGCTGCCGTATTGTCGGCGGATATGCACAACACCGACAAGGTCGTGACCTTGATCGAAGAAGTGCGCACGATGAAGCTGCGCCTCGACGCGCCGGACGTGAACACGTCGGAGTTCAAGTTCACGGTAAGCGACGATGGCCGCATTCTTTACGGGCTTGGCGCCATCAAAGGGGTGGGCGAGGGGCCGGTCGAGGCGATTACCGATGCGCGTAAGAACGGGCCGTTCAAGGACCTGTTCGATTTCTGCGCCCGCGTCGACCTCAAGCGGGTCAACAAGCGAACCCTGGACGGTCTGATTCGCAGCGGTGCGCTGGATCGTCTCGGGCCGTACTTCGAACTGGAGCCCAAGGCCTATCAGGCCAACATCGATCGTAACCGCTCGGTGCTGCTTGCCGCGCTGGAAGAAGCGATTCAGGCGGCAGAGCAGACCGCGCGCAGCCACGACAGCGGTCACGCGGACCTGTTTGGCGGCCTGTTCGTTGAAGCGGATGCCGATGTTTACGCCAATCATCGCAAGACCCGCGAGATTAGCCTCAAGGATCGTCTGCGCGGTGAAAAGGAAACCCTGGGGCTGTACCTGACCGGGCACCCGATCGATGAATACGAAGGCGAGATTCGCCGCTTCGCTCGTCAGCGGATTATCGACCTCAAGCCTGCCAGAGACACCCAGACGGTGGCCGGTCTGATCATTGCATTGCGCGTAATGAAGAACAAGAAGGGCGACAAGATGGGGTTCATTACCCTGGACGACCGCTCTGCACGTATTGAAGCGTCGCTGTTTGCCGAAGCGTTTCATTCGGCTCAATCACTGCTGCAGACCGATGCTATGGTGGTGGTCGAAGGCGAAGTCAGTAATGATGACTTCTCCGGAGGGCTGCGGTTGCGTGCCAAGCGGGTCATGAGTATCGAAGATGCGCGCACCAATCTGGCCGAGAGCCTGCGAGTGACGGTACGCGCCGAAGCACTCAAGGGCGACCGGCTGCGTTGGTTGGGTGATCTGTGCAAGCGCCATCGCGGCGCTTGCCCGATCACTGTGGACTACACGGGGCAGGACGCCCGTGCATTGCTGCAATTGGGAGAAGCATGGCGCATTGATCCCGCTGACAGCTTGATTCAAGCTCTGCGTGACCAGTTCGGACGTGAGAACGTCTTTCTCCAGTATCGTTGAACGCCGCAGGCACGACTTGCGCTCAACCCTGAATTTTAATTTCGACCTGACCGCGCCTGTTCCGAGCAGGAAAGGCGCAGACGGATCAACCGGCCGGCCTCTTGGCCGTCGACCCAAGACGGATGCCTATGAACCCGAATTTTCTTGATTTCGAACAGCCTATCGCTGACTTGCAGGCCAAAATCGAAGAACTGCGCTTGGTGGGTAACGACAATTCGCTGAACATCGGCGACGAGATCTCCCGGCTGCAAGACAAGAGCAAGACGCTTACCGAAAGCATCTTCGGCAATCTGACCAGCTGGCAGATCGCGCGCATGGCACGCCATCCGCGTCGTCCCTACACGCTGGACTACATCGAAAACATCTTTACCGAGTTCGATGAGCTGCACGGTGATCGTCATTTCTCCGATGACGCAGCAATCGTCGGCGGTATTGCCCGTCTCGACGGCCAGCCGGTCATGGTTATCGGTCACCAGAAAGGTCGTGAAGTGCGCGAGAAGGTTCGTCGCAACTTCGGCATGCCGCGTCCCGAGGGCTATCGCAAGGCTTGCCGTCTGATGGAGATGGCCGAACGCTTCAAGATGCCGATTCTGACCTTCATTGACACACCGGGTGCCTATCCTGGTATCGATGCAGAAGAGCGCAACCAGAGCGAAGCGATTGCCTGGAACCTGCGCGTGATGGCCCGTCTCAAGACGCCGATCATCGCTACCGTTATCGGTGAAGGCGGTTCCGGTGGTGCGCTGGCCATTGGCGTCTGTGATCAGTTGAACATGCTGCAGTACTCGACTTACGCGGTGATCTCCCCGGAAGGCTGCGCGTCGATTCTGTGGAAAACCGCCGAGAAGGCACCGGATGCTGCTGAAGCCATGGGCATCACAGCTGATCGCCTGAAAGGTCTGGGCATCGTCGACAAGGTTATCGCCGAGCCGCTGGGCGGTGCACATCGCGACCCGGTTGCTGCCGCTGCGTTGATTCGTGAAGAACTGAGCAGCCAGCTGGCGATGCTCAAGGCGTTCGATAACGACGCGCTGCTGGCCCGCCGTTATGACCGTCTGATGAGCTACGGTCTGTAAGCTGCGTCGCCCCGATTGTTTCCACGTCTTGCGGGCTTCTGCCCAAAGGGCGTGGGAGCGAACCGCGCGACGTTTCGTTTGTTCGCGAAAGGGCTGGCTTGAGCACTGAAGCGGTCAGTGCGTGAATAAGCGAAGTCCGGTGAGAAACACCAATGACCACCTCCACACACAGCGGTCATGACCTTCCTGCCAGGCTCCTTCAGGCTTTGGCTCCCTGGCGCAACGCGCCAACCTGGCATATCGGCTTTTCCGGTGGCCTCGATTCCACGGTGCTGTTGCATCTTCTGGCTAAGCTCGCCAAGTGCGAAAGCCTGCCTGTCTTACACGCCATTCATGTTCATCACGGCCTGCAGGCCGCAGCCGATGCGTGGCCTGAACATTGTCGGCAGGTTTGTCAGGCGCTGGGTGTGGCATTTGAGCTGGTTCGGGTAAACGTCGAGCCTGGTCCGAGCATCGAGCAGGCTGCCCGGCAGGCGCGTTACACCGCGTTCACTGACAGGCTGGCTGAGAGGGATGTGTTGCTCACCGGTCAGCACCGTGACGATCAGGCCGAGACCCTGTTGTTCCGTCTGCTGCGCGGCGCTGGTGTGCGCGGTCTGGCTGCGATGCCCGATCAGCGAGTTCTGGGGCGTGGGCATTTGGTGCGACCGCTGCTGGCAGTGTCTCGTGCCGAACTTGAAGGCTACGCGCATCAGCACGGCCTGAATTGGGTCGAAGACCCGAGCAACGACGACTTCCGATTCTCGCGCAACTTCTTGCGCAGTGATGTGATGCCATTGCTGACCTCCAGATGGCCTCAGGCAGCGACCAGTCTGGCGCGCACGGCGGGCCACCTTGGCGAAGCACAGCAACTGCTGGACGAGCTTGCCGTGCAGGATCTGACCAGTGCCCAGGCCACGACGCCATTTGCCTGGCTTGGCTTGCCGGTGCTGAGACTGGGCCCGCTTGCCGTTCTGTCCGCAGCAAGGCAGCGCAATGCACTGCGCCACTGGCTTGCGCCGCTGACGCGTCTGCCGGACACCGATCACTGGGCTGGCTGGGAGGCATTGCGCGACTCGGCGCAGGATGCCCGTCCGCTGTGGCGGCTTGCCGATGGCGAGCTGCACAGGGCGCAGGGCAGCATCTGGTGGGTGCCAGCTGACTGGGGGCACGTCTGTCACCCGGTAACAGACTGGCCCGACTGCCGCACACCGTTGCACTTGCCGGGCAATGGCTGGGTAAGCCTTGAAGGTGATGTGCCGTGTGGCGCTCTGCAAATCCGCTACCGTCAGGGAGGAGAGGTGATGCACCTCGGCGGACGCGGCAGTCGTGATCTAAAACGGCTGCTAAATGAGCAGGCTGTACCGGTTTTTCTGCGCGGCAGATTGCCGCTGCTCTACTGCGATAATGACCTTCTGGCTGTCGCCAACCTGCCTGGACTGGACGGATCGCCCAATGAAAGCTGGCGTTTGCACTGGGTTGTACCGACCAGCGACCAAAGTTTGAGCTGAAAGGCCCTTTCAGGTAGACTACGCTCCCTTCTTGATACAACTTCTGTTGGTTCTTTTGAAACAATGCAAGTTGCCGGTTACCAACCAGTGTTTACTGGGTAATTCTTAAAATGTAGCGCGCACCACACTGGCTCAGGCCGGTCGGTTTCAACGCAGCAGTTTCGGGAGTGCACCGTGAATTTTGTCGGTAATCGGGGGCTTCGGCCTTCCTTCGCTATCCCCGGCGGCTCTGACCGCTTTAACGCAGACTTCTAGGGTTTTTCATGACGCGCTACATCTTCGTCACGGGCGGTGTTGTTTCTTCATTGGGGAAAGGCATTGCCTCGGCTTCATTGGCGGCCATCCTGGAGGCGCGGGGACTCAAGGTCACCATGCTCAAACTGGATCCCTACATCAACGTGGACCCAGGCACCATGAGCCCGTTCCAGCACGGTGAGGTGTTCGTCACTCACGACGGCGCCGAGACCGACCTGGACCTTGGTCACTACGAGCGGTTCATCCGCACCACCATGACCCAGAACAACAACTTCACCACCGGCCGTGTGTACGAACACGTCCTGCGCAAAGAGCGCCGTGGTGATTATCTGGGGGCGACCATTCAGGTCATTCCGCATATCACCGACGAAATCAAGCGCCGCATCATCAAGGGTGCAGGCGATGCCGACGTGGCGCTGGTCGAAATCGGCGGTACGGTGGGTGACATCGAGTCGCAGCCGTTCCTCGAGGCCATCCGCCAGTTGCGTTTCGAAGTCGGCGCACGCCGCGCGATGCTGATGCACCTGACGCTGGTGCCGTACATCGCCACTGCCGGCGAGACCAAGACCAAGCCGACTCAGCATTCGGTGAAGGAATTGCGCTCCATCGGTCTGCAGCCTGATGTGCTGGTATGCCGCTCCGATCACCCGATCGACGTGTCCTCGCGTCGCAAGATCGCTCAGTTCACCAACGTTGAAGAGCGTGCGGTTATCGCCCTTGAAGACGCGGACACCATCTACAAGATCCCGGGCATCCTGCATTCGCAAGGCCTGGACGATTTCGTGGTCGAGCGCTTCGGCCTGCAATGTGAGGGTGCCGATCTGTCCGAGTGGGACAAGGTCGTCGACGCCAAGCTCAACCCCGAGCACGAAGTCACCATCGCGATGGTCGGCAAGTACATGGAATTGCTCGACGCCTACAAGTCGTTGATCGAAGCCATGAGCCACGCCGGTATCACCAACCGTACCAAGGTGAACCTGCGTTATATCGATTCCGAAGACATCGAAAACCAGGGCACCGGCCTGCTGGAAGGCGTGGATGCGATTCTGGTTCCAGGCGGCTTTGGCCTGCGCGGCGTCGAGGGCAAGATCACTGCCGTCCAGTTTGCACGGGAAAACAGGGTGCCGTATCTGGGCATCTGCCTGGGCATGCAAGTGGCGGTCATCGAGTTCGCACGTAACGTGCTGGGCTGGAAAGACGCCAACTCCACCGAGTTCAACCGTACCAGCGCGCACGCCGTGGTGGGTCTCATCACCGAGTGGGAAGATGCCACCGGCGCAGTCGAAACTCGTACCGAAAGTTCCGATCTGGGCGGCACCATGCGTCTTGGGGCGCAGGATTGCCAGCTTGAAGCCGGTTCGCTGGTACACGACTGCTACCGCAAGGACGTGATTGTCGAGCGTCATCGTCATCGCTATGAAGTGAACAACAACCTGCTGCCACAACTGATCGAGGCTGGCCTGAAGATTTCCGGTCGCTCCGGCGACGGTGCGCTGGTTGAAGTGGTCGAAGCACCGGATCATCCATGGTTCGTCGCTTGCCAGTTCCACCCGGAATTCACTTCCACGCCCCGTGACGGTCATCCGCTGTTCAGTGGTTTCGTCAAGGCGGCACTGGCTCAACATCAGAAAAATTCCTGACAGGGACTTCACACATGGCTCAGAAAACAATTCGCGTAGGTTCGATCGAGATTGCCAACGATAAGCCAATGGTGCTGTTCGGCGGCATGAATGTACTCGAATCCCGGGATATGGCCATGCAGGTCTGTGAAGAGTACGTAAAGGTGACCGAAAAGCTCGGTATCCCTTACGTGTTCAAGGCCAGCTTCGACAAGGCCAACCGCTCTTCGGTGAATTCTTACCGCGGGCCGGGCCTTGAAGAGGGCATGCGTATTTTCGAAGAGATCAAGCGCACCTTCAACGTGCCGCTGATCACCGACGTGCACGAGCCTCATCAGGCTGCCGTGGCTGCCGAAGTGTGCGACATCATCCAGTTGCCGGCCTTTCTGTCGCGTCAGACCGATCTGGTCGTTGCGATGGCGAAGACCGGCGCAGTCATCAACATCAAGAAAGCCCAGTTTCTCGCACCTCAGGAAATGAAACACATCCTGACCAAGTGCGAAGAGGCGGGTAATGATCAGTTGATTCTCTGCGAGCGGGGTTCCAGCTTCGGTTACAACAATCTGGTGGTGGACATGCTCGGCTTCGGCGTCATGAAGCAGTTCGAATACCCGATCTTGTTCGATGTGACACACGCCCTGCAAATGCCGGGTGGTCGCTCCGATTCTGCCGGTGGCCGCCGCGCTCAGGTCCTGGATCTGGCCAAGGCCGGCATCAGCCAGAATCTGGCCGGCCTGTTCCTTGAAGCGCATCCGGACCCTGACAACGCCAAATGCGACGGCCCGTGTGCCCTGCGTCTGGACAAGCTGGAGCCGTTCCTGGCCCAGCTCAAGTCACTGGATGAACTTGTCAAAAGTTTTCCGATCGTAGAGACCGCTTGAACAGGGTTCTCCGGTAAAGTGCCGTTCCCCGTCATTCGTGACGGGGTTGTCGCATTCAGGCCTGCCTTTTTCTGCGTCTGACTGCGAGCATTGTTTTCCCAGCTGCGTCGTTTTCGTCAATCTTGGAGTGTTTACAACAATGGCAAAAATCGTCGACATCAAAGGTCGTGAAGTTCTCGACTCCCGTGGCAATCCCACTGTGGAAGCAGATGTGGTCCTCGATAACGGCATCGTTGGCAGCGCCTGCGCGCCGTCTGGTGCTTCAACCGGCTCGCGCGAAGCGCTGGAGCTGCGCGATGGCGACAAGAGCCGTTACATGGGCAAGGGCGTTCTGAAGGCTGTAGCCAACATCAACGGCCCTATCCGTGACCTGCTTCTGGGCAAGGACCCGGTTGACCAGAAGGCTCTGGATCACGCGATGATCAAGCTGGACGGCACCGAGAACAAGGCAAGCCTGGGTGCAAACGCAATTCTTGCGGTCTCCCTGGCAGCTGCCAAGGCGGCGGCTCAGGATCAGGATCTGCCGCTGTACGCGCACATCGCCAACCTCAATGGCACACCGGGCGTGTACTCCATGCCGGTGCCGATGATGAACATCATCAACGGTGGCGAGCATGCCGATAACAACATCGATATCCAGGAATTCATGATCCAGCCTGTCGGCGCCAAAACCTTCGCTGAAGGCCTGCGCTGGGGCACCGAGATTTTCCATCACCTCAAGGCAGTGCTCAAGGCGCGTGGCCTGAACACCGCTGTCGGCGACGAAGGCGGTTTCGCCCCCAACCTTGCGTCCAACAAAGACGCGCTCGACGCTATTGCCGAAGCCGTCGCCAATGCGGGTTACACGCTGGGCACCGACGTGACCCTGGCGCTGGACTGCGCGGCGAGCGAGTTCTACAAGAACGGCAAGTACAAACTCAGCGAAGAGGGCGAGTACAGCTCCGCCGAGTTTGCCGAATACCTTGCCGAGCTGACGCGCAAGCATCCGATCATTTCCATTGAAGACGGTCTGGACGAGTCTGATTGGGATGGCTGGAAAGTTCTCACCGACAAAATTGGCGAGAAAGTCCAGCTGGTCGGTGACGACCTGTTCGTGACCAACACCAAGATCCTGAAAGAAGGCATCGACAAGAAGATTGCCAACTCGATTCTGATCAAGTTCAACCAGATCGGCTCCCTGACCGAAACGCTGGAAGCCATTCAGATGGCCAAAGCGGCCGGTTACACTGCGATCATCTCTCACCGTTCCGGTGAAACCGAAGATTCGACCATTGCCGACCTGGCTGTGGGCACGTCTGCCGGTCAGATCAAAACCGGTTCGCTGTGCCGCTCCGACCGCGTCTCCAAGTACAACCAACTGCTGCGCATCGAGGAGCAATTGGGCTCCAAGGCCGCGTATCGTGGTCGTGCCGAGTTTCGCGGTTGAGCCATAGATGGTAAAAAGACGCAGAGTGCTGCACAGACTCGAGTCACCTGACTTGCCTGTACAGCTCCGATGCTGACGCTCCGCGGTAATCTGGAGTGATTGAGCCTGGCTTATGTCAGGCTCAATGCCCTCAGTCGTTTGTTCTTCACGTTGGCTCTGCTGTCTTTTTTACTGGGTACCTGATATTTCAATGCGCAGTCCTAACTGGTTGTTCCTCGTCCTGCTCCTGTTGCTGGCTGGCTTGCAGTACCGCCTTTGGGTCGGTAACGGAAGCCTTGCGCAAGTGGCCAGCCTGACTCAGCAGATTGCCGACCAGCACGCTGAGAATGAGGTGCTGCTGGAGCGCAACCGCGTGCTTGATGCCGAGGTCATGGAGTTGAAAAAGGGTCTGGAAACCGTCGAAGAGCGTGCCCGACATGAACTGGGTATGGTCAAGGACGGCGAAACCCTTTACCAGCTCGCGCAATAATCAAGTTGGTGCAATGAAAGACTTTCTTCCTGCTTTCTGGGCAGTGATACCTGCAGCGGGCATTGGCGCCCGCATGGCCGCTGACCGTCCCAAGCAATATTTGCAACTGGGCGGCCTGACGATTCTTGAACACAGCCTGCTTTGCTTTCTCGATCACCCCCGGCTCAAGGGCATGGTGATCAGTCTGGCTGTAGACGACCCTTACTGGGCTGCATTGCCCTGCGCTAAAGATGCCCGCATTCAGCGGGTGGATGGCGGCAGCGAGCGCTCAGGCTCGGTGCTCAATGCGCTTCTGCACCTGCATGCGCAGGGCGCGAGCGACAATGACTGGGTGCTGGTGCATGACGCTGCGCGTCCTAATCTGGCGCGCAGTGATCTGGATAATCTGCTCGGTGAGCTGGCTGACGACCCGGTTGGCGGCCTGCTGGCCGTACCGGCCCGCGATACCCTCAAGCGTGCCGACAGCAGTGGTCGCGTGCTTGAAACCGTCGACCGGAGCCTGATCTGGCAAGCATTCACACCGCAGATGTTTCGCCTTGGGGCCCTGCATCGCGCCCTGGCGGACAGTCTGGTGTCGAACGTGAGCATCACCGATGAGGCATCGGCGATCGAGTGGGCAGGGCAGTCGCCGCGACTGGTCGAAGGGCGGTCCGATAACATCAAGGTCACTCGCCCCGAGGATCTTGAATGGTTGCGTCAACGCCGCAATGAGTTCGGCCGTTAGCTACTGTCGGTACTCATCGCGCATCGCCAATCCTTCTTTAAGGTAGTCCACCAGCTTGCGCACCTTGGGCGACAGGTGCCTTTGCTGAGGATAAAGCGCCCAGACGGCAGTATTGGGCGGTTGATGTGCTTCCAGCAGTGAAACCAGCGTTCCGGCGTTGAGGTGTTTTTGCACGTAATAGTCCGGCAACTGACACAGGCCGACCCCATGTAGCGCGGCATCCAGCACCGCCTGGCCGCTGTTGCAGCGCCAGTTGCCTTGCACCCTCTGAGAAAACTCGCGGCCATTCTGCTGAAGCTGCCAGGTATCACTGCCGCCGACCAGACAGTTGTGGCGGTTCAGTTCCGACAGGCTGTGAGGTCGTCCATAGCGTTCAATGTAGGAAGGCGCAGCACACAGATACATTTGCCGTGGCGCGAGGCGGGTTGCAACCATGCGCGAGTCCTGTAGTCGGCCCAGGCGAATCGCCAGATCCATCCCTTCATGCACCAGATCGAGCGTTTCATTGCTCAGCTCAATGTCGACCCGCAAGTGCGGATACAGGTCCATGAAACGTGTCACCAAGGGCGTGATGAAGCGCTCGCCATAAGCCACAGCGCAGGTCATGCGCAGCAACCCTTTCGGCTCGCTGGCCAGATCGCCTACAGCGCGCAGTGCCTCTTCGCGACCGTCCTGCAAACGTTGGCAGTGATGCAAAAACGTTTGACCAGCCTCGGTCAGCGCGACCTTGCGCGTACTGCGATAAAGCAAACGGGTTTGCAGTCGTTCTTCAAGGCGCACGATCTGGCGGCTGATATGTGACGAGGAAACGCCTAGCCGTTGTGCTGCCGCCGTGAACTGGCCGCATTCAGCGACCGCAACGAATTCGTCCAGACCTTCCCAGCGATTGGTGTGCATCAATTATCCCTGTACAGCATTAATGTTTTGCTTTTAGCCGTATTACTCGCCAATTGGCACTGTACTACACTGCAAACCTCGTTTTTACCCGTCGGAGAAGTTTGATGATCAAGTCGCGCGCTGCTGTCGCTTTTGAAGCCAAAAAGCCATTGGAGATCGTTGAAGTCGATGTCGCCATGCCCAAGGCGGGAGAAGTGCTGCTCAGAGTAGTGGCCTCCGGCGTCTGCCATACCGATGCCTACACACTTTCCGGTGCCGATCCTGAAGGGATTTTCCCATCGATCCTCGGCCATGAAGGCGGTGCGATTGTCGAAGCCATTGGCGAAGGTGTGACCTCTGTCGCGGTCGGTGATCACGTCATCCCGCTGTATACCCCGGAATGCCGTCAGTGCAAATTCTGCCGCTCGGGCAAGACCAACCTGTGCCAAGCGATTCGTGCCACTCAGGGTAAAGGCCTGATGCCGGATGGCACCACGCGCTTTTCCTACAAGGGCGAGCCGATTTTCCACTACATGGGCACCTCGACTTTCTCCGAATACACCGTACTGCCGGAAATCTCGGTGGCCAAAATCGACAAACAGGCACCGCTGGAAAAAGTCTGCCTGTTGGGTTGTGGTGTCACCACCGGTATCGGTGCAGTGCTCAACACTGCCAAGGTCAAGCCTGGCGATACCGTGGCGATCTTCGGTCTGGGCGGTATCGGCCTCTCAGCACTGATCGGGGCGGTCAAAGCCAAAGCGTCTCGAATCATCGCCATCGATATCAACCCGGCCAAGTTCGAGATCGCCAAACAGTTGGGCGCGACTGATTGCGTCAATCCGAAAGATTTCGACCGTCCTATTCAGGAAGTCATTGTTGACATGACCGATGGCGGGGTGGATTTCTCCTTTGAGTGCATCGGCAATGTACAGCTCATGCGTGCAGCGCTGGAATCCTGCCACAAGGGCTGGGGCGAGTCGGTCATCATCGGCGTGGCCGGTGCCGGTCAGGAAATCTCTACCCGTCCGTTCCAGCTGGTGACCGGGCGCGTCTGGCGCGGTTCGGCATTCGGTGGCGTGCGTGGCCGCACCGAACTGCCAAGCTACGTGGACATGGCGCAGACCGGCGAAATTCCGCTGGATACGTTCATCACCCATACCATGGGCCTGGAAGACATCAACAAGGCGTTCGACCTGATGCATGAAGGCAAAAGCATCCGCACCGTCATTCATTTTTGAGGAGCGGCGGCAAGCTGTCAGCTTCAAGCGGCAAGCACGAAGGTTTGTCACATGCTTGCAGTTTGTCGCTTGCAACTCGCAGCTGGAGGAAACGACATGCCTTTGGAAAATATTTCCTGCCAGAAAAGCTTCGGCGGCTGGCACAAGCGCTACAAGCATCATTCCCAAGTACTCGGTTGCGAAATGGTGTTTGCGGTCTATCTGCCGCCCCAGGCAGAGCAGGGCAGCAAGCTCCCGGTGCTGTACTGGTTGTCCGGTCTGACCTGCACCGACGAGAACTTCATGCAGAAAGCCGCAGCTCACCGGCTTGCGGCCGAGCTGGGCATCATCATCGTAGCGCCTGATACCAGTCCACGCGGTGCCGACGTAGCCGACGACCCTGACGGCGCCTGGGACTTCGGTCAAGGGGCGGGCTTCTATCTCAATGCCACCGAACAGCCTTATGCGCGGCATTACCAGATGCATGATTACGTCGTCAGGGAGCTGCCAGCGCTTATCGAAGAGCACTTCCCGGCGTCAGAGGCTCGCAGTATCAGCGGGCACTCGATGGGCGGGCATGGGGCGCTGGTCTGCGCACTGCGCAATCCCGGTCGCTACAGGTCGGTGTCGGCGTTCTCGCCGATCAGCAATCCGATCGACTGCCCGTGGGGGCAAAAGGCGTTTTCCCGTTATCTGGGCGAAGACCGTTCGCGCTGGCGCGAGTGGGATGCCAGTGTGTTGATTGCGCAAGCGTCGGAAAAACTGCCGACGCTGGTGGATCAGGGGGATCGTGACGACTTTCTGGTCAATCAGCTCAAGCCTGAAGTTCTGGTTCAGGCCGCCAGGGCTGCGAACTATCCGCTGACCTTGCGGATGCAGCCAGGTTATGACCACAGCTATTTCTTCATCGCCAGCTTCATCGAAGACCATCTAAGGCATCACGCTGAAGCCTTGAACAGCTAACGAGCGTCAAAGCAGGTAGAATCACGCCCTGACTTTTTTCAGGGCGTTTTTTATGCGTATTGGCCATGGCTATGATGTGCACCGTTTCGCTGAAGGCGACTTCATTACCTTGGGCGGCGTGCGGATTGCACACGGGTTCGGCCTGCTGGCCCATTCCGATGGCGATGTCCTGCTGCATGCCCTGAGCGATGCGCTTTTGGGGGCCGCGGCACTGGGCGATATCGGCAAGCACTTTCCTGACACCGATCCGCAATTCAAAGGTGCCGACAGCCGTGTGCTGCTGCGTCATGTCCTCAAACAGATCCACGGCAAAGGCTGGAAAGTCGGTAATGTCGACGCCACCATCGTTGCCCAGGCACCGAAAATGGCGCCGCATATCGATGCCATGCGTGCCTTGATCGCTGAAGATCTGCAGGTCGAGCTGGACCAGGTGAACGTGAAAGCGACAACGACAGAAAAACTCGGCTTTACCGGGCGCGAAGAAGGCATCGCGGTGCATGCCGTTGCGTTGTTGCTGCGCGCATGAATGAACTTGAACTGCTTGGCCCCAGAGCCTACGGCGATGCACTGGGTCGTGCAGCCCTAAAGGCGACTGCCGAAGACTTTCAGGTCGACGAGGTGCTGGACATTCCGCTTTCAGGCGATGGCGAGCATTTATGGCTGTGGGTTGAAAAACGCGGCCTGAATACTGAAGAGGCGGCACGTCGGCTGGCCCGGGCCGCGGGGGTGCAGTTGCGTACGGTCAGCTATGCCGGTCTCAAGGACCGCCAGGCACTGACCCGCCAGTGGTTCAGCATTCAACTGCCGGGCAAGGCCGATCCTGATCTGTCGGCTGCGCAGGACGATACGCTGCAGATTCTCAAAAGCACTAGACATAAGCGCAAGCTGCAACGCGGTGCTCACGCGGCGAATGGCTTTACGCTGCGGCTGACGCAACTGGATGCCGACACGGACGCTTTGAACCAGCGCCTTGAAACAATTGCCCGGCAGGGCATCCCTAACTACTTTGGTACGCAGCGGTTCGGTTATCAGGGCGGAAATCTTGGCGAGGCGCGCGATTACGCTGCCCGCAAGGCGCTGCCTGAGCAACGTGCGGTTCGTTCGCGACTGTTATCCACGGCGCGCAGCTACCTTTTCAATCGAGTACTGGCAGCCCGCGTTGCCGATGGCAGTTGGGAAAAGGCTCAGGTAGGAGATTTGCTGGCTTTCACCGACAGCCGCAGCTTTTTTCCGGCGGGCGTTGATGAGTGCAGCGATCCTAGGCTGGCGATTCTCGATCTGCACCCCACCGGGCCACAGTGGGGTGAAGGCCCTTCGCCAGCGGGCGGCGCGACGGCAGAGCTGGAAAATGCCATTGCCAATGATGAGTCTGCGTTGCGTGACTGGCTGGTCAGAGCGGGCATGGAGCACGAACGGCGCATCCTGCGACTGCCCATTGGGCGGCTGACGTGGCATTATCCCGAGTCTGACATTCTGCAACTGGAATTCGTCCTTCCGCCCGGATGCTTCGCCACCGTTTTAGTGCGCGAACTCATTGATCTGGTGCCGGTTGGGCAGACGGACAGCCCATGCGTATTCTGATATCAAATGATGACGGGGTGAACGCGCCCGGTCTTGTCGCGCTCCATGCGGCGCTGGCCGACTATGCCGAGTGCGTGGTGATCGCCCCTGATCAGGACAAAAGCGGTGCCAGCAGTTCCCTGACACTCGACCGGCCCTTGCACCCACATACACTGGCCAACGGCTTCATCAGTCTCAATGGTACGCCGACCGACTGCGTGCATCTGGGAATTCATGGGTTATTGGAGCGTCAACCGGACATGGTGGTTTCAGGTATCAATCTGGGGGCCAATCTGGGCGACGATGTACTGTATTCCGGAACGGTCGCTGCAGCGCTTGAAGGGCGTTTTCTGCAGCGCCCGTCGTTTGCCTTTTCGTTTTTGTCCCGTCAGCCGGATAATCTGGCGACGGCGGCGCATTATGCGCGTTTGCTGGTCGAGGCCCATGAGCAACTCGACCTGCCACCCCGCACGGTACTGAACGTGAATATTCCGAACCTGCCGCTTGAGCATATCCGCGGCATTCAACTGACCCGACTGGGGCATCGTGCCCGCGCTGCGGCACCGGTAAAGGTTGTCGATCCGCGTGGTCGTGCCGGCTACTGGATTGCCGCTGCCGGCGATGTCGAGGACGGCGGCGCTGGCACCGACTTCCATGCGGTCATACAGGGTTACGTATCGATTACGCCGTTGCAGCTGGATCGAACTTATCAGGACGGATTCAGCAGCCTGAATACCTGGCTGGAGGGGCTTCGTTGATGTCGCGCGAGCAGGATGACCTATTGCGTCGCGGGATCGGGATGACCTCGCAGCGCACCCGCGAACGTCTGATCCAGCGCCTCTGCGAAGAGGGTATTTCCAACCAGCGGGTGCTGGACGTCATTCGCAAGACGCCCCGGCATCTGTTTGTTGATGAAGCGCTGGCGCATCGCGCCTATGAAGACACAGCGCTGCCCATTGGCCACAACCAGACGATTTCCCAGCCTTACATGGTCGCGCGGATGAGCGAGCTGCTATTGGCAGCCGGTCCGCTGGACAAGGTCATGGAGATCGGTACGGGGTCGGGCTATCAGACCGCGGTGCTGGCACAACTGGTGGAGCGTGTATTTTCGGTCGAGCGTATCAAAGTCCTGCAGGACCGAGCCAAGGAGCGTCTGGTCGAGCTCAATCTGCGCAACGTGGTTTTCCGCTGGGGTGATGGCTGGGAAGGCTGGCCTGCTCTGGCGCCGTATAACGGCATCATCGTCACGGCAGTGGCAACCGACGTACCGCAGGCGCTGCTTGATCAACTGGCACCTGGAGGCCGGCTGGTCATACCGGTGGGTTCGGGAGAGGTTCAGCAATTGATGCTGATCATCCGTGAAGAAAACGGTTTTTCCCGGCACGTACTGGGGGCTGTGCGCTTTGTGCCACTGCTCAACGGACCGATCGCGTGAAGATTGTCTGCGGTAAACAGTGAATTCTGGCGTCAGTCATCGGTCTACAGCGCGCGGCCCGGAATGTTGAATGGCCTGATGGCATCATTCCATGTAGCTGATTGATACATAACAACGTTTTTTCAACGGTAATCACTGGCTGCCCGTCGCTATTACGGCACAATAGGCATCTTTTTTGAATTCAGTCACCAGTAAAGGGAGTGGCGGGTGAGTCTCACAGTCATTCAGCAGCTCAGGTCTTCAAGAAGTTATCAGCGTCTGGTGATTGGCATTGCTCTCAGTGTCCTTTTGGTCGGCTGCTCCAGCACGCCTTCAGGCGGGGTTCGTGTCGTTGATCGCAACGGCAATGCCGTTGCCCAGCGTCCCACGGTAACCACCGGCCAGTACGTGGTCAGACGCGGCGACACGCTGTTTTCCATTGCATTTCGTTATGGCTGGGACTGGAAAGCGCTGGCTGCCCGCAATCAGATCCCGGAGCCGTTTACTATCAAGCCAGGTCAGACAATTCGCTTTGACGGACGCTCATCTTCAACGCAGGACGTAGCTTCGACCTCCGGTGCAGGACGCCCGGTGACCTCTACATCAACCAGCACCAGCAGTTCCGGGTCCGTCAAAACTACGGTTATTTCCAAGCCTGTTGCGGTTGTACCTGTGGTGATACCCCCTTCTGCAACCACCGGGACAGGCCCGGCCGGCAAGTCTCCGACGGGTTGGACCTGGCCTTCAAGTGGCATTTTGATAGGAAAATTTTCCTCAAACGGCAGTTTGAATAAAGGAATTGATATCGCTGGTGATTTGGGACAGCCTGTTTTGGCAGCGTCTGATGGTTCAGTTGTTTACGCCGGAAGTGGATTACGGGGCTACGGCGAATTGATCATCATCAAACACAGCGATACCTACGTCAGTGCCTACGGTCATAATCGCAGGCTTTTGGTACGGGAAGGTCAACAGGTCAAGGCAGGGCAAACGATTGCCGAAATGGGGTCAACAGGAACTGACCGGGTGAAACTGCATTTTGAGATTCGCCGCCAAGGGAAACCTGTAGATCCATTGGGATTTTTGCCACGTCGTTGATAGTTGCCAGCCTGTTCCAGGCGTATTAGGAACAGGCTCAAGTGTTGCCATGGAATCAGGCGATGCTGGAGCTTGAGGTCGAACTCACCAAAGGACTAAAACAATGGCTCTTGGCAACGAAGCGCCGGAGTTTGACATCGATGATGAAGTGCTCCTTATGGAAGCCGGCATTGTCCTGAAGGAAGCGTCAAACGAGAAGCAGCCACCCGCTGCCTCTGGACGCACCAAGGTCAAGCATTCAACATCGCTCAAACAACACAAGTACATTGACTACACGCGGGCGCTTGATGCCACCCAGCTGTACCTCAATGAAATCGGTTTTTCTCCTCTGCTGTCCCCTGAAGAAGAAGTTCATTTTGCACGCCTGTCGCAAAGTGGAGACCCGGCCGGGCGCAAACGCATGATTGAAAGCAATCTGCGTTTGGTAGTGAAAATTGCCAGACGCTATGTCAATCGTGGACTGTCATTGCTTGACCTGATCGAGGAGGGCAACCTGGGGTTGATTCGGGCGGTTGAAAAATTTGACCCTGAACGCGGCTTTCGTTTTTCCACCTACGCCACCTGGTGGATTCGTCAGACCATCGAACGCGCGATCATGAATCAGACCCGGACCATCCGGCTGCCGATTCACGTCGTCAAGGAGCTGAACGTTTATCTGCGTGCGGCCCGAGAGCTGACCCAGAAGCTGGATCACGAACCTTCTCCCGAAGAAATCGCCAATCTGCTGGAAAAACCGGTAGGTGAGGTCAAGCGCATGCTCGGTCTCAACGAGCGTGTCTCGTCGGTGGACGTCTCGCTGGGGCCTGATTCGGACAAGACCCTGCTCGACACCTTGACCGATGATCGTCCGACCGACCCCTGCGAGCTGCTGCAGGACGATGATCTATCCCAGAGCATCGATCAATGGTTGTCTGAATTGACCGAGAAGCAACGCGAGGTTGTCATCCGCCGCTTTGGCTTGCGCGGGCATGAAAGCAGCACACTTGAAGATGTAGGGCTTGAGATCGGTCTGACGCGTGAGCGGGTCAGGCAGATTCAGGTTGAAGGGCTCAAGCGCCTGCGTGAGATCCTTGAGAAAAACGGGCTGTCCAGCGAGTCTCTCTTCCAGTAGCTATCTCTTCGTAACGTCAATCCAGGGCCGATATAACACATCGGCCTTTTTATATGTCTTTTGTCATTTCAATGTCGTGGGTCAATGCGTCAGCTCGTCCTTTCAGCTTTCAAAGCCTGTAAGTCATTGCGTACGCTTGTTGTAAGTGATTCATGTAACGAGAGTGAGGCTTGTCGCCAAGCAGCTGTTTTTACGTCTTTAACGCTTTGTTTTAAATGAAGATTTTATTTTAAAAGGCGATTGTTATGGAAATATTCTGGAGCGTTTGAGGTGTTGCTCTGCGGGGTTAAATCTCTAATATCGAAGCTGTGCCAACGGACAGGCACAGGCCATCAAGGATGACGGTCAAGGACATCGCGGGATGCGATTCATCAGGATGATGACAAGGGAATACAGGGATCAGGGAAAAAATGTGGGCGGGTCATACCGCCCCTTTTTTTATCTGCGAGAAACCGGATCGACAAAAAAGGCCCCCTTGAGGGCCTTTTGTCTGTATGGAGTCTAGCGTTCCAGATCAGCGATCTTGCCGGTTTTGCCATCCCACTCTGCCGCGTCCGGCATCGCGTCTTTCTTTTCGGTGATGTTGGGCCAGACCTCGGCAAGCTCCGCGTTGAGCTCGATGAAGTTTTCCATGCCAGCAGGAATCTCGTCTTCCGAGTAAATGGCCACGGCAGGGCACTCAGGCTCGCAGAGCGCGCAGTCGATGCACTCGTCCGGGTGGATCACCAGGAAATTCGGGCCTTCGTAAAAGCAGTCCACCGGACAGACTTCTACGCAGTCGGTGTACTTGCACTTGATGCAGTTGTCGGTGACGACGAAGGTCATTTCTAATTTTCTCCTCAGGCGGCTGCTGTGGCAGAGCCCTTCCAGACAGGGTTGCCAGGTTCGGGAGGTTTCCCGGCCCTATGAAAACACGTGCTTGTGGTGGGTGGCCTTGAGGCAGTAAGACTGCGTCGTCTGCTACCTCTCCCTGCTACCTACCGGCGGTTCGCTGCATTTTCACGCGGCTCGAAAAACGCCTCGACCAGGCTAAAAGCCGAGAGCGTCCCAAACCGCGCGGGATTCTAACAGTATGTAACGCTTCGCGTCACAGGCGAGTTTGCAATGTGTATAGCAAATCCAGCGCCTGTCGCGGGGTCAGGTCGTCGACTTTGACCTTCGACAGTTCGTCGAGCACCGGATGAGGCAGGCTTGCAAACATGTCGCTCTGCTGCGGGATCGCGGGCTTGCCGGGCTTGGCCCGTGGCTGTTCGTGCGGCAGGCTGGTGGTTTCCAGGCGCTGCAGATGCTCTTTGGCGCGCGTGATGACCTTGCCCGGAACGCCCGCAAGCTGGGCCACGGCCAAGCCATAGCTCTGGCTCGCTGGCCCTGGCAATACGCGGTGCAGGAAGACGATCCGCTCGTTATGCTCGGTGGCGTTCAGGTGCACGTTGGTCACCAGCGGTTCGCTTTCCGGCAGCACTGTCAGCTCGAAATAGTGCGTCGCGAACAGTGTATAAGCACGCAGTTGCGCCAGACATTCCGCCGCTGCCCAGGCCAGAGAAAGGCCGTCGAAGGTGCTGGTACCGCGTCCGACTTCGTCCATCAGCACCAGGCTTTTGTCGGTAGCGTTGTGCAGGATGTTTGCCGTTTCGCTCATTTCCACCATGAACGTCGAACGCCCGCCGGCCAGGTCGTCGCTGGAGCCGATACGGGTGAAGATCCGGTCGACCAGCGACAGTTCGCAGTTGGCAGCAGGCACGAAACTGCCGATATGCGCCAGTAGTACGATCAGCGCCGTCTGGCGCATATAGGTCGATTTACCGCCCATGTTCGGGCCGGTGATGACCAGCATGCGGGTGCTTTCATCCAGCGCCAGGTCGTTGGCGACAAACGGGGTGCTTAGTACCTGTTCTACGACCGGGTGACGGCCCTGCTCAATGCGCATGCAGGGCTCGGCAACGAACCGTGGGCAGTTGAGGTCCAGATTCAGCGCGCGTTCTGCGAGGTTGCTGAGTACGTCCAGTTCGGCCAATGCAGTTGCTGTGTCCTGCAGCGGCGCTAGATGGCCGATCAGGTCTTCAAGCAGCGCTTCATAGAGCATCTTTTCACGTGCCAGTGCGCGGCTTTTAGCCGACAACGCCTTGTCTTCGAATTCCTTGAGTTCAGGCGTGATAAAGCGCTCGGCGCCCTTCAGGGTCTGGCGGCGTATGTAATCAGCCGGGGCCTGCTCGGCCTGTTTGCTCGGCAGCTCGATGAAGTAGCCGTGCACGCGGTTGTAACCGACTTTCAGGTTGGCGAGACCGGTACGGGCCTTTTCGCGGGCCTCCAGATCGATCAGGAACTGACCGGCGTTTTCACTCAGCGATTGCAGATCATCCAGCTCAGCGTCGTAGCCGGTTTTCAGAACACCGCCGTCGCGGATCACGGCAGGCGGATTGTCGATGATTGCGCGCTGCAGCAGATCGGCGAGTTCCGGATAGGTGCTGGCATTCTGCGCAAGTTGTTGCAGGTGCGGGGCTTCCAGGTCGATCATCGCCTGTTGCAGTTCGGGCAGGGCGCTCAGTGCGTCGCGCAGACGCGCAAGGTCCCGTGGCCGCGCGTTACGTAGGCCGATACGCGCCAGAATCCGCTCGATATCGCCGATTTCCTTGAGCTGCGGTTGCAGGTTCTCGAAGCGGTAGCGCTCCAGAAAGCAGGTAATGGACGTCTGGCGTGCCTGAAGAATTGTCAGGTCACGCAACGGCCGGTTCAGCCAGCGGGTCAGCAGCCGCGTTCCCATTGCCGTCTGGCAACGGTCCATGACCGATTGCAGCGTATTGTCGCGGCCACCGGACAGGTTGGTGTCCAGCTCCAGGTTGCGCCGACTGGCGGCATCGAGGATTACCGTGTCGTCGAGGCGTTCGTGACGCAGGCTGCGCAAGTGGGGCAGGGCAGTACGCTGGGTTTCTTTCGCGTAGCTGAGCAGGCAGCCCGCAGCACCGATGGCCAGCGTCAGGTTTTCGCAGCCAAAACCCTTCAGGTCCTGGGTTGAAAACTGCTGACACAGACTTTTGTGGGCTGAGTCGCGCTCAAAATCCCACGGCGCACGACGTCGCGCACCACGGCGTTTTTCGGCAGGCAGACCTTGCGGCCAGTCGTCCGGAATCAACAACTCGACCGGGTTAATGCGTTCAAGCTCGGCCAGCAGGTTCTCCCAGCCCTTGATCTCCAGCACAGTAAAGGTGCCGCTGGTGATGTCCAGTACGGCAAGGCCGAACAGGCGTTCGTCACCCAGCACGGCGGCAATCAGGTTATCTCTGCGCTCATCGAGCAAGGCCTCGTCGCTGATGGTCCCGGGCGTAATGATGCGGACTACCTGACGATCCACCGGGCCCTTGCTGGTGGCAGGGTCGCCGATCTGCTCGCAGATCACCACCGATTCGCCCAGCTTCACCAGCTTGGCCAGATAGCCTTCGGCGGCGTGGTAAGGAATCCCGCACATGGGGATGCTCTGGCCTGCCGACTGACCGCGCGCCGTCAGGGTGATGTCCAGCAGCTTGGCGGCTTTCTTCGCATCTTCGTAGAAGATCTCGTAGAAATCGCCCATGCGATAAAACATCAGTTGATCCAGGTGCTGGTTTTTGAGTTTCCAGTACTGCTGCATCATCGGAGTATGTGAAGAGAGGTCGGAAATTGCTTTGTTCATCAGTGGCTTAGGCAAGTTCTTGAGAAGAGTGAGGCAACCTTGAGGCATGACGGGTGGTCCCTCCTTGAATCGAGGGGCGTCTGCCGGGTATGTGCGATGGCCGCAAGGTTATCACGCTCAATCAGGCGGTGCAGTTACAGCGTATCTTCCGCTCATTGGTGACCGGACGTTTCCCGACAGCCATGAACCTCGATTTGGCGTATAGACTTTCATCGCTGCCACTCGATAACCGTACGGCACGCTATAAAAAAGGACTTTTATATGAAAAACAAACGAGCAAGGGATTCCGTCAACGGGCGCTTCATCCCGTTGGAAGAAGCCAGAAAAAGGCCGAGAGAAACGACGGTCGAAACGGTCAAAAAGCCCGAACGCAGGAAAGATGCACGATAAACCGGCAATGGCAGACCCGCTTCAAGGCGGCTGCCTTGTCTCAGGAATCACTTTTACAGGCTTCCAGCATGAATGAGGACACCGTGGACGAGATAACCGGGCTGGCCGATACGCTTGGCAGACTTCTCGGCGCAATGAACGCTCAAGTGACCACCGCCGAATCCTGCACAGGAGGCGGAATCGCCGAGTCGATCACGCGCATCGCCGGTAGCTCGGCATGGTTCGAGGCGGGCTATGTGACTTATTCAAATGCCCAGAAGACCCGACAATTGGGCGTGCCCGAGGCACTGTTCGCAGAGGCCGGGGCGGTCAGTCAGCCTGTGGTCGAAGCCATGGTGCGAGGTGCGCAGCGTGAAAGTGGCGCGCGATTCGCTGTCGCGGTCAGTGGTGTTGCAGGGCCTGGCGGTGGTTCGCTGGACAAGCCGGTCGGTACTGTATGGCTGTGTTGGGGCAAGGATGACGCGCTTGTCGCACAGCGTCGCCAGTTCGATGGCGACCGGGATCAGGTCCGTCGACAGACGGTCGAAGCCGCTCTACAGGGGCTGATACAGCTTGCGCGCGGAGAAATGCCAAAACAGGGGTAGGCGCGCGCTCATCGCTGTGGAATAATACTGTCTACTTATACAGGTGTTGTGGCCATCAAGGCCCTAATTGAATTTGATTACGTGAGGACTTCAATGGACGACAACAAGAAGAAAGCCTTGGCTGCGGCCTTGGGTCAGATCGAGCGTCAGTTCGGTAAAGGTGCCGTGATGCGCATGGGCGACCATGATCGCCAGGCTATTCCTGCCATCTCCACCGGTTCGCTGGGTCTGGATATCGCACTCGGCATCGGCGGTCTGCCGAAAGGCCGGATCGTGGAAATCTACGGTCCAGAGTCTTCCGGTAAAACCACGCTGACGTTGTCGGTCATCGCGCAGGCCCAGAAAATGGGTGCTACCTGTGCATTTGTCGACGCCGAGCATGCGCTTGATCCGGAATACGCTGGCAAACTGGGCGTCAATGTTGACGACCTGCTGGTTTCGCAGCCGGATACCGGTGAGCAGGCGCTTGAAATCACCGACATGCTGGTACGTTCCAACGCCATCGATGTCATCGTTGTCGACTCCGTTGCTGCGCTGGTGCCAAAGGCAGAGATCGAAGGCGAAATGGGTGACATGCATGTGGGTCTGCAGGCGCGTCTGATGTCGCAGGCGCTGCGCAAGATCACCGGTAACATCAAAAACGCCAACTGCCTGGTGATCTTCATCAACCAGATCCGCATGAAAATTGGCGTGATGTTCGGCAGCCCGGAAACCACTACCGGTGGTAACGCGCTGAAGTTCTACGCTTCGGTACGTCTGGACATCCGCCGTACAGGCGCGGTCAAGGAAGGCGATGAAGTTGTCGGCAGCGAAACCCGCGTCAAGGTCGTGAAGAACAAGGTGGCTCCGCCGTTCCGTCAGGCCGAGTTCCAGATTCTTTACGGCAAGGGTATCTACCTGAACGGCGAAATCGTTGATCTGGCCGTGCTGCATGGTTTTGTCGAGAAGTCCGGTGCCTGGTACAGCTACCAAGGCAGCAAGATCGGTCAGGGTAAAGCCAATTCGGCCAAATTCCTGGCAGACAATCCGGAAATCTGCAAAGCGCTCGAGAAGCAGATTCGCGACAAGTTGCTTACCCCTGGCGTCGATACCAAAGCTGTCGGCTCGCGTGAAGCTGTTGTCGCTGATGACGTGGCCGAAGCAGACGCTGATATCTGATAGTCATGCCTGTCGTACTTGATACACCTGTCGCCGTAAGGCGCACTGCAATGGACCTGCTCGCACGTCGCGAGCACGGTCGGGTCGAGCTGACGCGTAAACTGCGTCAGCGCGGCGCTCCCCCCGAGCTCATCGACGCTGCCCTTGACCGTCTGGTCGAGGAAGGCCTGCTCTCCGAATCCCGTTACCTTGAAAGCTTCGTTTCTTACCGGGCACGTTCGGGCTATGGCCCTGTTCGTATTCGGGAAGAACTGAATCAGCGTGGCTTGCAGCGGGCCGACATTGAACAGGCGCTCAGGGAATGTGGTGTGGATTGGCAGGAGAAGCTTCACGAGCTCTGGCAACGCAAGTTTGCCGGCGCCTTGCCTGCTGATGCTCGTGAGCGGGCCAGGCAGGGACGTTTTCTGAGTTATCGCGGCTATCCGCTGGATATGATCGGCCGCTTGTTAAGCGGCCGTGGCGGCGATGACTGAGGTATCAGAGCGTTTTCTGTGGCGCCTGATCCTGCGTGCCATCTCTTGTCGCTGAGGCGTCCTCCCAGTTTTCCTGTTGATTGATGTAGTCCACCAGTTCACGAAGCCTACCCTGATTGCGCCCTGTGAAGGTGAACGCCAGTCGTGTCAGGTGGCTGAATTGCACCTCATCGTGCTCCTCGCCCTGATAGCTGTGCTGATGAAAGTTTTCATTGATACACAGATCGGCGAAAGCTTCCTGCATGTGCTCCAGAGCCTGTGCGCTGAGCGCGTGGCGCATACGGATCACGAACTTGTTCTTCAGCCAGCGGCTGGAATGGAAGTTGGCATAAAACCGGTTGATCTCTTCCACCGCTTCATCGGCGCTGTAGACCAGCCTCATCAGTTTCATGTCGGCTGGCAGAATGTAGTGGTTGTCCTGCAACTGGTTTTTGATGAAGTCCAGTGCACCTTGCCAGAAGCTGCCGCCAGGGGTGTCCAGTAACACGACGGGCACCAGAGGGCTTTTGCCGGTCTGTATCAATGTCAGCACTTCCAGCGCTTCGTCCAGGGTTCCAAACCCGCCTGGGCACAGTACCAGCGCGTCGGCTTCCTTGACGAAGAACAGCTTGCGTGTGAAGAAGAAATGGAAAGGCAGCAGGTTTTCCGTGCCCTCCACCGTGGGGTTGGCGTGCTGCTCGAAGGGCAGGGTAATGTTGAACCCCAGGCTGTGTTTCAGACCTGCACCTGCGTGGGCTGCGGCCATGATGCCACCACCTGCGCCGGTGATGACCATCATGTCCGAGCGGGCAAGCTTTTCGCCCAGCTCTCTGGCCTGTGCGTAAAGGGGGTGCTCCTGAGGTGTGCGAGCAGAACCGAATACGGTGACTTTGCGGCGGCCCTTGAAACGTTCGAGCACCCGAAAGGCTTTGTCCAGTTCGCGCAGGGTTTGCAGCGTTATCTTGACGTCCCAGCGATTGCGGTCGTCTTGGGCCATGCGCAACACCGTGAGCATCATGTCGCGGTACAGCGGCAGGTTCCTGGTGCCGGGAGCGACCTCGTTGATGTGCTCTTCAATTTTGCTGGTCAGGTCGAGCCCGTTGCTTTGAAAGTGTCGGGATAGAAGATCGTCAGGTACATACGGCATTCGGGGTTTATCCTCCTGCAGAATCAATGGCCCGGTGGGGCGTGTTGAATCGATGATGTCCCGGTTTGCAGAGAAAGGCTACCCATTCCCGGTTCATTGCCAGGGCGGATTCGTTGCAGGATGTCTTGAGCGTTGCTGAACTGACGCGCCTGAGTGGCAGGCGCGCGGGGAGAGTGCCAAGTGCCGGGGGTACTTACTTTTTCGGTTTTACAGTGCAGTCCGACGCCTGAAAAGTCTGGGTCGCAACCGGGCGGTTGGTCTTGTACTCGGTGAACTGATACTTGAGGACGGCCCCCTTGGTCATCAACTGGCGGAAACCGTTGTTGTGGCAAACGCTGTTGCCCAACTGGTTGCGCATCACGTCCGGGTTGGCGCGCATTTGCTGGGCCTGGCCTTCGCGTACGCTCAAGTGGTTGATCAGTTCGTTGCCACTGACGGTATAGCCCTGATCGAGGATGTCTTCGTTGATCGCCCTTGGCGTGCCGACACTGCTTTCCTTAGCGACTTTTTCCAGCATTTTGCTGAGTTCGAACTCCTGTTTCGACGCCGCCTGGGCGCATAGCGGAGCAACGAGCAAAAGCGTAAGGGTGGGTACGATAAGGCGCAGCATTAAACTCTCCTGATTAAGTGGCTGGCCGTTGGACCAGCGACTTCAAAGTGCGTTCCGGGCAGCCCGCCGATAACGCGGGTTGCAATGGCGCAGCAGTATAGAGCAGGAGTCTTCATCGGGCCTAGGGGCTGTACCCGTTTCAACGCGGTCTCTCTGACGCGGGAACAGCCCGAGGACCGAAAGCGGGTTGAAGTGCCGGTGCTCTGATAAACTGCGCGCACTTTAATCCTGCCGAGTCTTTGTGGTGTCGATGTATTCCCCCCGCAGGCGTGTCCTGTAATGAGTCATGCCGTTTCCCGTCTGCGCGACGAGCGTCTGGCCCGCAGTACCAAGCCCTTTATTGCTCGCGGCTCGCGCGCGCCGCGCTGTCCGGATTGCCGGGTTATCTCCGGTTATTGCCTGTGCGCGTGGCGACCTGCCGTGAATGCCGAGTCAGGCATGTGCCTGCTGATGTACGACACCGAGCCTTTGAAGCCGACCAACACCGGCTGGCTGATCGCCGATGTCATCAAGGACACCCATGCATTCGGCTGGTCGCGAATAGATGTCGACGAGCAATTGCTCGCCTTGCTGGACGATCCGCAGTGGCAGCCCTATATCGTTTTTCCCGGTGAGTTCGTTGCCGAGGAACGTGTGGTCAATAAGGTGTCGCGCATGGACGGCAAGCGCCCACTGTTCATTCTGCTGGATGCCACCTGGACCGAAGCGCGCAAGATGTTCCGCAAAAGCCCGTATCTGGAAAGGTTTCCGGTGTTGACGCTGGAGCCCGAGCAGATCTCGCGTTACCGCTTGCGCAGATCAAGGCGCGACGATCACTTCTGCACTGCCGAAGTTGCCGCGCTTTGTCTGGAACTGGCCGGGGACAGCTGCGCCAGTGGCGTACTGGATGCTTATCTGGATGTGTTCAGCGCTCATTATCTGGGTGCCAAGTACCTCAAGCCGATCGACCCCGACGACGCGGCCCACACTCATTTGAAGGCTTTCATTTGAAGGCTTTCTATCACGCAATGTTGCGGATCTGCCCTATATAGGCTAATTGCCATCCATGTGCCCGGGCAAAGACGCTTCGCGCTTGACCGTCATGGTCTTGCTGGGCATGCTTGGCGCCGCCTGGAAGCCGATTCATCTGGTCTGGCGTGGCACCGACGTTCTTTTCGGGTTGTCGCGATGCGCGTTCGCCAGTCTTGCTGGGTGGCCGATTCTGTCGGCCCTCACTACAAAAACAGGATCACTACATGACCTACGACATCCTGATCGCTGATGATCATCCCCTGTTTCGCAGTGCGCTGCATCAGGCGCTGAGCATTGGCCTGGGGCCTGAAGCGCGGCTCGTCGAGGCAGAAAGCATTGCCCAGCTTGAATCCCGTCTGGGAGAGAAGGCTGATTGGGATCTGGTTCTGCTGGACCTGAACATGCCGGGGGCGTATGGCTTCTCCGGGCTGGTCCTGTTGCGCGGCCAATATCCGCAGATACCGGTGGTGATGGTTTCGGCTCAGGAAGAAGCGTCGATTGTGGTGCGTTCCAGAGAGTTTGGTGCCAGCGGGTTCATTCCCAAATCCAGCTCCCTTGAAGTCATTCAGCAGGCGGTGCGTACCGTGCTCGATGGCGACGTCTGGTGGCCGCCACAGGTCAATGAAGTGATCAGTGTTTCGGATGAAGCGAAGGCTGCAAGCGCCGGCCTCGCCAGTCTCACGCCGCAGCAGTTTCGAGTATTGACGATGGTCTGTGAGGGGCTGCTGAACAAGCAGATTGCCTCCGAACTCAGCGTCTCCGAAGCCACTATCAAAGCGCACGTCACAGCGATTTTTCGCAAGCTTGGCGTACGCACGCGAACCCAGGCAGCGTTGTTGTTACAGCAGCTTGAGTCCATCTCGTCCAGTTAACGGCGTTCAGGTTGCGAGCATTCACGCTTTTTTGACCTTTAGTGCCTTAGCTTTCCTCATCTTTTTTACACAGCAGCCTCTCTATGTCGCCCTTCAAAGGCCAAACCGGTCTAAAACGTATCCTCAATGCCGCAGGCTATTCTCTGGACGGTCTGTCAGCCGCTTTCAAAGGCGAAGCCGCTTTCCGCCAGCTGGTACTGCTTAACGTGGTGTTGGTCCCGCTGTCGTTTTTCCTGCACGTCAGCAAGGCCGAGCATGCCTTGCTGGTTGCCGTCTGCCTGCTGGCCCTGATTGTAGAATTGCTCAACTCAGCTGTAGAGGCTGCCATCGACCGGATCTCTCTGGACCTGCACCCGTTGTCCAAGAACGCCAAGGACATGGGCAGCGCTGCCCAGTTCATCGCCCTGAGCATGATCGCTCTGGTGTGGGGCATCGTGCTGCTGGGTTAGGGCTTGTTCAATACAGGCTTGGTAGCACGATCTCGTCGCTGCGCTTCACTCCGGCGGTGAACGCGCGGCACAGTTCGAGGAATTCGCGCATGGCTGAAGTCTGGTATTTCTGTTTGTGCCAGATGAAATAGAACTGACGCGCCAGATCGAGCTCCGGCGTGGCCAGTTCCACCAGATTGCCGCGACGAAACGAGTCGCGCAGCGCCAGTCTGGAGATGCAGCCAATGCCCAATCCGGATTCAACTGCCCGCTTGATGGCTTCGGTGTGTTCCAGCTCCAGTCGGACATTCAGCCCGTTGCGGTGGTGACGCATGGCCTGATCGAACGTCAAGCGCGTGCCTGAACCTTGTTCTCGCAGGATCCAGGCTTCATGGGTCAGTTCTTCCAGCGTTACATGGGCGCGTTTGGCCAGTGGATGCTGTGGGGCGCAGAACACCACAAGTTCGTCTTCTACCCAAGACTGCACTTCGATGTCCGGGTGGCTGCAATCGCCTTCGATCAAGCCCAGATCAATCTCGTAGTGGGCGACCTGTTGCACGATATGCGCGGTGTTCTGGACGTGCAGCTTGACCTGGCTTTCCGGGTGACGCTGCATATAGCCGCCGATCAGCAGGGTCGCCAGATAATTGCCGATCGTCAGCGTGGCCCCGACCGCCAGTGAGCCAAAGCCTGATTTACCATTCAGCAGGTCTTCGATTTCCTTTGCCTGATCCAGCAGAGCGACGGCCTGCGGCAGTAATTGCCTGCCCGTTGCGTTAAGGCTTAGCCGCTTGCCGGCGCGGTCAAACAGCTGGCAGCTCGACTGGCGCTCCAGCTCGGTGATGGAGGTGCTGGCAGCCGACTGCGAAAGCGAAAGCAGCACGGCTGCTTTGGAGACGCTTTCCTGCCGGGCGACGGCAACGAACACTTGAAGCTGACGAAGAGTAAATCGCATATCTATATAACCGATAACCTATATCTTGATAATTCATTTAACAGATATTGTGTCTGCCACTAGAATGTCGCGCAATAGCGCAGTGCTTCTGCGCGCATTATTTTTTCAGGAGTCTTCACGTACATGAGCAACATGAACCACGAGCGTGTCCTCAGCGTCCATCATTGGAACGACACCCTCTTCAGTTTCAAGTGCACCCGCGACCCTGGTTTGCGTTTCGAGAACGGTCAGTTCGTGATGATCGGTCTGCAGCAGCCAAACGGTCGCCCGCTCATGCGCGCCTACTCGATTGCCAGCCCGAACTGGGAAGAGCATCTGGAATTCTTCAGCATCAAGGTGCCGGACGGTCCGCTCACCTCGCAGCTGCAGCACCTCAAGGAAGGCGATGAAATCATCATCAGTAAAAAGCCTACGGGTACGCTGGTGCTGGACGACCTCAAACCGGGCAAGCATCTTTACCTGTTGAGCACGGGTACTGGCCTGGCACCGTTCATGAGCGTGATTCAGGACCCCGAAACCTACGAGCGTTTCGAGAAAGTCATCCTGTGCCACGGCGTGCGTTACGTGAACGAAGTCGCCTATCGCGAATTCATCACCGAGCATCTGCCACAGAACGAGTTCTTCGGTGAAGCGCTGCGTGACAAGCTGATCTACTACCCGACTGTCACCCGCGAGCCGTTCGAGAACGAAGGTCGCCTGACCGATCTGATGCGTAGCGGCAAGCTGTTCAGCGACATCGGCCTGCCGCCGATCAACCCGCAGGACGACCGCGCCATGTTGTGCGGTAGCCCGAGCATGCTCGACGAGACCAGCGAGGTGCTCAACAGCTTTGGTCTGACCGTTTCGCCACGCATGCGTGAGCCCGGTGACTATCTGATCGAGCGTGCATTCGTCGAGAAGTAAGTTGGCCTTAAAAAATCCGCCTCGTCCTTGAAGGGATCAGGCGGGTTTTTATTGCCCGGGATTTGTCGCTGGCATCCCTTCAGGCCGGCAGGACTTCAAGCACGCAAATCGTCCCGGCCTGCGGGTAGTGCCAGCGTACGTCCAGATCCCAGAACTGAGCGCCGTAGCGGCGTTCCGGCGTCGGAAGCTGATAAGCCGGGCGCGGGTCCTGCGCCAGACACTGCTCGATCAGCTCGACCAGCGGCTCACTCAGGCGTAGTGCGTGTTCGCGAGCATGCAGCAGGGCTGCGTCCTGCCACTGCACCGGTATCAGGGCCGGCGCGGCACTGGCGATGTGGTTGGTCGCCCCGGCGATGGCATCGGCATAGGGCACGTATGGTTTGATGTCCAGCACTGGTGTGCCATCCAGCAAGTCGATGCCGGACAGCCACAGGCGACCGGCCTCGACTTTGTCCAGCCTGACCACCGACTGGCCGATGCCATTGGGGCGATGCGTCGCGCGGGTGGCAAATACCCCCATCGACTGGTTGCCGCCCAGGCGCGGAGGGCGAACCTTCAGGCGCGGCTTGTCTTCCAGCGCCATATGGAACAGAAACAGCAGCCAGACATGACTGACCTGCTCGAGCCCTTGAACGGCTTCACCCTGATCGAAAGGCGCTACCAGCTCCAGCACTCCACGTGCTGCCGGGGCCAGCTGTGGCTGGCGGGGGATGGCGAATTTCTCCTTGAAACAGGAGCGTAAGAAGCCGACAGGGGAGACGTTGTAACTCATGGTACCGACCGGTTCAGCCACGCACGCGCAGGGTCAGACCCTTGAGGAAATTGCGTAGCAGTTGATCGCCACAGGCGCGGTAGTTGGTGTGTCCGACCTTGCGGAACAGCGCGCTCAGCTCTGGCTTGGAAACCGGAAATTCCGCGGATTTCAGGATGGCATGCATGTCGTCTTCTTTCAGCTCGAAGGCCACGCGCAGTTTTTTCAGAACAATGTTGTTGGTAATCGGCAGATCAATCGGCTGCGGCGGACGGCTTTCGTCCTTGCCACGCTTGAAGTAAACCAGGCCATCGAGAAAATGCGCCATGATTTCATCGCTGCAATCCAGATAGCCCTCTTCTTCCTCTTTCTTCATGAAAGCGATGACATCGCTTTTGGAGACTTCAAAACCCGTCAGGCCGATGATCTCGACAATCTTGCTGTCGCTGATATCGAGCATGTAGCGCACGCTGCGCAGTACGTCGTTGTTCATCATGGGGCGTGTTTCCTGATAAGTCGTATGTCGGCGCGTGACGATAGTCATGCGCGCGGTAATAAGGTCGGGTGCCGAGGGAGTTAAAACTTTTCCTTGGTCGTCATATAGCGCCACTGGCCCTCGGGCAGTTTGCCCATGGATACGCCGCCGATACGGATGCGACGAATGGCGACGATCTTCAGGCCAACGGCCTCGCACAGCAGGGCAATGATGCCGGGCTGCGGGTTTTTCATTGCAAAGCGCAGGCGGTTCTCGTTCTGCCAGCTGGCCTTTACGGCGGGCAGTTCCTTGCCTTTGTAGGTCAGGCCGTGATTCAGCCGGTTCAGGCCGTGAGCAACCATTTCGCCCGATATTTCCACCACGTATTCCTGCTCGATCTTGCTGCGGTCATCGGTGAGCTTGCGCAGGATTTTCCAGTCCTGGCTGAACACCATCAAGCCGCTGGCGTTGGCCTGCAGGCTTGAAATCGCCTCAAGGCGCATGAAGTGGCCCTTGAGCGGACGCTTGCTGTAGCTGTGTTCGACCGAGAGCGTGCCCGGCGTGATCATCTGCAAAGCCTCTTCGGTGCTTGCCGAGGCGGGTTTGTGCAGAATGATCGTCACCGGCTCAGGGGAGTCGGCCTTGGCATCCGGGCTGAGCTGAACTTTCTGGGTGCTGACCTTGAAGTGCGGCTCTTCGATGACCACGCCGTCCACAGTAACCCAGCCACCCTCGATAAACAGTTCGGCCTCCCGGCGGGAGCAACCGACCAGCTCGATAAGGCGTTTGGAAAGGCGAATGGGGTCTGTCATGAAGAAAAGCCGTTTACTGATGAGAAAGGCGCCATTGTAACCGCCTCACGCTGGTTAATCGCGGCAACATTGCATTTGCGCTGTAATCGATGTCAGTTACGACGGGGCAGGCGCATTCTAAGCATCGGATAGGGCTGACCCAAACCGTCGACTTCAGAACGGCTGACAACTTCGAAACCATGCCTGAGGTAAAACCCCAGTGCCTGAGTGTTCTGCTCGTTGACATCCAGTTCACGGATGTCGAAGTGCTCGATTGCGTGGGTCAGCAGCTGCGTGCCCAGCTTCTTGCCGCGATGGTTCGGGTCGATGAACAGAACATCCAGTCGGTTTTTGTTCACGCCCGCGAAGCCCGTGATGTTGAGCTGCTCGTTCCGGGTGCAGAACAGCGTCACGCTGTCCAGATACTGTGTCAGCAACCCCTTGAGCCTGATGATGTAGGCGTCCGGTAGAAAGTCATGGGTGGCGCGCACCGAGCGCTCCCATACCTCGCTCATCTCCGGGTAATCGTTGGTGTCCGGGGTATATAACCGCATCTCGCATTCTCCTTTCGGCTAGTTTTGCATAGACAACGGCCAGAGACGAAAAAGCCCTGCCGGTTCAAGGGCAGGGCTTTCGATTACGGCAAGTAGCTGTGCTTACAGCACCTCGGCCCACAGGTCGTATTCGTCAGCATCGGTGACGCGGCACATGATCTTGTCACCGGGCTGAACGGTGCTGCCATCTTCCAGACCGATGAACACGTTGCCGTCGATTTCCGGAGCATCGAAGAAACAGCGGCCTACGGCGCCGCGATCATCGACTTCGTCGATCAGCACTTCGATTTCCTTGCCGATCTTCATTTGCAGGCGCGCAGCGCTGATTGCCTGCTGGTGAGCCATGAAACGATCCCAACGGTCCTGCTTGACGTCATCCGGCACGATGGCCGCGTCCAGCAGATTGGCAGGAGCCCCTTCAACCGGCGAATACTGGAAGCAGCCGACGCGGTCCAGTTGGGCTTCGGTCAGCCAGTCCAGCAAGTACTGGAAGTCTTCTTCGGTTTCACCGGGGAAGCCGACGATGAACGTCGAGCGGATAATCAGATCAGGACACTGCTCGCGCCAGTTCTTGATGCGTGCCAGTGTCTTGTCTTCAAAGGCTGGCCGCTTCATCAGCTTGAGGATCTTCGGGCTGGCGTGCTGGAACGGGATGTCCAGGTACGGCAGGATCTTGCCGGCCGCCATCAGCGGAATCAGTTCGTCGACATGTGGGTACGGGTAAACGTAATGCAGGCGAACCCAGACGCCCATCGAACCCAGCGCCTGACACAGCTCGGTCATACGGGTCTTGACCGGCTGGCCGTCCCAGAACCCGGTGCGGTATTTGACGTCCACGCCATAGGCGCTGGTGTCCTGGGAGATGACCAGCAGCTCCTTCACACCGGATTTGACCAGACGCTTGGCCTCATCCAGTACATCGCCAACCGGACGGCTGACCAGCTTGCCGCGCATCGACGGGATAATGCAGAAGCTGCAGCTATGGTTGCAGCCTTCGGAAATCTTCAGATACGCGTAGTGGCGCGGGGTCAGTTTGACCCCTTGTGGCGGCACCAAGTCGATCAACGGATTGTGATCCTGGCGGGGCGGCACGACATCGTGCACTGCGTTGACCACTTGTTCGTACTGCTGCGGGCCGGTCACCGACAGCACGCTGGGGTGCACATCGCGAATGACATTTGCGTCAACGCCCATGCAGCCGGTCACGATGACCTTGCCGTTTTCCTTGATCGCCTCGCCGATCACTTCCAGCGATTCGGCCTTGGCGGTGTCGATGAAGCCGCAGGTGTTGACCACGACCACGTCGGCATCCTCGTAGGTCGCAACGACTTCGTAACCTTCCATGCGCAGCTGGGTCAGGATGCGTTCGGAATCAACGAGTGCCTTTGGGCAACCCAGTGAAACGAATCCGACCTTTGGGGCGGACGGCGTGGTGACGGTGGACATGGCAAACCTCGGCGTGAAGGGCACCCGAACGCGAAGCGCAGGTGCTGACTGGGCGCTTGCTGCGCCTCTGATCAAAAAGTGCGCAATTCTAGCGGTGAGTGGGCACGATGACCAGCGTTTGGATGAGAATTGCGACGTATGTCAGGCGAGGGGAGGATTTATGCTTCAGGAGCACCTGGCTATTGAGCAAGCCTGCATGTTTTGTCTGCGCAATTGTCAGGTCCGGGAGGGAGGCGCGTTGGTTGAGACCTTCAGGATATGCAGGACGTATTTGGCTACGCTATCGGCCGCGAGTTGAAGTTGTATTTGCCTGGATGCTGTCCCGTTTCAGCAGATGCGCACTGATGAAACGGGAACCATCGCTATAAGGGGTCTAGCCTCGGGCCGATTGACCTGTCAGCCACGCGGCTCGTGCATCGGGCACCCATTGTGCTGACTGCGAAAGCCCGCCGAGTGTTCGTAGGCAGGTTTGCGCACTCGCATGACTCCGCCCAGCGGACGGTGCGCTGCAAGACCATGCCATGGGCTGAATGACATGCCTTCGTCGATTTCCTGAATGCTTTGCTCGGACCACGAGGATTGGCGAGGGACATCGATTCGGGCGACTGCCACGTAGGGGCTGAGGTCTTCCGGCCAGATCGCCGACGCGTCCTCTACCGGCATTTTCTCCAGGTCCGTTGCCAGCTGGATACAAACTTCCCAGCTGGCATCGTTTTCGAGGAAAAACGTTTTGACTGCCTCACGCAGGCCATCCGGCTTGTCTTTCAGGTCTACAGCCTTGTCGGTCAGCGCCACCAATTCTGCGGAAATGGGGACTACGCTCAGCTTGGCGTAGTAGGGCCCGTACAGAAAAGGCACGACGGTGTAGAAAGTCTCGCCGAGGATATGAGTCATCGGGTGCCCGCCGAGACTTCTAAGCGTGCCGCTCTCGCCGCCGGCAGACTCGATAGCGGACTCGATACCGCGAAGGACGGCAGACAGTGCCTTCTTCATTCCCGGTGCTTTGTCAGTTGTTTTGGCTAATAACTTCAAGGTTTTCAAAAAAGCCTTGGGGTCCTTGGCAGTAAAGGCCTTGGCGTTCTGCATGACAAAATCCTGGGTCGATGCGTCGGCGCTGCCGGGCAAGCGCGTGCCCTCGATACCCACAAGTTTTATCGCCAGTCCCCTTGGGGTAGATACCTTATCGTCAAGAATATCCCCCGGGTTGGTCGAGAACCGCATGAAGAGCGGGAAATTGCCGGGTTTCGCAAACGCGCCTTGAGCCAGTGGCTCGGGCAGGTCGTCATATACCTGAATCTGCCCGCGCAGCAACCCGTGTGCCTTCGCATGCACACTGCGAATGGCGTGCCCGGTGTCTTGCAACGTGGTTTCAAGAATGGAATGCATGGCTTCCACCAGCTCTTTGCTGGTTTGCGCTTCATCGTCGGGGACGACTTCAAATGAAGGCTGGAAGCGTAACGGCTGAATAGTCAGTTTTTTTGTAGTCATCAGGGCATCTCGGTCAGAGGAATCAGGGTACCCGGGCGTCGATGCGGTTCTTGATGACCTTTCAGGCGGCAGGCTTAAGTAATGACCGGCTGGTATTTGCGTCGTTCAATGAGAAATATCTCCCCCCGGAAACTGCCTGAAAGGCGGGGCGAGTCGGCTTGATCATTCTCGCCATTTGCGTTTCACCAAGAATTACAACGAGTGCTGCGTTATGCTTCGCGCCATCACGCCGAGGCATGTCAATGTCTGGCTGAATCTGAATTGTTACGCGTTGTGATGTTCTCAGTGTTGAACCTCATGTCTGGTTTCCGGGAGTAGTGGATGAGTCAAACAAACAGTCATGGGGAGGCCGCAGGCACTGCCAAGCCTATCGGGTTGCTGATCGCGGCAGTGGGGGTGGTTTACGGCGATATCGGCACCAGCCCGCTGTACACCCTCAAGGAAGTGTTTCAGGGCGGTTACGGCGTGGAAGTCACGCATGACGCCATACTCGGGGTGTTGTCACTGATCTTCTGGTCACTGATCTGGGTCGTTTCTTTCAAGTACATGGCGTTTGTTCTGCGTGCTGACAACCAGGGCGAGGGCGGCATCATGGCGTTGATGGCGCTGGCGCGTCGAGCATCGGCCAAACACCCCAAACTGCAAATGATGATGGTGGTGTTCGGGTTGTTCGGTGCTGCGCTGTTCTATGGCGACAGCATGATTACCCCGGCAGTCTCGGTATTGTCGGCGATGGAAGGGCTGGAACTGGCCTTCGATGGCCTCAATCACTGGATCGTCCCCATGGCGCTGATCGTGCTGGTGGGGCTGTTTCTGATTCAGCGCCACGGCACGGCACGCATCGGCGTGCTGTTCGGCCCGGTGATGGTGACCTGGTTTCTGGTGCTGGGTGCGCTGGGCGTTTACGGCATCATGCAGTCGCCGGAAGTGCTCAAAGCGGTCAATCCGGCCTGGGGTGTGAACTTTTTCATCATCCATCCGGGTATTGGTGTGGCCATTCTTGGTGCTGTGGTGCTGGCCCTGACCGGTGCCGAGGCACTTTATGCCGACATGGGCCACTTCGGTCGCAAGCCGATTTCACGTGCCTGGTTCATTCTCGTGCTGCCTGCGTTGCTGCTCAACTATTTCGGTCAGGGTGCGCTGGTGCTGGGCAATCCCGAAACGGTTCGTAACCCGTTCTACTTGCTGGCGCCGGGCTGGGCATTGCTGCCACTGATCGGCTTGTCGACGATGGCGACCATCATTGCCTCGCAGGCGGTAATCTCCGGCGCGTTCTCGATGACGCTGCAGGCGATCCAACTGGGCTACATTCCGCGCATGCACATCCAGCACACCTCCAGCGACGCGCAAGGTCAGATCTACATCGGTGCCGTCAACTGGGCGCTGATGGCGGGTGTCATTCTGTTGGTAATCGGCTTTGAATCGTCTGGTGCGCTGGCGTCTGCTTACGGCGTTGCGGTGACCGGGACCATGCTCTGCACCACCATTCTGGTGTCGACGGTGATGCTGATGCTCTGGAAATGGCCGCCGTTGCTGGCTGTTCCGTTGCTGATCTGCCTGCTGCTGGTGGATGGCCTGTTCTTTGCGGCCAACGTACCGAAGATTTTTCAGGGCGGTGCCTTCCCGGTGCTGGCAGGTGCGGTGCTGTTCATCCTCATGACCACCTGGAAGCGCGGTAAACAACTGCTGGCCGAGCGGATTGACGAGGGCGGGCTGCCGTTGCCGATCTTTATCGGCAGCATTCGCGTCCAGCCGCCGCATCGTGTGCAGGGCACGGCGGTGTTCCTGACCGCACGTTCGGATGCCGTGCCTCATGCGCTGCTGCATAACATGCTGCACAACCAGGTACTGCACGAGCAAGTGGTGCTGCTGACGGTGGTGTATGAAGACTCACCTCGTGTGCCTGCCGCTCAGCGCGTTGAAGTGGAGTCCTATGGCGAAGGCTTTTACCGGGTGATCCTGCACTTCGGCTTCATCGATGAGCCCGATGTGCCTGCTGCGCTGGCTTTGTGTGATCTGCCGGAACTGGATTTCAGTCCGATGCGCACCACTTACTTCCTTAGCCGCGAAACGGTGATCCCGTCGAAGATGGATGGCATGGCGCGCTGGCGTGAGGCGCTGTTCGCGTTCATGCTCAAGAACGCCAACGGTAACCTGCGCTTCTTCAAGCTGCCGTTCAACCGGGTGATCGAGCTGGGTACGCAAGTAGAGATGTAAGCGTTCGCCGGCAAGGCCGGCAGCGTGAATAAAAAAATCCCGACGACCTCACGGTGCCGGGATTTTTTATGCCTTTCAGACTTCTATCTGGCGGTGCTTACTGAGCGGTAGCCTTGCCCTGACGCTTGTTGATGGCGTCGATCAGGCGTTTGGCAAGTGCCGGATAGTCTTCATCGAAGTGATGACCTCCAGGCAACTGAACGGCTTCGCCGACTGCGGTAGTGTCGGTGCAACCGCTGTCTTTCTTCTCTTCTACACCATAAACACAGAACACCTTGGCGGCTGGCAGCTTGGCCATTTCCTGTCCGGTGGTGGCTTCCTTGCCTGCGTTGCCGAGCCAGCCGTCGACGTGAATCTCGAAACTGCCAGTGCGCGCGAAGGCCAGCAGAATGATCGCGTCGACCCGATTCTGATCATCCGCAGCCAGGCGATTGTAGATCGCGGGCATCACGTCCGCGCCGAACGAGTAGCCAGCCAGGATGAAGCGCTTGGTGCCCCATTTCTGACGGTAGTGGTTCATCAGGTCGGTGAGGTCGACAGCTGTCTGCTCCGGTGTCTTGTGTTCCCAGTAGTAGCGCAACACGTCGATGCCCACCACCGGATAGCCCATCTTGGCCATGTCGCCTGCCACGACCTTGTCCAGGTCGCGCCAGCCGCCGTCACCGGACATGAACAGCGTCACGGTGTCAGAAGGCTGGCTGGCCGGGACTTCGACGGTCGGGATACCGAGGCCGCCACTGTCGTTCTCGCCGAGCAGCAAGTGACGCAGTTCAGTGTTAAGCACCTGAGGCAGCGGAATGTCGTAGTCGCTGATGCTGGTGTCGGCATTGTTCTGGTCTCGCACGAACGCTGCGCTCGGATCATCCGGCGCGTCGTTCCAAGCGGCCAGCCAGTGCCCGTGCGGAGCTTTTTGCGGCAGCGGCACGTCGCAGATCTGCGGCGGTTTCTCGTCTTCTTCCAGAACTGGAGGTGGATTCGAAACATGCTCAAGCGCAAACCCTACGGAAATGGCCTGCGCCTTGTCGTCGGTCTGTTCGGCCAGCCAGCGCCACGCCAGGGTCGCACCAGGGCCTATGCCTCCAACAACCTTTGCAGGGCCGTCGAGCTTCGCCAGGGCTTCCTGAAAGGTTTTCTGTTGCAGGACGCAGTCGTCCTTGGGCAGTACCACCTGAATGATGCGTGCCGAAGCGTCCTTGCTGATCGCCAGCAACTGCTTGTCGGAGAGCATTTCTTCGGCGGTGACGGCCAGCGCAATGCGGGTCTTGATGCTGGTGGCCGGTGTCACGCTGGTCAGCGGCGCGCCACCGTCAAGGTTCAAGTGTTCCAGCGATGCGGGCGGTGCGGGGCGGTTCCAGATCCATATTCCCAGTGCTACGACTAAAAGAACAATTACCAGAGCTGCAAGCAAAAGGCGCCAGGAGCGTCGAATCATCAGCGTTTCACCAATCCAGTCAGGCCGCCCGCAATCAGGGCGGCGGTGTCAGCCAGTGCCACGAGCGGATCAAGTCCGGCAGGCACGGCCATATAACGAGGTTCCCAGTCGGGCTGGAACTTGTCCTTGAAGCGGCGCAGCCCCTGGAAGTTGTACAGCTGTTCGCCACGACGAAAGATCATCGAACCCAGGCGCTGAGTGATCGGCGCGCCACGTCGTGGCTGCAGGCCCGACAAGGGCACCATTCCCAGGCTGAACCGCGCATAGCCCTGGGCTTTGTAATGCAGAATCAGGCCGACCATCATGAATTCCATGGTCAGCTTGGGGGCGTCCGGGTGAGAGCGCATCAGGTCCAGGCTGGCCAGTTCCGGGCTGGTGGTTTCCAGCAGGTTGGAGAACGCGACCGGCTTGCCCTGGAAGTGCACGATGGCAATGCGGAAGTACTTCAGGTACTCAGTGCTGAAGCGGCCCAGCGAGAAGCCTTTTTCACGCACATTCTTGCCCGTCAGCCAAGCGTCGGAAATCACTTTCAGCTCGTCGATCGGTGCCTGGCCCGGTTCGTAGATTTCCAGCGAAAGACCATCGCGGCCACCTCGGTTCCAGGTGTAACGCAGGTCTTTCATTTCCTTGCCCTTGGCGTCGATATCGAAGCGCCGCAGGTCGACGCGCGCCTCTTCACCCAGCTTGATGGCGGTGAGGCCGATGTCCATGTAGAACGGCAGGTTTTCTGCACGTACCTGGTAGAACACCGGGCGCGCATGATGCACGTCGCACAGGTCGCGGAACTGCCATATCAACTCGGCACGCTGCTGGGTCGGGCCAATCGGATCGTAAAGCGCAACCAGGCTGCGGCCGCGATGCGAGTACATCAGGAATGCATTACCGGCCGGATGGAACAGGATCGCCTTATCGCCGGTCAGCACCAGGCCGCCATCCGGCTGTTTGGATGCTTTGAGGATCTCGGCTGCCTTGTCCAAGTCTGCCGCGTCGGGCAGTTTGATGACTGGTCTGGCAGTACGCAGCAACCAGGTCAGCGAAACCACCACCAGCAGCACTGCGCTGCCCAGTGCCGAACGCAGGCCGCGCGGGGCATCTGCATCGAGGGTGAACTGCCACCACAACTGATGACTGTAGGGTACGTCCTGATAGGCGAACAGCAGCAGCCAGATCGAGGCGCCGACCACACAAATGCTGGCAATCAGGTAGACCGGCGAGAACGGCAGCTCCAGCAGGCGGCTTGGGCGGTAGAACGAACGGCGGAAGGTCAGCAGCAGGCAGGCGGTCAGCAGCAGCATGCTGGCTTCTTCCCAGTCGAAGCCTTTGAGTATCGACAGCACTGCGCCCACCAACAGCAGGATAGAGGTCAGCATCCATGCAGCCGAGAGTCGGCGACGCAGTCCCTGAGCAAGCAGCAGGCACAGTACGCCCACCAGACTGGCCCCGAAGTGCGACGCGTCGATCAGCCGATGCGGGATCATGAAGCCGACGTTTTCCAGTCGGGTATCGATTTCAGGGGTGGCACCAGAGAAGAGCAGCACCACCCCCGACAAGAAAACCAGTAGGGCCAGAATCGGTGCCGCCAGCCCCGAGGCAACGCGCATGGCTTGCTTGGTCGGCAGCAGGCGCTGGGCTTCGGTAAACAGCAGGGTAAGGCAGGCCAGCAGCAGCGGCAGGATCACGTAGATCAAGCGGTACAATAGCAACGCAGCGGCGAGCGGGGCGGCACCCAGTTCGTTGGCAAAGGCGGCGAGCAGAATGGCCTCGAACACGCCGACGCCGCCAGGCACATGGCTGAGTACGCCAGCAGCGAGCGCCAGCAGATAAATAAGGATGAACGCACCGAGAGGCGGCGCGTGCGGCAGCAGCAGGTACAACACCATCGCCGCAGCAGCGACGTCCAGCGCGGTAATTACCAGCTGGATCAGCGTCAGCTTCAAATCCGGCAGGCGCAAAGTACGACGACCGAGACGAACCAGAATATTGTGCGGGATGTCCTGTTCCGGCAGGCGGCGACGGTAGACGAACACCGCCAGCAGCAGACTGCCAATCAACACTGCTGTGGCGACTACAGCCAGCACGTCGACGGGAAGCTTGAGTGCCAGTGACGCGCCTGACAGGTTGCTCAACGTGGCCAGTGCCGCCAGCGGCGGTAACGCACAGCCCAGTGACAGGCTGGCGAACACAGTCATGCGGGCAATTTCGATTGCGCCTACGCCGTGGCGTGAATAAAGCCTGTAGCGCACCGAACCACCGGACAGCATCGACAGGCCAACCGCATTGCCGATGGCAAACGAGGTGAAGCCGCCGAGAAGCAGCGTCTTGATGGGCAGATCGACATTGGCATAGCGACTGGCGGACAGTTCATAGCCCATCAAAATGACATAACCGACTATTGCTGCGAGCAGAGCGCCGCCCAGAGCGGGCAGGGGCACTGCGAACAGTGAGTCGTGCAGCGCATACCAGTCCATTTCGACCAGCATGTGGCGGCAGGCAATAAGGGCCAGGCTGAACAACAGCAGCATCACCGCCAGCCCGATAGGCTGCCGGTATTTGCTTAGCAGCTCCCGCCAGTTCTGGCGTGGTGGGCTGCCTGGTTGCTCTGCATCAACGGTTTCATTGGAATCGGTCATGTTGTCGCGCATCAATCACTCCTTGGATCGTGCGCGACAGGATGGAGGTATGCAGCCAAGTTACCAATCCCTACGCAGAAAATATTTCAGGATGTTAGCGCGTCAACGTCTAACGAGCGAATAGCGAATCCGACCAGGCGATGCTGTTCAGCCGAGGTTCAGTCGTGATTCAGCTTAGTAACACCTATCGGCAGCGCATGCAAAAACTGTCGTCAATGAAAGCATTACGTTACAGATGTGATGATAGGGTTTCAAAGGGCTTGGAAAATAGTCTTTTTTCTCAGGCAGTTAGCGGTCGCCTGAAATGTTTTTTCGCCGGAAACAAAAAAGGCCACTCTTTCGAGTAGCCTTTCTTGATGTTTGGTTGCGGGAGCCGGATTTGAACCGACGACCTTCGGGTTATGAGCCCGACGAGCTACCAGACTGCTCCATCCCGCGTCTGTGTGGCGGCATTCTACAGCCGAACGCTGAAGTGTCAACCCTTAATCTTGAAAGCGGACAAATGAGTAGCAGATTGTGCACCTTTGCCAATGATGCTGCCTTTTTACGCCTCCAGTGTGGAAGCGCTGATAAAGCTGCGATACAGGGTTGTCAGTGGCAGGGCATGAGGCGGTACTTTTAACGCAGGCACAAAAAAGGCCACTCTTTCGAGTAGCCTTTCTTGATGTTTGGTTGCGGGAGCCGGATTTGAACCGACGACCTTCGGGTTATGAGCCCGACGAGCTACCAGACTGCTCCATCCCGCGTCTGTGTGGC
>NZ_JALHBH010000105.1:0-140534 GCF_022836805.1 Pseudomonas sp. RGM 3321
AGGCCAGAGAAAAAAGACCGGAACGATGGACGGGAGAAACACGCAACTGGAACCCGATAGGGACGGTGTATCTGAATCCTGAAAGGGAGCTGACTGTGGTGGTAAAGGTCGCGTAGCACGCGGTGGACGCGACAACTACCTTGAGAAACGCCGGTATCGTCAATCTGTGGTTATTTGCGCAGCTTTTTGCCGCAACTGATCTAAATAGTCAGCCCATTGTTGAGCCGCTTCTCGGCGTTGAACCAGCAGTTGTGCGCGCGCGTATACAGCCCCTAGCGCCCCCGGCATCCGGTGGGATAACGACAGTTCGAGCACAATGGGATCGATGCCCAAGTGCTCCTGGGCAATGGTCCTGTAGGAGGCGCGAAAGCCGTGGGCAGTGATGTCGTAATCTGGCCAGATATGCTGAAAGGACTTGAGCATGGAGGTCGGGTTTATGGGACGTCCCGGATAGACCGGCGAGACGAACCCCCAGCCTTTGCCTTCTTCATCCACCACGCGGGTTTTATGTAGCTCGAGTAACAGAACCAAGGCTTGCGCAGGCAACGGCACGATGTGTTTGCTCTTGTCCAGATGCTTCGTCTTGCTCACCGCATAACGCCAATCGGCGCCCATCAAGTCGACATCTTCCCAGCGCATCTGCACCAGTTCGCCTGGACGGACCGGCAACATGACCAACAGGCGCATTGCGTCGGCAACGCTGCCGTTGTTGCAGTCATCCAGACGTAGAAGAAACCTGCCTAGGTCAGCTGGCCTTTCTATCGCCGGGTTGCTGGTGACGACATGGCGGATCTTCAATTCCTCAATGTTGCTGAGCGCTACGTTGCTTTCAACCCAGCCGCGCTCTTCAGCAAACCCCAGGACGGCACGGATAATGGTGCGCACGCGTCGGGCCATGGCCATTGTGCGCTGGCGGCGCAGCTCGGTAATGATCGTGGTGATGTGTTCCAGATTGATCTCGGTGACCGGTTTTTTACCAATGGCAGGCAAGATGTGGTTGTTCAGCGCTCCGCTAAACCCTGAGATGGATTTAGTCACCAGTTCGGCAGACTTAAATGCCAACCATTGCTTGGCCACATACTCGAAGGTGCGCTCTTCGTTGAGCAACTGTGCCTCGATCTTGGCGGTCTTGGCCCTGAGAGGGGCGATGTGGTTAGCCACGTCGCGGCGCGCGCCGCGGGCAATGTCGCGCGCTTCTTTCAAGCCGATTTCGGGGTAAGCGCCGATGGAGAAGCGGTTTTCCTTGCGCTGTAGACGATACTTCAAGCGCCAGAATCTGGAGGGGGATTTGCCGACCTTGCTCGACGCCCTTACCTCTAAGTAGAGGCCAGGGACTTCGCCATCGGCGTGTTTGCCGGGTTCGGTCAGTGAGCGGATCAAGGCATCGCTGAGTTTTCGTTCGAAAACAGCCGCATTATCTGGGGGCATCGGTGGGGGCATCCTTTCTAAGGCACCGAAATTTGCCCCCAATTATGCCCCCATGAGTCGTGGAATTCATTGGATTTAGACAGGCGGCAGTGGACTTAAATTAACGATAAGCACTTGTTATAAAACAGTTTAATGGAATTTAGGGAAATTCCATTACAGGCTATCGGGGTCCCCAAAAAACATCTGAATCCGCGACCTCAACCAACGCTCTCCCGGGTCATTATCCTGCGCGCCGCGCCAGGCCATGTGCAGTTCGAACGTGCGGGTTTCAATCGGCAGGTCTTCAGACCGAACGCCGCCAGCCGCCGTCAGCACTTGAGCCGCATAGTCGGGCACGGTGGCGATGATGTCGGTGCCGGTCAGCAGTGTCGCTAGGCCATTGAACTGTGGTACTGCGAGGACGACGTGGCGTTTGCGGTCGATTTTTTCCAAGTGCTCGTCAATGAACCCGCTCAGGTCGCCGGCGAAGGAGACCAGTGCGTGGGGGCGGGCGCAGAAGTCATCGAGGCTCAAGGGGCCTGGTATCGAGTCGGCCCGCAACAATTGCGGCTTGCTCCTGCGCAATACCTTGCGTTTGGCGTTGGCAGGCAGGTCCTGGGTGTAGCTGACGCCGACCGAGATTTCACCCGAGGCCAGCAATGGCGGCATGAGGATGTAATTGACCCGTCTGACCACCAGCACAATCCCCGGAGCTTCAGAGCGCAGGCGTTTGAGCAGGGTGGGCAGCAAGGCAAACTCGACGTCGTCCGATAAACCGATGCGGAACACCGAGGTGCTGGTGGCCGGGTCGAACTCTGAAGCACGGCTGACCGCTGTCGAGATGGAGTCGAGTGCCGGGGAAAGCAGGCCGAATATTTCTGTGGCGCGGGCGGTGGGCTCCATGCTCCGTCCGGTACGCACGAACAGTGGGTCGTCGAACAAGCCGCGCAGGCGAGAAAGCGCGGCGCTGATGGCTGGCTGGCCCAGAAACAACTTTTCCGCCGCACGCGTAACGCTGCGCTCATGCATCAGGGTTTCGAAAACGATGAGCAGATTGAGGTCGACGCGACGCAGGTCGTTACGATTCATGCGGAATATCTCGGGCCATTTGTCGGTTGGGACGTGAGCAGGGTGCGATAGTACGAGCAAATGCGGATCTGGCGCAGGGAAAATTAATGGCAAGGCCACGGAATGTCCACATGGCTTGCAATGTCTCGTCGACATGCGAACAATGGCGGCCATTACGCATCGTGGCTTCCAGACGCTTTCTGGCTGCGACATGCAGCTCACAGGACACAATCGATGACAGGCATGTCGACTATCAATAGCCACCGATAGTGTTCCCGGCAATGCCCGGATAAAGTTTGTGGCATCAAGGTTTACCAGGCGAGGTTCTAAATGTCCCGCACGATCCGTTTTCACCAGTTTGGCCCGGCCGAGGTGCTCAAGCTCGAAGAGCATCCTGTCGCGTCGCCTGTCACCGGCGAGGTGCAGGTGCGCGTCCAGGCCATCGGTGTCAGCTGGTACGACGTTCTCTGGCGACAAAATCTCGCGTCTACCCAGGCCCGGCTGCCTGCTGGCCTGGGCTATGAGATGGCTGGCGTGGTGACTGCGCTGGGCGATGGGGTCGACGATTTGCAAGTCGGCGACAAGGTCGCCAGCTTTCCGGCAGCCGATGCCAACCAGCACCCGGTCTATGGCGAAACCATCGTATTGCCGCGTCGGGCATTGACTCGCTACCCGGATGTGCTTTCGCCGGTCGAGGCCAGCGTGCATTACACACCGTATCTGGTGGCGTACTTTGCCTATGTTGACCTGGCGCGTATCAAGTTCGGGCAAACCGTGCTGGTCACCGACGCCAGCCACTGTTCCGGTCCTGCGTTCGTGCAGTTGGGCAAGGCGCTGGGTGCCCGGGTGATCGCCGCGACCAAAACCGAAGATGCCCGTGAGTATTTACAGTCTCTGGGTGCCGACAAGGTGGTGGTCACCGAAGAGCAGGACTTGCTGATGGCGATCAACAAATACACTGACAATCGCGGTGTCGATGCAGTTTTCGATGGCCTCGGTGGCCCGCAGATGTCGATCATGGGTGATGTGCTCGCGCCACGCGGCAGCCTGGTGCTGTATGGCCTGCAAGGCGGTAATCATACGCCGTTCCCGGCCTGCGCTGCGTTCCAGAAAAACATTCAGTTCTACGTGCACTGCCTGGGTAATTTCACCGGCAAGCCTGAGCTGGGTATTACTCAGGATGAGGCTGCACTGCAACGCGCCTTGCAGCAGATCAATCAAATGACCGCCGACAAGGTACTTGCGCCGTTGCAGACGCGCAGCTTCCCGTTCGAGCAGGTGGTGCAGGCGCACCGTTACATGGATGTCTGCCCGATTGGCGGGCGGGCGGTGCTGGAAGTCGAATCGGTCTGATATTATTTTTGCTGTAATAAAAAAGCCCTCCGTTCTGGAGGGCTTTTGCATTCAGGAGTTTGGCGTTTCCTGCTCCTTCAATAATTGCTTGATGGATGACGCGAACTGACTGCCACCCTCTGCGGCGGTGTAGACGATGTGCAGTTGAATGTCGGTAACTGCAGCTTTGTTGTCTTTTCCTATGAGTTGTTTCACAACTTCTGCATCTGGAAATTCCAGCGTCCAGTTCGATATCGCGCCTGTCCCTTCAAAAGGCAAATAGCGCCCATCGTCGAACATCAGCTCGCACAGCCAGTCTTCGTTGCCTATGCCCCGGCCATCGTCCGACAGGCTGGAAGACAGCGCGATTTGCTGCTGCGCGCGCAGGTTGGTCTTGAGGTACGGGTTGTACTTGCGTGTTCCGTACAAAAGCCTGGCGGCTTCGATATCCGCTCTGACCAGCGTGGTGCTGCCAGTCTGGGTGAGCACAGCACACATGTTCTGCAAGCCTTCCGGATCACTGGGTTGCAGCTTGAATGACACCGATACATGCTTGAGTTGGCGCAGATAGTGCCCGGGGTAATTACGATCAAAGTCAGCTGCTTTCAAAGAGAACATGAGCGGCTTGGTGCTCAGTTCCTGCAAAGCTTTAAGCCACTTGCTGTCTTCAATGATCTTCATTTGGGATTTGAGCGAAATGGTTTTGCGAATGTTCATCCGCCGTTCGGAACCCTGCAGGTAGGCAGCCTCCATTTCCAGCACATCCAGTTGTAACGACTCTCCGGCCAGCATGCCACGGAAGTCGTCATTCCAGCCGTTGGTACGAATGAACTGCGGACGTTCGTAGTCACCCATTTCGTAGCGCCAGGCACCCTCGAGGGCAAGGCACATTGAAAGTACCGCATCGTAGGCCGGAGCGTAGATGGCAGACATCCGTGCGACCAGCCAGTTGTAGGTAGGAAGGATGGTAAAACCGTTAGTCATGGAAACATAGGCCTCCTGCAATGCGACACGCTGAGCCTTGGCTTCTTCAACGCTGATTTTTGCTGCCTTGATAAGGATGTCCTGCTCGACAATCTGATGCTCAATGGTCTCTTGTTCATATTGAGCCAGATCGATTTCAAGGTTCCATTCCCGCGATCTGCGCTCGTATTCGGCTTCTGTGCTCAACCTGGCTGATAGATCGGCAAGTGACTGGCCCATGATATGAGCGACAGCAATGCTGGCACGTACTGGGGCAGAGTAAGAGTGCCCACCATTTGCAAGACCGAAGATGGTAGGCAGCGCGCCAAGTGCTCCTGCAACGACTTCGGGTACTGAGGCAGCGGATTGGATAGTTGACGAGAGGGTCTTGTACGTCATGGCAGCAGATTCAAGTGTGGTCCGGTCTTCGTTGAACTGACTCAAATAAAAGGAATGTCTTCGTTGTGCCGATTGGGTACTGGTGATCAGTGTCTGCCTGGCTGCCAGTGCAGCGTTCAGTGCTTCTGTCTGGAGCGTGACAGTGAAATCGGCGAGCTTGATCTGTTGCTCTTGCAATTGTACCGCCAGCGCCAGGTTTCCTTGGCGTTCCATAAGCAGTATGGCGTGACGACCCATTTCAATCAGCCTGTTGATAGCCTGCTGTACTTGAAACAGCTGTGCACGAAAGCGATAAGGCGGTATCAGGGCGGTGTCGCTGTTAAAGGTGGTGTGCAACCCGCTGCTTTTGCCTGACGTCTGTGCGAATGAATCCTCAGTTGCATAGAGAGGCAGCGTGGGCATGATTTTGCCGTCAAGTGTCAAGCCGTGACGGAGGTTGAACAGGCGCTGATCGACCGTCTTGCGCAGATCGGTTAGCCGAGCGTTGAGCTGTTTACGGAACGCACCTTCGGTGACGTCTTTGAGTGGCTGTGCCGTCCAGTTGTCCACTCCCGACGTTTGGATAATCGGTCCGATCAATTTGAGTGCTTGTTGATAGCTGAGCCAGGCCTGGGTGAGGCTGTCTCGCGTCAGTTGTCGATAATAGTGATCGCCCTCGCGCTGCCAATGCTCTACCAAAAAAAGGAACACGGCCTGCCGATAATGACGGGACGAGGTGAAGGCCCGTGTCGCCGGGTCGACAGAGTCGTCAAGTTGCGACGTGCCTGTGCTGATGTCGGCAAGCGGACGAGTGCTCCATAGTGCTGGCTGGCCTTGTTCGCCCTGTCCGATACGGTACGGGTCAAAGAGGTGTTCAGTACACCAGCTCAACGCCTCCTGAAACTGTTTCTCCTCGCTGAGGCGCGAGGCAACCAGAAACGGCAGATGCAGGAACAATTCGCGGAAGTAGCGCCCGTTAGCACCATGAAAATCCACAGGTACCGTATTTTCTGTTTTGATGGCAGGCTCCAAAAGCATCTGGGTATCCCATGCCAGCACGCGATCGACCGACTGCGTGGCCCGGCTGACCAGTTGCTTGCCGAACAGAGTGTTGAGCCGGATGGCGCTGAAAGGGAGGTCTTGCATACCAGTGAGTTGCAGGTAAAGGGCTTGTTGCGGGGTGCGGGTGATTTTGCAGTCCCATTGAGTGGACGTTCGCGACGAAACTATTTTGACTTCATGGAGTTGATTTACTTTCCAGTGGTCCACCCCCACCAACGCTACCTGGTAAGTGCCAGGTGAAATTCCATCAAGGTCGGCTTCTATAACAGCGTTTCCATCGGCGACTACATTTTTTTTGGCCAGTTCTGCGAATGTGTTGTCAGCAGCCGCTCTGGTAAGAATTTTTAGCTCTATGGATGCAAAGGCGGCATTATCCTGACGGGCAGACAATGCACTTTCGGGAAGCGGGATTTGCTGCAAGAAGTTAAAAGTAATATGTAAAGCGTTGTTCGGCGATCTCTTTACGTAGGTTAGTAACTTGCTTTGCGTTTCCTTGATAGAGGTGAATACAACCTGGTGCGCTGTGGTGATGAGTTGCCGTTTATTGTTTGGTGATTTGATGGCTGTGAAATATAATTGTATGGTTAGTTCGTCGCTTGCTGGTCGGGTATTAAGTTTTAAGGTTTTCAGGTGTTTAATCAAGTATTCGGGCGTAATTATTGTGCTTTGTTGTATGAAGAACTCGGAGATGGATGAGGCAAGGATTCGGTCTGCTAGGTCAGTTGAACTGTTTGTTAATAGGGTGAGTAATAATTCTAAAAGTCGCTTGCGCTGTTCTGCAGTAGGTGTCGCTATGCCAATAGCGTCAAGTAGGATGGTGATATAATTTTCCAGTCCGTTTGTGTTATTTAGGTCTTGTATGAGGGTGGTGTCGTTTGGTATTGTATATTTTATTGGGTCTAATGTGATCAAGTCTTTTGAGGGGGTGGGATTTTTTACTGCGGTTGAATCTATATTCGCTTGTAAAGCAAAAGCACTTTCAGGGAGCTGAAGATCAAGCGTGGAGATCTGGCTGGACAGAATGTTACCTACATACACGTGCTGAATTCTGCAAGGGTCTTTATACTCTGCATAAAATGCAGGAAGCAGTTTGCTTTCCTTGTCCTCTTCATTTTTGTGCTCTTCGCCTATCGCTTGCTCATCGATCAACAACAAGTCGCGAGCCTGGACAAAAAAATCTTTGCTTTTCGTCCCTAACGTATTTTTCTTTTCCTCTTTTATAGGGTTTTCTTTATCAGCTTTGTCTTCTGTCACTGCGTCATAAAGCAATGCGATTAACCAAGGATCATTCTCCCGCGCGCCGTGCTTGTCAACAATTGCGATCAAGCCTGGTAGGTAGCTGTCATCCTTCAGGTAGGGGTTGTCCTTGTCTGCCAGTCGCTTGCCATTTTCCGTGCCGTCAAGGCACATCAATTGGTTAGCCGGGCTCCATAAACCGTCGATCTGCTTGTAGCAGTAAAGAACAGTGATCTTTCTGAACTTTGTAGGTGTTTGCTTCGTTTCGTCCGCGCTGGGTATCGGCGTGGTCGAACGTTCCACCCATATCACGTAAGGACGGCCGGCAATAATAATCGGGCGAATCACGTCCAGCGTTTGCCCGTCTTTTGTGGATGTCTGGACAATCTGCCCACTGAGAGGCAAGCCGATTTTCTCCCATTCGCTCCAGGCCAACGGGCTGAGTTGCCCCTCGTTATCGCGCTGGCTGATGTCCAGAGAGCGCCAGTAGTACTCAGTCGGTTCGACGTTGGTCTTGCCAATGAAATGGTAGGTATCGCTTACCGGGTCAAAGCCGTCGAGGTAGCCGCTCACTACTTGCAGGTTGCTGACTTGCTCGAACTTGCCGATGTAGTTGGCTACCGCCAGTTGAACCATCTCGTTAGTCAGTTTGCCCTGATTCAGTTCATTTTCCAGCTCCACGAATGGCTGGCTCTTGCCGGGCCGCAAGGCTGGCTGGATGAGGTTTTCCGGGTGGTTGACCTGTTGATGCCAGTTCCGCCAGCGTGTGTACTGATTGCAGTAGCGACGCCATTCATTGTCTGCTTCTGCAACGATATTACGTGCCGATGCGTCATAGCCCGGTTCCAGATGCGCAAAAAACCGGTTCAGGTAGTGCTGCACACTAGCCGTCGCATGCGCTACCCGGCTGGTCATGACCGCACTGGAGACCTGTACGTCAGTCAGCAGCAGGTTGGACAGATCGTCGGCATCGGCAGCAGAGGAAAACCGGTAGTCAGGCGTATTGGGCAAATTGATCAGAAGGTAGCCAACCAGTGCATCTCGCCACGCTTCGTTGAGCTGAATATTGATATCGTGCTGCTCGGTCTCGTCACAACTTGCGAACAACAGTGTGGCCAGTGACTGAACCTGTCCATAGGATGATTTTGCATCCAGTGCAGTCAATGCGATAAGCGACTGGCATGACAGCCCTGTCTTCTGGCAAAGCAACTGTAAGCGCAGGACCTGATCGACATCGGCGACATTGTAAGCTCTCTTCTGAATCGGTTTGGCTTCGGCTACTTTTTTGGGTGCCGGGTCCAGCAGCCCGTTTAAAGGGTCCCCGGTTCTCGTGCGGTCGGTAAAACCGAGAATCTGACCGCTAAATTTTGAGAGTACGCCACTTTTCTTCAGGTACTCGGCTCTTTCCTTGTTTTGCGAATAGACTTCAGTAAACTCATCCGGACTAACGATCAGCGGCCCAGGGTTATCGCTTAAAAATTTTTGAAACGACATGAATATCGGCTTTATCCCTGCATGCACATTGTTGATGTCTAGGGTCCAATAATAGTTTTGTGCAACGTATGAGACTCCTCCACTCCCGTTGACGGTGTCTCTGGAACTCTTGTCCAGGCTGGCGAGGTAGTCAGCAAATGTCTTGCGATCTGGTTTGACGATAAGTTTGGCCGTCTCTGGCGCAGGCTTTGGCTCGGGCAGGTATGTAGTCCCTACGGCACACAGTGTCTCTTCGGCATTCCAGCCAATCAACTTCGCCAGTCGTGTTGCCGCTTCAAATCCGGTTGACTCGTCTTCATCGCTGTTGATGACCTGCAGGTAATCCAGAACATCGGACTCCTGATAACCAGTCTCCTGAGCACGTTTGACCCAATTGCCATAGCATGCAAGCTGATAGCACAGGTCAAGGCTTGATCCGGACTCATCCAGGGCCATTCGCTCAGGGAATTCCAGTAACAGCTCTAGCCCGGCGGGGCTGAGGTTGAAGCGCATGATCAGTTCGGCATGCCGCTTCAGTTCTGACCACATGACGAATGCACTTTTGCTGAAAGTGCTCTGGTTGCCGGTTGCAAGCGCTTGATTGTTTATCTCATTGAGCAAGGTGGAAGTATTGATGTCCAGCCAGCGCAGCAGTAGCAATATGTGTTGTTCACTCAATATTGATCGACCCGGCTGGTTGCTATTGCCTGACAGCGCCGCCCCCAATGACTTGATCACATCTTCCTGAGCCATCAGCGCTCCATTGATCTGTGCGGCAAAGGCTTCACCGGTTTTGAGATAAACGTCTACGTCCAGTGCATCACTCTGCGCCAACATGCCCGTCAGACAGATTGAAACCTGAGCATTGATCGCCGTCTGGCGGTCCTGGCCCTGCAGTACGGGGATCGCCTTGACCCAGCCGTCGGCGTCAATCAGCGGGTTGAAAATCTGCAGCCAGGTGTTCTTGTCATCCTTGAGCGCAACCTGCTGCGCGGCGGCCAGCGCTGCAAGTCTTGCTTCGCCAAGCGATGACTTGTCCAGCCGACCTGCGGATTCCTTGGTTAACTCCAACCAGTCGGCCGGAGCGGGGAGCGTTTTCGCCTCGATATCCGGCGTGGGCGTCAGCAACAAAGCCAGTAGGTCCAGACCGATGTTTTGCTGCCTCGCCCACTGAGTGAGGTTCACCGCAGCCATGATTACGTCGAGGATGTCCGGCTGATCGTCTTTATCAAGAAGCATCGGTGCGCCAGCCAGCTGCTTGAGAAGGTCGTCGTTGCCGGTGAACAGCAGCCACATCAGACCGGCCCCGGCCTGTGGCGATAGCCTCAACAGGCGCGGCAGGTAAACCTGACGGTATAACGCAGAAAACAAGGCCAGTGATCGTTTGGGCAGTTTTGCCGGGGCGCCTTTTGCGGCGGGTTGCTGGAATCGCTGTGTAGTTGCAACGAAATCTCTGGCGGTCTGTTCGTCGATCTTTAGTGCGTAGCACATCTGCGCCAGCGTGATCTGGCCCGCGTCGGTGTCCAGATCGAACTCAGCGTCATCGAATACCAGTCGAGTCTGATCGCTGTCGTTACCGTTGGCAGCCTGCGCACCCAATACGGTATCCAGAACGGGCAATGCCTGACCCACCGAATAGGCCGGCAACGCGCCAAGCATGGCGGCAAACTGCCATGCGCTGAGCTTGAATTCACGATGCAGGTAACGGAACACGCTGATTGCTCGCAGCGTGTTGGCGGTAAAGTGAAAGTCTTTGGTTTGACCTTCTGCCCGTAATGCGGACATGACTAGCGTATCGACATCAGCGAACGGCAGGCCGAGGAAGTGCTGCAAGTGAATGAACTTGTGCAGGCGGTCGAAATGGCTGGCGCTGACGTTGGTCAGTTGCTGGCCTGACGAGCCGTCAGCGGGCACTGTAATGGCGATTGCCGGGCTGCTGGCGTTGTTGATAAACGAGGCACCGCAAACCTGACTGGCCGCAACCTCTGTTTGCGATGCGGTCGGGAGGTGTTGGGAACGTTTTACCGTGGTGCTGAAGCCGGTCTGCCTTCCATCGTCCGTGCTTTTGAGGGCAAGCAGGTCATAAAGTTCTTGTTCGCTCAGCCCGGTCTGGTGGCGAAACAGGGCTGCATCGCTGATCGCCACCAAGGCCTCGGTTGCGCTACCGGCCACGCCGTAGGCAGTCTTGAAAAAATCGGTTTTTGTAGCAGTCTCATTGTCCAGCAGCAGTGTATGCAGTGCTGGATCAAGACCGCTGCCCGAGAGCATGGCCGCACGCAGGTCTTTCTGGCGAAAGTTCTGGTAGCAGAAGTTGGGATAATCATAAGACGCAAGCTTGTGCACATCGAACAGCGTGGTGTTTTTCTGCTCGAGTACCGCCCGGACCTTCTGGAAAGCCAGATGGAATGGCAGTGTTGCATGACTGCCCGATGCGGCGATGGCTTCTGGCAATGGTGTGCTGCCAGCCAGTATTTTCGCGGGATGGGCAAGTATTTCTATTACCAGTTTCAGCGCTGACACTATCTGACAGGTGCTGTCCTCGTCGAGCAGCAGATCGCCCAGTGCAGGGCGCCGCACACCGAGCTTGATAGCCTTGCTGTCGGCCATGATTTCCAGCTTGACGGCTCGTTGATACAGGTCGCTCAGGTAGGCGAGAGGCCCGTCGTTGGAGTCCAGCGCGCCCGAGGAGGAGGTGTGCGCAAGGTTTTCCGGAAACAGACTGGCGTAGGTCGGAGATGAACTTTTTTCGAGTGAAGCGGATGGCAGGGCCATGGTGGTACGTCCTGGTTGGGTCTGAAAACTCCTTGTGCGTCTTTAATGCAGAGCGCATTGATCAAGCTTAGGACAAAGTGGGTCGATGTCGGTGAGTGTCGCTTAGAACCTTTGGCGATGATCGAGACGTTTGAATGCCGGTGGTGTGATGTTTCATCTCGACGATGCCGCGCCGGGCACCGTGCTCTTTATCGCATCATTGGAAATACCGGTTCAATAAGGCTGGGCATAGGTAAGCATGTCGCTGTGGGCGACATGAGTATTAAAGTTTAATCACTCTGTCAGAATACGCACGGTGCCACTGGAGTTTCCTACAGGGCAGAGTAAAAGCATCATTGTATGTCGATACACTCTTGCTCGCCGCGAGCTTCCTGTAGCGCGATCGGGCGTGGAGTATAATTGGAAAAATAATAAGTCCTTGGCTGCTTGAATGAGTGAGGCGTTTAAACGCGTTGTCTAATACGGTCGCCTTATATAAACATTCTGCGTTGTTTTCAAAAGAAAACTGTCTATTGTAATTGTTTTGAAGATATTGATAATGCGTCGGTAATTACCACTCAGGGAATGAGTCATGCTCGACTATAAACTTGGTTGTCAGCTTGATGTTCAATGTTCTGCCTGCACCGTGTCGCGTCTTGAGCGACAGGCAGGTGACACACAATGAGCTCTATCCACGAACAGGCAATGAATTACGTCTATCAGCAAGTATTGCAACGTTTGCTGGGGTATTTCACCCGTGCGGAGCGCACGGCGTTGCAGCTGTTGATTCAGCGATTGATTGTCGCGGCTGGCGGGATCGAGCGGATTTCCGGTTTCAAGGTGCTGGTTGCGTTTGGTGGAGGCAAGGACAGTGCCTACACGCTGGCATTTTTGCGCGCCGCCCAGTTGAGCATTGCCTGTCGATCACCCGGGACGTTCAATTTGCGGGTCGCCAACCGACGCCACGCGGGCATGACACCCGCAGTGATGGATAACATCAACCGCACCTATTCAGCATTGTTTCTGTATGACGACCCACGCGTCGAAATGCTGGTAATCGACAGTCAGTACACTCAGGCCTTTGAGCCGGATTTGCCTTTCTCCAGCGCAGGGCGCGAGCAAAATCGCCTGGACATGCTGCTTGGCGGACACCTGTCCGCAGGTGACGCCCGGACCACGTTTTGCAATACCTGCTATTTGGGGTTGGCAGAATTTCTGGGGCGCGCGTTGAGCTGGGGTAACGGTGTCGATGCTGTGGTCAGCGGCGATTCACGCAGAGAGCAGCGGCAGTACGCGACGTGGATCATGCGCCTGGCCCAGCGTACCGGGCAGTACACCGGGAGTTGGGGCAGCCAGACGCTGACCGGCGTACTCAAGGTCATCGATACGATAGGCCAGGCCTACTACCACGAGCTGTACGGAGACGGCGAAGACAGCCCACGGGCCAATCGATCCATAGCGGTCCCTGAAAAATCCAACGCGCCAGCCTTTATCACCATCGCCGATCTGGTCAGTTGCAAAGCGGATGAGCACTGGAACCTGCTGACCGAATTCCTTGATTTTCGCTTCGATGATCTGTCGTTCGGCTTTAGTGAGTCCGATTGCGCCAATCCTTTGCTGATGGCCCATATGCGGGGCCTGACTGCGCAGTACCTGCAAGAGCGCAATTATGCCGACGGGATAGCCGAATACCTTGAACTGGCAACATCGCTGATGCGCAGAAAGCAGATGCCGACGCGATTGATCGATCAGGCGCTCAGCGCTTATGCCGGGCGGGCGCGAATCGAGACGCGTCGCGAGCTGGCTTCAGGCTTCGCTCAGGAGGGGTTTGGCCTGAACGAGACTCAACTGGTCTGCATGCTGTTCTCGCCATTCGTCAATCAGGGCGATGGTCTGGAATCATTTCTGCGTCGCTGCCATCCCGGCATGCTGGTGGCATTGCCGGATCTGCACAAGGCGCTGTCAGGCTCGACGGCCCCGGATCAAGTGATGCAGTGGTTGGTGGACATCAGTGGTCTGAACCTCAAATCGCTGCAAAACCTCTACGGCAAACAACGGGTGAACTTCGATGACCCGCATTCGATAATCGCCAGAATTCGCGCTGCCGACCCAGACAAACGGCGGATCATGACCGTTGACCCGGCGACCGGTCAGGCAGTGGTCGAGATGCTTTCAGGGCGCTGAACCGGTTTCGGATCATGGCTGCTGTCGGGCAACCGGCATCAGTCATTTCGCGACTTTCTGAAGCCTGGTCTGGCTGAGCGGCGGATACCTGGATGAAAAACAACATGGATTTCGCTTACCAGGCGGTTTACCGCTATCTGGTGCGGCTGGTTGACCAGCAACAAGGCGAACTGGCGCTGAAGATGCCATCACTGCGACAGCTGGCGCAACGATTGAGCGTATCGATATCCACGGTGCAAAGTGCCTATTCGCTACTGGAAAAGGAAGGGCGCGTCTATTCGCTTCCCAAGTCCGGCTATTACTCGGCACCGTGCAGCGGGAACAGGGAAGGGCGAGCATGCCCTGACAGTGATGGCGATCTGCTGCACATACTGTGCGATAACGCCCGTCGCCCGGGCATGTCGCTGTTGGGTTGCGATGAGCCGACTCTTCTGCACACACAGGAAAGTCCGCTGCCGGCAATGGAGCAAGAACTGGTTCGCCGTTATCCGCGCCTGCGGGAGCCAGGTTTTCAACCGTTCGGCGAGCCAGAGCTACGCAACGCGCTGGCAGCCCGCTATACCCGCGACGCTGAACACTGCTGGCACGCTGACAATGTCTATGTCGCCCCGGACCTGCATGGGGCGTTCAAGGCTGTTATCGAAACGCTGGGGCTGCGCGGTGCTGTGGTACTGGTGGAATCGCCTTGCGCCTGGGCGTTGCTGCGCTTGCTGCAATCTTTCGACATCCGCGTTATCGAGCTGCCACTGGACGAGACCGGCAGCCTTGATCCTGCTCGACTCGATAGCCTGTTGCGCGACAATGATATCGGACTTGTCGTGTTGCCTTCGTTGATGAACCCGGTGCGAGGCAGCCTGCGCCCGCCGGGTAACAGCGAGGCCGTTGCGCAAGCGTTAAACCGCCACCAGGTCTGGGTGCTGGAAAATGACAGTCATGCGGGTGTGCAATTTGCTCACGAGCAGGCCCCTCTGCGGCAATGGGTTGACCCACAACGACTGGTGATTATCGGCGCATTTGACAAGAGCCTTGGGCCTGAAGCTCCTTATGGCTACCTGCTGTGCAAAACCCTTGAGCTGCGCTGGCAGCAGTATTTCTGGCTGCGAGCATTCGAACTGCCGCCGATTCGTCAGCGGGCTATTGGCAGGCTGTGCAGCAGTGGGCGTCTGGATAGACAACTGATGGAGTTGCGAGAAACCCTGGCCAGACGCATGCAGTCGATGACACAACAACTGGATGAACAGACGGGCGGAACGTTGCGTTATCAGATTCCCGAGGGCGGCTGTGGCGTCTGGGCCGAGAGCGTACACCCCGTGGACATGCGCCAGGTCTTCGACAGGCTGCTGGCCCAGCGCATCGTCATTACTCCCGGCGAACTGTTTAGCCTGCAAAACCGTTACGGGCAGCATTTGTGGGTCAGTTACGCCATCGACTGGAGCCAGGATCCGGCCGCGCGCCTGGGCGCGCTGGGAGAAGCGTTAACGCAGGCGCGTCTGCCCTAGACACTTACATCGCAGGCCGTCGATCCATTTATGTTTGCCAGACGTGATTCAAGGTTGTTAACTGGACGCCTGTCCAGTATTCACAACCTACGGCTTCCCAGCGCAGTGACCCCGATCGCCCCTGTAAAACCCGACTCCGAGCCAGCCCTCATCAGCGACTCGCCTGCACGTTATGTCGTGGCTGTGCGCGCACTGTGCGAGTTCACCGCCAAGGTCGGCGATCTTGACCTGCGCTTCACACCATCACCAACGGCTCAGGAAGGGATTGCCGGACACCGCACGGTCGCGTCGCGTCGTGGTGCCGACTACCAGGCCGAGCTCTCATTGAGTGGTGACTATCGCGAGCTCACGGTAAGGGGCAGGGCAGACGGGTACGACGCCGGTCGCAATCAGTTGGAAGAAGTGAAGACCTATCGCGGCGAGCTGGATGCGATGCCTGCCAACCACCGTCAATTGCACTGGGCACAGGTGAAGGTCTACGGCTGGCTACTTTGCCAGCGTCTGCAACTGGAGCAAGTGACGCTGGCACTGGTGTATTTCAACATTGTCAGCGAGCAGGAAACCCTGATTCGCGAGTCATTCAGTGCAACGACGCTGCAACAGTTCTTCGAGCAACAGTGCACGATATTCCTCGGCTGGGCGCAGCAGCAAATGGCGCATACGCAGGCGCTGCACAAGATGCTGGGCAGCCTGAAGTTCCCTCACGCGTCCTTTCGTACCGGGCAACGGGTGCTGGCCGAATCAGTGTACAAGGCGGTGAGCACCGGCTGTTGTCTGATGGCTCAGGCACCCACGGGCATCGGCAAGACGGTGGGCACGCTGTTTCCATTGCTCAAGGCGGCTCCTGGTCAGCAGCTCGACAAGATTTTCTTTCTCACCGCCAAGACTCCCGGGCGTCGGTTGGCGCTGGATGCGCTTGAGGTCATCAATCACAGTGCGCCGGAGCTAAAGCTGCGGGTGCTGGAATTGGTGGCGCGGGACAAGGCCTGCGAGCATCTGGACAAGGCTTGCAACGGTGATTCCTGTCCACTGGCCAATGGCTTTTACGATCGTCTGCCAGCGGCGCGCGCCGCTGCACTTGAGTCGCCCTGGCTGAATCAGGCTGGCGTGCGTGAGGCCGCGTTACGGCATCAGGTCTGTCCGTATTACCTCAGCCAGGAACTGGCACGCTGGGCCGATGTGGTGATCGCTGACTACAACTATTACTTCGACCTCAGTGCGCTGTTGTTCGGCCTCGCTCAGCTCAATCAGTGGCGCGTGGCGGTGCTGGTCGACGAAGCGCACAACATGGTCGAGCGGGCCCGGCAGATGTACAGCGCCAGTCTGGATCAGAGCCAGTTGAAAGCCTTGATCCAGACGTCGCCCGAACCCGTGAAAAAAGCCTTGCAGCGCCTGGACCGGCAATGGAATGCGCTGCACAAGGTACAGCCCGCTGCCTATCAGGCGTATTCGGCGGCACCGGAAAAATTCATCGGCAGCCTGAACCAGTGCATCTCCACCATCGGTGATCATTTCAACGAGCACCCGCAGGCAGTGGACGGCGCGTTGCAGGGGTTCTATCTGGAAGCCATCGGCTTTGCGCGCATTGCCGAGCTGTTCGACGAGCATTTCATATTCGACATCATCCGGCGCGAGGCGGGCGGCAAGCGCATTGTGTCGCGCCTCAGCTTGCGCAACGTGGTTCCGGCGCGCTTCATCCGTCCGCGCCTGACCGCCGCGCGCAGCACCGTGCTGTTTTCCGCTACGCTCAACCCGCGGCATTACTATGCGGACCTGCTCGGGCTGCCGGTCAACACAGCGTGGATCGATGTGGAATCACCGTTTAATCACGACCAACTCGACGTGCGGATTGTCAGCCGTATTTCCACCCGTTTCACTCATCGTCAGGCCTCGCTGGCACCGATTGTCGAGCTGATGGCCGAGCAGTTCGAAGCGCGGCCGGGTAACTACCTGGCGTTTTTCAGCAGTTTTGATTACCTGCAACAAGTGGCTGAACTGATGGCACAGACTCATCCGCACATCACCCTCTGGCAGCAGGCACGGGGCATGGGCGAGAGTGAGCGCCATGCTTTTCTCGACCGCTTTACCCTGAGCAGTCGGGGCATCGGTTTTGCCGTACTGGGCGGTGCCTTTGGTGAGGGCATCGACTTGCCGGGCGCACGGTTGATCGGCGCGTTCATCGCCACGCTGGGGTTGCCGCAGCTCAACCCGGTCAACGAGCAGTTCAAGCAGCGCATGGCCGCATTGTTCGGTGCTGGCTACGACTACACCTATCTTTACCCCGGCGTGCAGAAGGTGGTGCAGGCAGCGGGGCGGGTGATCCGTAGCCAGAGTGATCGTGGCGTGGTGATGCTGATCGACGATCGTTTTGCCGAGCACAAGGTCAAGCAGCTGTTTCCGGCGTGGTGGCGGCCTGAAACGTCAACGGCCTAGGGATCGATACTCAAGCAGCGCTGTCGAACTGCCAGTAAACTGCCGCATCGATGACGTTTTTACCTGCAGCAAGTCTTTATTTTTTCTCTGTATTTCATTTCTCCGTGGAGGTTGTATGAGTCTCAGTCCTTTCGCCGGCAAGCTGGCACCTGCGCAGTTACTGGTCGATATTCCGAGACTGGTCACGGCTTACTACACCGGTCAGCCTGATGCATCGGTGCCTACTCAACGCGTTGCGTTTGGCACTTCCGGACACCGTGGCACGTCGTTTGACCTGGGTTTCAACGAGTGGCACGTGCTGGCTATCAGCCAGGCGATCTGCCTGTACCGTAAGGCAAATGGCATCGACGGCCCGTTGTTTCTGGGGGCTGATACCCATGCGTTGTCCACCCCAGCCGCTGCCTCTGCTCTTGAAGTGCTGGCCGCCAACGGCGTTGAAGTGATGATCTCGCAAGGCGACGAATACACGCCAACCCCTGCGGTGTCTCACGCCATCATCTGTTACAACCGTGGCCGTACTTCGGGGCTGGCTGATGGCATCGTCATTACGCCGTCGCACAACCCGCCGCAAAGCGGTGGCTTCAAGTACAACCCGCCCAATGGCGGCCCGGCTGACAGTGATATCACCAAGTGGATCGAGAACAAGGCTAACGAACTGCTGGCCGAGAAAGTCACTGGCGTTTCACGCATCAGCCATGAAAAAGCACTGCGTGCCGACACCACTCACCGCCATGACTACATCAACACTTACGTAGCCGACCTGAAAAACGTCATTGATCTGGACGCTATTCGCGATTCGGGCCTGCGTCTCGGTGTCGACCCGCTGGGCGGGGCCGGAGTGAACTACTGGTCGGCGATTGGCGAGCATTACGGCCTGAATCTGGATGTGGTCAATAAATTTGTTGACCCTACGTTCCGTTTCATGACCGTTGACTGGGACGGCCAGATTCGTATGGACCCGTCTTCCAGCCATGCCATGCAGAGCCTGATCGGTCTCAAGGACCGTTATCAGGTCGCATTTGCCTGTGACCCGGACCACGACCGCCACGGCATCGTGACTCCGAGCGGTGGCCTGATGACGCCTAACAGCTACCTGGCGGTGTCCATCGACTACCTGTTTCAGAACCGTCCTGAGTGGCGCGCCGATGCGGCAGTCGGCAAGACGGTGGTCAGCAGCGGCATGATTGATCGTGTGGCTGCGCGCCTGGGCCGACGCCTGTACGAAGTGCCGGTCGGCTTCAAGTATTTCGCGCAGGGCCTGTTCGAGGGTTCGCTGGGCTTTGGCGGTGAGGAAAGCGCTGGCGCCTCGTTCCTGCGCCGCGATGGTACGGTCTGGACAACTGACAAGGACGGTCTGATTCCGGCCTTGCTGGCTGCGGAAATGACTGCCCGTACCGGTCGTGACCCAAGCGAAACTTACAAGGCCATGACCGACGAACTGGGCGAGCCGTTCTCGACTCGCGTCGACGCCAAGGCCAACCCGCAGCAGAAGGCGCTGCTGAGCAAGCTGTCGCCAGAGCAGGTGACTTCCACCGAACTGGCGGGTGAGCCGATTCAGAAGGTGCTCAGCAACGCACCGGGTAATGATCAGGCGTTCGGTGGCGTGAAAGTCATGACCGAAAACGGCTGGTTTGCGGCACGCCCTTCAGGCACCGAGGACATCTACAAGATCTACGCCGAGAGTTTTGTCAGCGAAGATCACCTCAAGCGCCTGGTAGCAGAAGCTCAAGTGCTGGTGGACGGGGCGATTTCGCCGAAGTAATCACTGCTCTGGTCAACGTCCGAAAAACCTCGAACCTAACCCGGTTCGGGGTTTTTCAGCTTTTGACCTGTGGCTCAGTCGCGATAGAAGACCTGCACCAGGTGATAACCGAATTTGCTTTTGATCGGGCCGTGCACCACGCGTAGCGGCTTCTTGAAGATCACCTGATCGATGGCACCGACCATTTGCCCTGGCCGGACTTCGCCCAGATCGCCGCCACGTTTGCCGGACGGGCAGCTAGAATGCTTTTTAGCCAGCACGTCAAACGCCTCACCCTTGGCAATGCGCAGCTTGAGCTGTTCGGCCTCTTCGGCGGTCTTCACCAGAATATGGCGGGCTTGGGCTTTCATGTCGCAATATCACCTGCTGCAAAAGGCTGCCATTATGCCTGCACTTGCTGATCGACGCCCGCGCGTTACGCGTGCCGTCATGACGGTCGTCGTTCTTTTACTTCATTTTGTACGGTATTGATTATGGATTTTCCGGCGCTGTTGAAGATTCTGGCCAGTCAGGACGGATCGGACCTGTATCTTTCCACCGGAGCGCCTCCGTGCGCCAAGTTCAACGGTGTGCTAAAGCCGCTGGGCAGTGAAACCCTCAAGCCGGGCGAGGTGGCGGTGATTGCCCAGGGGCTGATGGACGAGGAGCAGAAGCTCGAATTCCTGCGCGAACTGGAGATGAACCTCGCCGTTTCGCTGGCGGGCATCGGCCGGTTCCGGATCAACATCTTCATGCAGCGTAATGAGGTGTCCATCGTCGCGCGGAATATCAAACTGGATATTCCGCGTTTCGAGGACCTGTTCCTGCCGCCCGTACTGCTCGACGTAATCATGGAAAAGCACGGGCTGGTATTGTTCGTCGGTGCCACGGGCTCGGGCAAATCGACCTCGTTGGCAGCGCTGATCGATTACCGCAACCGCAACGCCAGCGGCCATATCATCACCATTGAAGACCCGGTGGAATTCATCCATCGGCACAAGAAGTCCATCGTCAACCAGCGTGAAGTGGGGGTCGATACCCGCAGTTTCCGCGCGGCACTGAAGAACACGTTGCGTCAGGCTCCGGATGTGATTCTGATCGGCGAGATTCGTGACCGCGAGACCATGGAGCATGCTCTGGCGTTTGCCGACACCGGCCACTTGGCGATCTCCACCCTGCATGCCAACAACGCCAACCAGGCGCTGGACCGGATCATCAACTTCTTCCCGGAAGAGCGTCGTGCGCAGTTGCTGCATGACCTGGGCAACAACCTCAAGGCGTTCGTGTCCCAGCGATTGGTCAGAACCCCGGACGGCAAACGCCGCGCAGCGGTGGAAGTGATGATGGGCACGCCGACCATTCGCGACCTGATTCAGCGCAACGAACTGACCGAGCTCAAGGGCATCATGGAGAAATCCGGCAGCCTCGGTATGCAGACCTTCGACACGGCGTTGTTCAATCTGGCAGTCGAAGGGGCGATCAGCGAGGAGGAGGCGCTGAAGAATGCTGACTCGCAGAACAACGTACGTCTGCGCCTCAAGCTGCACAGTGAAGGCGGCGCCGGGACTCTGACCACTCCGCCGCCAGCCCCGACCGGCAGCAGCACGGCGAGCATCGCCGAGTGGGGGCTGGTCGATGACGACGCGCCGGGGCCGCAGGCGTAAATCGGTGACGCTCCTGCGCCCTCCGGGCAGAAGCTTCATTATGGGCCAGATCAGTCAGGATGCGCCGCCGCCAGCAATTCCTGTGTGTAGGGGTGCTGCGGTGAGTCGAACACATCGTGGCTGGCGCCGCGCTCGACAACCTTGCCGTCCTTTACCACGATGACATCATGGGCGAGGGCCTTGACCACCGCCAGGTCATGACTGATGAACAGGTACGTCAGGCCGTGCTTTTCCTGAAGCTCGCGCAGCAGTGCGACGATTTGTTTCTGCACGGTGCGGTCCAGCGCCGAGGTAGGCTCGTCGAGCAGAATCAGCGCGGGTTTCAGCACCAGCGCCCGCGCAATGGCGATACGCTGACGTTGACCGCCGGAAAACTCATGGGGGTAGCGATGCCGGCTCTGCGGGTCGATGCCGACTTCTTCCAGTGCCCGAATGACCTCTGCATCGCATTTCGCCGGGTTGTACTGGCTGTGTACCTCCAGTCCTTCACTGATGATCTGCGCCACTGACATGCGCGGGCTGAGGCTGCCGTAAGGGTCCTGAAAGACTACTTGCATCTCTTTACGCCACGGGCGCATCTGTTTCCGACTCAGGCCGTCCAGCGCCTGTCCGCGAAAGCGGATACTGCCGCGTGATTCCAGCAGACGCAGGATCGCCTGGCCAAGAGTCGACTTGCCGGAACCCGACTCACCAACGATACCGAGGGTCTTGCCGCGCTCGATCCTCAGGCTGATGTCATCCACCGCCTTGAGGTACTCCTTGTGCCGCCGCAGAATGCCGCCGGTCAGGGAGAACCAGACTTTCAGGTTGTCGACCTGCAGAACCGTTTCCCGCGTGTCGCGTGGCAGTGGCTCGCCCGCAGGTTCGGCGTCGAGCAGCAGACGGCTGTAAGGATGCTGTGGCGATTTGAACAGCGACTTGCAATCGGACTGCTCGACGATCTCGCCAGCACGCATCACGCAGACGCGCTGCGCCACACTATGAACCAGATTGAGATCATGACTGATCAACAGCAGCGACATGTCCAGGCGCTGCTGCAGCTCCTTGAGCAGCACGAGGATCTTGCGTTGCACGGTGACGTCCAGCGCAGTGGTTGGTTCGTCGGCAATCAGCAGTTCCGGTTCGCACGCCAGCGCCATGGCAATCATCACCCGCTGGCGTTGGCCTCCGGACAGTTCGTGCGGGTAGGCTTTCAGGCGTTTTTCCGGTTGCTGAATACCGACCAGTTCCAGCAGTTCGACAATGCGCTTCTGCGCGTCACGGCCACTGATGCCGCGATGCAGCAGTAACGTCTCGCCTATCTGCCGGGCCACGCTGTGCAGCGGGTTCAGCGAGGTCATCGGTTCCTGGAAAATCATGGCAATGCGGTTGCCACGCAGCTCGCGCAGGGTGCGCTGGTCAGCACCCACCAACTGTTGACTCCGGTAGGTGATGCTGCCAGTGGTCAGCGTGCCGTTGCACGGCAGCAGTTGCAGGATCGAGTGGGCAGTGACTGACTTGCCGGAGCCCGATTCACCCACCAATGCCAGGCATTCACCGCGGCGCACATCCAGGCTTAGGTTGCTGACGACCTTTTGCCCGCTGAACGCAACGCTCAGGTCGCGAATTTCGATCAGGTTTTCCGGCATATCAGGACCTCGGGTCAAAGGCATCACGCAGCGCCTCGCCTATGAATACCAACAGCGTCAGGATCAACGCGAGGGCAAAGAACGCTGTCAGGCCCAGCCAGGGCGCTTGCAGGTTCTGCTTGCCCTGAGCGATCAGCTCGCCCAGTGACGCGCTGCCCGCTGGCATGCCGAAACCCAGGAAATCCAGCGCGGTCAGGGTCGAAATGGCACCGGTAAGGATGAACGGCAGATAGCTCAGCGTCGCAGTCATCGCGTTGGGCAGGATGTGACGCATGATTATCTTCCGGTCCCCCAGGCCCAGTGCACGCGCTGCCTTGACGTACTCCAGGTTGCGCCCACGTAGGAACTCGGCGCGCACGACGTCGACCAGCGTCAGCCAGGAGAACAGCGCCATGATACCCAGCAGCCACCAGAAATCGGGTTCAACGAAGCCTGACAGGATGATCAGCAGGTACAGCACCGGCAAGCCGGACCAGACCTCCAGCAGACGCTGGCCGAACAAGTCTACCCAGCCGCCGTAATAGCCTTGCAACGCGCCAGCGGTGATGCCAATCAGCGCGCTGATGAAGGTCAGGACCAGCGCAAACAGGATCGACACCCGAGCGCCGAAAATGACCCGCGCCAGCACATCGCGCGCCTGATCATCGGTGCCGAGCCAGTTGTTCGCTGAGGGCGGGCTGGGGGCCGGGGTAGTCAATTCATAGTTGGGCGTGTCGTCGCTGAACGGGACTGGCGGAAACAGCATCCAGCCGTCGCCGTTGGTGATCAACTGGCGCACGTAGTCACTGCGGTAATCCGGCTGGAAGGGCAGTTCGCCGCCAAATTGTTGCTCGGTGTAGCGCTTGAACACCGGAAAGTAGAGCGAGTGCTGGTAACTGACCATCAGTGGTTTGTCATTGGCGATCAGCTCGCCACCCAGAGTCAGGCCAAACAGCGCGCAGAACAGCCAAAGCGACCACCAGCCCCGGCGATTGCTGCGAAAGCGCTCCAGGCGGCGACGGGCCAGCGGCGAGAGGCTACGCATCATGCATTCCTCGCGCTGAAGTCTATTCGGGGGTCAACCAGCGTGTAGCAGACATCGCCAATCAGTTTTATCAGCAGGCCGAAAACGGTAAAGATGAACAGCGAGCCGAACACCACTGGATAATCTCGCGAAACGGCCGCTTCATAGCTCATGCGGCCCAGGCCATCCAGCGAGAAGATCACTTCGATCAGCAGCGAACCGGCAAAGAACACGCTGATGAACGCCTGCGGAATACCCGACACGACCAGCAACATGGCATTGCGGAACACATGGCCATAGAGCACGCGCCGCTCGCTCATGCCCTTGGCGCGCGCGGTAGTCACATACTGACGGGTTATTTCGTTGAGAAAGGAATGTTTGGTCAGCAGGGTAAGTGTGGCAAAACCGCCAATCACCAGCGCTGAAACAGGCAGCACCAAATGCCAGAAATAGTCAGAGATCTTGCCGACGGTGGTCAGTTGCTCGAAGTTGTCCGAGACCAGCCCGCGCACCGGAAACCAGTTCAGCGACGTGCCACCGCAGAACACCACCACCAGCAGCATGGCGAACAGGAAGGCTGGCGTGGCGTAACCGATGATGATCGCGGTGCTGCTCCAGATATCGAACTGACTGCCATGTTTGACCGCTTTGCGAATACCCAGCGGGATGGATACCAGGTACGTCAGCAACGTTGCCCAGAGGCCCAATGATATGGAGACCGGCATTTTTTGCAGAATAAGGTCGGTCACCGTAGCACCGCGAAAGAAGCTGTTGCCGAAATCCAGTCGTGCGTAACTCTTCAGCATCAGCCAGAGCCGCTCATGCAAGGGTTTGTCGAAACCATATTGACGTTCGATCTGCTTGATCAAAACCGGGTCCAGTCCTCGAGACGCTCGAGAGTGTCCGGCACCGGCCGACTCGGTCGCACCCGCGCCCACGGTCGCACCGCCAATTCCCTGCAAGCGTGCAATGGCCTGTTCGACAGGGCCGCCCGGCGCGGCCTGCACGATGAAAAAGTTGACCAGCAAAATACACAGCAGGGTAGGGATGATCAGCAGCAGGCGACGAAAAATATAGCCGAGCATTCAGTGCATCTCCGAAACAATGGCTGAAGCACCGCGTTTTTCAGCGAACTGCTCGTTGGTCAATGGCGTCGGGCTGATTTCCCACCATGTTTCGATGGCTTCATTGTTGCTGGCCTGGATTTTCGGAATGCCGAAACGGTTCCACCAGACGGTGGAGGAGCCGGGCGGGTAATAATTGGGAATCCAGTAGTAATTCCATTGCAGTACCCGATCCAGGCAATGTGCATAGTCGGTCATGGTCTGCTTGCTGTCGGCCTTGAGCAGCCCGGAGATCAGGGTATCGACGGCGGGGTCCTGAAGTGCCATGTAATTGCTGGAGCCTGGGTCCATCGCTACTTTCGAGCCAAAGCTGTTGTACAACTCGGCCCCGGGCGAGGTAGAAACCGGGTAGCCGGTGACCATCATGTCGTAATCGCGGGCCATTACCCGGTTGAGGTATTGCGCGGAATCGATGCGACGAATGTCAAAATGAATGCCGATCTGCGCCAGCGTGCGCTTGTAGGGCAGCAGCATCCGCTCGAAACCGTTCTGTGCGTTGAGAAACGTAAAGCTGAAGGGTTCGCCCTGTGCATTAACCAGTTGGTCGCCCTGCGGCGTCCAGCCAGCCTCTTTCATCAGCGCCAGTGCGTGCAGTTGCTTGTCGCGAATGAAGCCTGTGCCATCGGTTTTTGGCGCCTTGAACACGCTGTCGAACACCTGGTCAGGGACCCTGCCACGCAGCGGCTCAAGGATTTTCAGTTCGGCGGGAGTCGGCAGCTCGCTGGCAGCCAGCTCCGAGTTGGAGAAGAAGCTGTCCTGGCGAATGTACATGTTGCGCATCATCTGCCGATTGGTCCATTCAAAGTCCCAGAGCAACGACAGCGCCTGCCGCACGCGGCGGTCCTGGAACATCGGTCGGCTCAGGTTGAATACGAAGCCCTGTGAGCTTTGCACCGCACCCTTGGCCAGTTGGGCCTTCTGCAAGCGACCGTCATTGATTGCCGGGCCGTCATAGCGGATTGCGTAGCCAGTCGCGGAAAACTCGCGATTGTAATCGTAGGCGCCGCCTTTGAGTACGGTGCGTGCTACATCGATGTCGCCGAAGTACTCGATACTGAACCTGTCGAAGTTATACAGGCCTTTGCTGACCGGCAGGTCCTTGCCCCACCAGCCTGGATCGCGTTGAAACGTGATGGTGCGCCCCGGGTCGACATGGCTGATCGTGTAAGGCCCGCTGCCCGGAGGAACTTCAAACCCCGCGCCACTGGCGAAGTCTCGGGATTTCCACCAGTGCTCGGGGAAGACCGGCAGTGAAGCGAGATCGAGGGGCAGGGTGCGACTGTCGCTGTGCTTGAAGTCGAAACGGATCTGCAAAGGGGATTCGACTTCCAGGCCTTTGACCGCCTCAAACTCGGTCCGGTATTGCATGTTGCCTTGGGTCATCAGCAGTTCGTAGGTGTATTTAACGTCGTTGGCGGTAATCGGTGTGCCGTCCGCGAAACGTGCCTTGGGGTTCAGGTAAAAGCGCAAGGAAAGGCCGTCCGCACCACGCTCCATTTTCTCGGCGACAAGGCCGTAGACCGTATAAGGCTCATCCATAGAGCGTATGGCCAGAGGGGCATAGAGCAGACCATTGATCTGCGAAACCCCCATGCCCTTGTCGGTAAACGGCATCAAGTGATCGAACTGGCCTATTTCAATGGCCGAGCGGCGCATGCTGCCGCCTTTGGGCGCGTCCGGGTTCACGTAATCGAAGTGCTTGAAGTCGGCTGGATAGCGTGGAGCTTCGCCGTAAACGGTCAGGGCGTGTTGCGGGGCTGCGGACAGCGATTGGGTTGCGCCAACGAAGGTCAGCGTCAAGGCGAGCAACGATGAAAAAACAAAACGCATGACTCGAATCCTGACTGACGTTCGCAAGCGAATGTCAGGGTTAAAGGCGACTGACTGTAAAAGTATGGCAGCGCTCATGCACCTGCGTCGCGGTATCTTCTACAGACAAATGGTCGCTTCGCCAAGCCGCTGCGAGCAGGCAACGGTATTAACGGCCACCTGCAAAAACGGCCCATCCGAAGATGAGCCGTCTGGTACTCAGCGCAGCAGGATCAGTCCTGGCGGCTGGTCACTTCCAGCAGGTGGTAACCGAACTGAGTCTTTACCGGACCCTGAACGGTGTTCACTGGTGCACTGAACACGACGGTGTCGAATTCCTTGACCATCTGGCCTGGACCGAACGAACCCAGATCACCGCCCTGACGGCTGGATGGGCAGCTGGAATTGGCCTTGGCGATTTCAGCGAAATCAGCGCCGCCTTCAATCTGTGCCTTGAGTTCGTTGCACTTGTCTTCGCTCGAAACAAGGATGTGGCGGGCAGTGGCTTTAGCCATGGGGAACAATCTCCTGTGAAAAAAAGAAATAGCGTACCGGATTCAGTACGGTATTTCCCGACAAAGTTCCTTCGTCATATTTATCTGTAGCGCAGGCGGTCAACCGCGCTACGCAACAGACGTTCGGTGTCTTCCCAGCCAAGGCAGCCGTCGGTGACCGACACGCCGTACTGCAGCGTTTCGCCCAGCGGCTGACAGCCATCGAACAAATGGCTCTCGATCATCATGCCGATCAGTGAAGCGTTACCGGACAGGCGCTGTTCCAGAACATCGTTAAAGACGTGGGGCTGGCGTGACGGGTCCTTGCCACTGTTGGCGTGGCTGCAATCGACCATGATTCGCGATGCAATGCTGTTTTTGGTCAGGCTGGCCTGCACCCGAGCAACACTCTGGCCATCGTAATTGGGGCCGCTGTGGCCGCCGCGCAGCACAATGTGAGTGTCCGGATTGCCTTGGGTCTGGATGATTGCCGGATGACCGTGACCGTCCATGCCGAAGTGACGATGCGGATGCGCCGCTGAACGCATTGCATCGCTGGCCACCGCGACGCCGCCGTCAGTGCCATTCTTGAAGCCGACTGCCATGGGCAGACCGCTGGCCATTTCCCGATGGATCTGCGACTCGGTGGTGCGCGCACCAATCGCGACCCAACTGAGCAGATCATCGAAATAGCCCGCGGCCATGGGTTGCAGTATCTCGGTGGCGATCGGCAGGCCCATGCCCAGCATGTCACGCATCAATTGTCGCGACAGCGCCAGGCCTTCAGCCATATCGTCACTGCCGTCCAGGTGGGGATCGTACGCCAGGCCTTTCCAGCCCCCAGTTGTGCGCGGTTTTTCGACGTAGGCGCGCATGACCAGCAGCATCTGGTCGCTGACTTGCGCCGCAAGGCCTGCCAGCCGCTCGGCATATTCACGAGCAGATTGCGGATCATGGATCGAGCAGGGGCCCACGATAACGAGCAGTCGCGAGTCTTCACCTTCAAGGATGGCGCGTACGGCGCGGCGATGGGCAGCAACCTGTTCGGTCAGCGCTGCATTCAGTGGCAGGCGCATTTTCAGTTCAAGCGTGCCGGGCAGGCGTTTCGAGGCGGGGCTGTTGTCTGCCAGAGCAACTGCATGGCTGGACAGGTCGGACGGTTTTACGGCAACGGACGAATTCATATTCTGGCTTCCTGGGCTGGCGGGGCAGTCCCGCGCAGACCTACTGGGGTGTTCGACAAAGGGCCGTATTGGCCGGGCGTTTGTGGTTGCCACCTGGCAGTGACCGAACGGAGGCGGCAGGCTGTCCCGAACGGAGATGGCTAAATCGCCAGGCGAAATCGATGTCGTTGCGGTAATAAGTGGCGTAGTTCATGTCGTAGTCCTCAATGTGCAGCGTGATATTTATGAAGGGTTGAAAATACCTGGCCCTGAAAAACAAAACCCCCGGTCGGGAAGCCGACCGGGGGTAGAGAATTCTCTGGTTGGCGTCCCCTTGAAGTGGGCGCCGGATGAGTATCAGGCGCGCCAGTGGCTAAACCAATACCCATAATAAGAGTTGAGCTGAACAGGAGCATTCACCGAGGCAACCCGCACAGCCACAGCGCATGCACGGCAGGAAATGCCGACAGCCGCTTGAAGCAGTGATGAAGTGGATTGCAGCATGGTGGGTCTCCGTTGATTGCTCCGAAGCTTACTTCAGGAGCGGCGGCGCATTCAATTGGAAAATTCAATCACCAGGATTATCAATGGCTACGAGCATTGACGTGCTGGTCCAGAGGGCGAGGGATAACTAACCGCTCAACGGCTGATGACAGTTACCTGGCGGCAGGCTATGGTGCGGCCAGGCTTCTACATATTGCGCCTGCAGTCTCCGGCAGGATCAGCTACTCTTCACTCATTACTTCTTCCTGCGGGGTTTGCATGTTCGGGATGGTCCCGATTTTCATGCCCAGCAATACGGCTACCTTATGCGCTTCACCGCGCCTGCCTTTCTTGCGGCCTGCCAGCACCTGGTAAGTTGTCGCCGGATCAATACTGTTTTCCCGAGCGAATTCCTGAACAGACTTTCCCTGTTGTTCGAGCCAGGCCTTGGCTTGTGCGACGGTGCGTATTCCGGGCATAGTTCAAAACCGTTCAAATCTATTCAATTTCCCGGGATTCTAACATTCGTTAGGATAGTTTTAACAGGATCATGGATTCAAATGAGTGGAATCGGTTGTCGGCTGAGAAAAGAACGAGAGCGTCTGAGCATGTCTCAGCGCACCTTCGGTGAAATAGGGGGGGTTGAGGCTAACGCCCAGGGAAAGTATGAAAATGGTGATCGCGCGCCCAAGGCCGATTACCTCGCCGCGGTGGCGGCCAAAGGCGTGGATGTGCTCTATGTGCTGACGGGAGCGCGCACGCCGGTGCCGATTGACAACCTCAGTGTGATCGAAAAAAAGATTCTGGGTAATTACCGGGTGTTGACCAAGGATGATCAGGATGCGATCAGGCGTTTGACGACCACCATCGCTGAGCTTTCCGCTCCTGAAAAGCTTCCTTAGGGTAAGCATTGCGAGGCGGACATGCAGCCTGCTTTTCTGCGGCCTGCGGTTTTTTTCCGTGGTTCTCGAAGCACCCACCGTCAAGTTGTCGAGAGTCTGAGTTCGCAGTGCTAGGTCTGACTCATTGTTTTTGTTATGGTGATTGGCATTCGTTATGACCGTTGCGCGAGGTGTCTGCTTGATTAAGGTGCTAGTTGTCGATGACCATGATCTTGTCCGGACAGGCATCACACGCATGCTGGCCGACATAGACGGTCTGCAGGTTGTCGGGCAGGCCGATTCCGGCGAGGAATCACTGAAGAAGGCGCGCGAGCTCAAGCCTGACGTTGTACTCATGGACGTCAAGATGCCAGGCATCGGCGGTCTGGAGGCGACGCGCAAGATGCTGCGTAGCCACCCTGATATCAAGGTCGTCGCAGTCACTGTCTGTGAAGAAGACCCGTTTCCGACCCGTTTGCTGCAGGCAGGTGCTGCCGGGTACATGACCAAGGGTGCGGGGCTTGCCGAAATGGTCCAGGCTATTCGTCTGGTGTTTGCCGGTCAGCGTTACATCAGCCCGCAGATTGCCCAGCAGCTGGCCTTGAAGTCGTTTCAGCCGCAGGTCAACAATTCGCCGTTCGATCTGCTTTCCGAGCGTGAAATCCAGATCGCCCTGATGATTGTCGGCTGCCAGAAAGTCCAGACCATCTCGGACAAGCTGTGCCTGTCACCGAAAACCGTCAATACCTACCGATACCGTATCTTTGAAAAGCTATCGATCAGCAGTGATGTTGAACTGGCTTTGCTCGCTGTACGTCACGGCATGGTTGATGCCAGCGCCTGAACATGACCCAGACATTCGATTCAAGTGCATTTCTCGCGACCTGTAGCGGTCGCCCCGGCGTTTACCGTATGTTCGACGCCGACGCCACTCTGCTTTACGTCGGCAAGGCCAAGAACCTCAAGAAGCGTCTTGCCAGTTACTTTCGCAAGACCGGGCACGCGCCCAAGACCGGAGCGCTGGTCGCGCGCATTGCCCAGATTGAAACCACGATCACGGGCAATGAAACCGAAGCGTTGTTGCTGGAGCAGACACTCATCAAGGAGTGGCGGCCGCCTTACAACATTCTGCTGCGTGACGATAAGTCCTATCCCTATGTGTTTCTGTCCGATGGTAACTACCCGCGCCTGAGTATTCATCGAGGTGCCAAAAAGGCCAAGGGGCGCTATTTCGGCCCTTACCCGAGCGCAGGTGCGATTCGCGAAAGCCTCAGCCTGCTGCAGAAGACCTTCCAGGTACGGCAATGCGAAGACAGTTATTTCAGGAATCGCAACCGGCCCTGCCTGCAATACCAGATCAAGCGCTGCAAAGGGCCATGCGTCGGTCTGGTCGAGCCTGAGGTGTACGCCGAAGACGTGCGTCACTCGGTCATGTTTCTTGAAGGACGCAGCAACGCCCTGAGCGATGAGCTGAACGCGTCCATGGAGAAGGCCGCGATGGCGCTGGATTTCGAGCGTGCGGCCGAGTTGCGTGATCAGGTGGCATTGTTGCGTCGTGTCCAGGACCAGCAAAGCATGGACGGCGGCACCGGCGATGTCGATGTGGTTGCGGCGTTCGTCAACCCTGGCGGCGCCTGTGTGCACCTGATCAGCGTGCGTGGCGGACGGGTGCTGGGCAGCAAGAATTTTTTCCCGCAGGTGGGCATAGAAGAGGAGGTCGGCGAAGTGATGTCGGCTTTCCTGGCTCAGTATTTTCTCGGTGGCATCGATCGTGAGCTGCCCGGCGAAGTCATCGTCAATGTCATCAACGAAGATTTCCCGGCGCTGGTCGACGCCATCGAAGAACTTCGCGGCGTCGAGATGGTTATCAGTCATCGCGTGCGCGGCACCCGGGCGCGCTGGCAGCAAATGGCCGTCACCAATGCCGAGCAGGCGCTGGCGGCGCGTCTGGCCAACCGTCAGCATGTGGCTTCGCGGTTCGAAGCGCTGGCCAAGGTGCTGGGGCTCGAAGATCCGCCAATGCGCCTCGAATGCTACGACATCAGCCACTCCAGTGGTGAGGCGACCGTAGCGTCCTGTGTGGTATTCGGCCCCGAAGGCCCGATCAAGTCCGATTACCGGCGTTTCAATATCGAAGGCGTAACGGCGGGCGACGACTATGCCGCCATGCATCAGGCCTTGACCCGACGTTACAGCCGCATCAAGGCCGGGGAGGGCAAGCTGCCTGACGTGCTGCTGGTGGACGGCGGCAAGGGCCAGATGTCCATGGCCTGTGATGTGCTCAATGAATTGCAGGTGCCTGATCTGATTCTGCTCGGTGTCGCCAAGGGCACCACGCGCAAGGCGGGCTTTGAAACCCTTTACCTGAACGACGCGGCACATGAATTCACGCTGCCCGGCGATTCTCCGGCGTTGCACCTTATCCAGCAGATTCGCGACGAGGCCCACCGCTTCGCAATCACTGGTCACCGCGCGCGGCGCGGCAAGACCCGGCGCACCTCGACCCTTGAGGGCGTTGCAGGCGTCGGGCCGACCCGGCGTCGTGACCTGCTCAAACATTTCGGCGGATTACAGGAATTGTCCCGTGCCAGCATCGATGAAATCGCAAAAGCACCCGGAATCAGTAAAAAGCTGGCAGAGTCGATTTATGCAAACCTGCACAGCGAGTAGAATGCCCGCTCACCTCGTAGCCAGTTGTGCCGATGAATATCCCTAATCTGATCACCGTACTACGCGTTTTATTGATTCCGATCTTCATTTTGCTGTTCTACATGCCTTATCACTGGAGCTACATGGCCGCCAGTGCAGTCTTTGCGTTCGCTGCGGCGACCGACTGGCTCGACGGGTATCTGGCCCGCCGTCTTGAACAAAGTACGCCATTTGGCGCCTTTCTCGACCCGGTAGCAGACAAACTGATGGTGGCCGTTGCACTGGTGCTGCTGGTTCAGGCGCATGCCAATCTGTGGCTGACGCTGCCCGCAGCGGTGATCATCGGTCGCGAAATCGTCATTTCTGCACTACGCGAATGGATGGCGGAAATCGGCGCGCGTGCGCAGGTTGCCGTTTCCAATATGGGCAAATGGAAAACGGCGGCGCAAATGCTCGCGCTGGTCATTCTGCTGGGCAACCCGCCTGCGATCACGATCTGGGTGATTCTCGGCTACGCATTGCTGCTCGTTGCAGCGGGGCTGACCCTGTGGTCGATGGTGCAATACCTCAGAGCCGCGTGGCCGCACCTCAAGACTACGGCAGAAAAAAAATAAGTTTTTGAATCAAGGGCTTGACGCAGCTTTCTGAAACGCTAGAATAGCGCCCGTCATCAAGACAATGCGGGAATAGCTCAGTTGGTAGAGCACGACCTTGCCAAGGTCGGGGTCGCGAGTTCGAGTCTCGTTTCCCGCTCCAGTATTCAGAAAAAAGCCACTCAGATGAGTGGTTTTTTTTTGCCTGAAATATGTGTCTGTACTCCTGTTGGCAGGCTATTTTGGCAGATTGATACCTCTCACGAAGAACCGTATCCGACCAGCATTGGCCGTTGGAGGATGAACTGAACGGGCAGAATTCGTGGCAGCAACGGGCTACGTTCAAAGGTACGCCACATCCCGCCCAAGGGGATCAGCCTCCCATCTGTTCGATCAGCAGCACCAGCGCGATGATGATCATCGCAGCCCCCGAGAAACGCCTGACCCATTGGGCGGCGTCAGGGCGCGCTCCAAGAATGACTTGCGAACCAAGTCCCACCAGCAGGTAAACCAGGCCGCAACTGACAGTGTGCACGAGTCCGAGTGCAATCATCTGTATCGGCACCGGCCAGGGAGCGGTAGCGTCGGCGAATTGAGGCAAGAGCGCCAGAAACAGCAGGAACACTTTCGGATTCATCCCGCTCACGCATAGCCCTTTGAACGCCCAGTTTTTCCATGAGCCTGGTTCCCGGGTCTCATCGGCATTGGCCGTGGCTGGACGGGTGAGCATGTTAGCGCCCAGCCAAAGCAGATAACCTGCCCCAGCCACCGTAAGGGTTGGCAAGAATACAGGGTGGTTGGCGACCAGCGTGCCAACTCCACCGGCAACAATTGATCAAATGCGCCCATGCATCGTTTTAACTGGAGCGTGGCAATAAATGCCATGAGGAAGAATAGTAAAAAATTGTTAGAACTTACTTTCAAATATATCCTTCAGGACATCTGGAGTTGGGAGAATCGTTTGCATGGACAGGATTGATCGAAAGATTCTTGCGCAGTTGCAAAATGATGGTCGGCTGTCGGTCACCGAATTGGCTGAGCGTGTGGGTCTGAGCCTTTCTCCATGCCATCGGCGAGTCCGGGCATTGGAGGAATCAGGCGTATTATTGGGCTATCGTGCCCAGCTTGATCCCGCAGCCCTCGGCCTGAACTTTTCCGCCATGGTGTTTGCAACGCTTCGCGAGGGCGACCGGCAAGCGGTCGAAGCTTTCGAAACGGCGCTTGTCGAAATACCGCAAGTGGTCGATGCCCAGCGTCTTTTTGGCGAGCCCGACTACCTGTTGCACGTGATCACGCAGGATCTGCCGGCCTTCCAGAGGCTTTACGATGAATGCCTTTCGACGTTACCCAATGTGCAACGGTTGACCTCGACTCTTGTCATGAAACGGGTCGTTCAGGACAGGCCACTTCCCTTGTGATGCAAGGCCGCATGTTAAAGTCCGAAGTGATCGCTGATGGCCGCATCTGCCTGCCATTACGGTCCCACCTCGTCGACGACATTCGTTTGCTTTCAGTCGAGTGCCCGAATGGTTTCAACCATGAGCGAGCGCACCCAGCGGTGCCCTGCATCACTATGCGTTCGTTCATGCCAGACCAGGGTTTTCCTGAAGCCTGGAATTTCAACAGGCGGCTCCAGTGACCGCAGCCCGACTTGGTGTACCGCTAATCGACGCGGGACGACAGCAATAAGGTCGCTGCACATCAGAATCTCAGGGAGTACCAGAAAGCTGGCGACCGACACCGTGACTCGCCGTGATCGCCCAAGTTTTTCCAGTGCCTCGTCCGTAACCCCGTGAAAACCGCCCCCGGCTGGTGAGACCAATACGTGGTCCAAAGCGCAGAATTGATCCAGTGAAAGCTCGCTATTCATGGCATCTGGATGTTCAGAGCGCATGACGCACACGTAGCTTTCATCAAAGAGGGCTATCGCATGCAGTCCTGGGGTGACTGCTTCAGGGGTCACCAACGCGAGATCGATTTCACCCAAGTCCAGCTGATTCTGAAGTTTTTGATGATCGACGGGTTGCACGCTGACCCGAATATTTGGCGCTTGTACCCTTAAAGCGCTCAGAAAGGGTACGGCTGCGGCGCGCAGCGCATAATCGGTCGAAGCAATTCTGATCGTCATGCTCGCTGTCAGCGGATCAAAGTTCTGCGGTTGAAGCATGCCTTCAATATTGGCCAGCAATTGCTTGACCGGCATTGCAAGTTGCTCGGCGCGTAACGTCGGCACAATACCCCGCTGGGCTCGTACGAAAAGTGGATCGTCGAAGCTTTCTCGAAGTCTGTTAAGCATGCCGCTCACAGCAGGCTGGGTGAGCGAGAGGCGATTCGCGGCGCGCGTCACACTACGTTCGTCAAGTAATGCATCCAGTGCTTTGAGCAGGTTGAGATCGAGCGCTCTGATATCAGGATTCATGATGCTCTGAATAAAATAGTACGATTGGTCTTATTTCTAATCTACACCCATCATGGCATCAATTCATCAACCGAGTGCTGTATGTCATGAACGAGATCATTTGGCCCGAAGGCTACCTTCCAGGATTTACCGAGAACTTTGTCTCTAATGAAATCATCATCGCGGGTTTGAGTGCCGCGCAGATCTGGCCGCTGCTCAGCCAGGCGCACAAGTGGCCCTCTTACTACGCCAATTCGGCAAACGTTCAGTTTCATGATCACACCGGGCCCGATCTGCGAGACGGTGCGTATTTCTACTTCGAAACATTCGGTTTCCCGGTCGAGGCCCAATGCAATGAGTACGTGCCTCCAACCCCGACTTCCCCGGGCCGGATGGCATGGCATGGGTGGGCGGGTGAGGGGGACACGCGGCTGGATGTTCACCACGCCTGGCTGATTGAAGATCTTTGCGGCGGACGCGTGCGAATCCTCACGCAGGAAACACAAAAAGGTAAGCCTGCCGAGGATCTGGCCAAGGCGAAACCCAACCCGATGATCAACGGTCATCAGGACTGGCTGGACGGCCTGGTGAGCGCAGCACGCTTATCCTCTCAGGTATAGGACCTGTTTCTGATGGCTGGTAAGAAATGGAGCACGCTGTTTATACGTGTCCATTTACGTACTGATAGCAACGACTGGGCCTAAGCTGGAGTGTAAAAAACGCTGTTCTTGGCAGAGCTTTACAAGGCTGTGGTGTACTGTCGGTCGTCAGGACTGGATTGATTCCAAAAGGATGAAGATGACGTTGACTACCGAGAAGTTGGCCAGGATAGCAATGGCCAATCCATTAAACGCGGAAATCATCTCACGCTTGCCTTCACTCGGCTTGGATCAATGCCCGCTCACTGCTGGCTGCCTGTTCCAGGCCGTCTGGAATCGTCAGTTTCAACTGCCGTCAGCCTGGGGTGTGAAGGATTACGACGTTTTTTACTTCGACAATGATCTGTCCTGGGAAGCCGAGAATGAGGTCATCGGCTCGATTCAGCGTCTTTTCCAGGACCTCGAAGTGAACATTGAGATCAAAAACCAGGCTCGCGTTCACCTGTGGTACAGCCAGCGTTTTGGCGGGGATTATCCCCAGCTTCAGTCGGCTAAAGACGGGGTTGATCGCTACCTGATTGCCGGTACCTGCATTGGTCTGGATGTTGAAACCGGCGAAATTTATGCTCCCAATGGCTTGGACGACATCGGGCAAGGGCTACTTCGTATCAATCCAAAGAATCCCAAGCCAGATCTGTTTGATCAGAAGGCGAAAAGTTATCAAGCGCGCTGGCCTTGGCTAAGGATCGTAGGTCCCCAACGTTGAGTCGGAGCGCTTGGAGTATGCCGATGGAGGGGATTTATTGGGATGAGAACCGATTGTCGTCTACCCCCCCCCCAGGGCTGCAAAAGGTCTAACCGGTTGGCGCGAGCTTTCCTTGGTCATTAAAGTCCCGCGCCGTGCGCTCGACTCACTGTTTATAGTGCTGCTCGAACACGGCAACTTGTGCGGGTGTAATGAGTTGAAAGGGCACCCAGACTTCAGCGTCCACGGGTTCGCCTTTGATCATTTTTATCGCCGATTGCAGCGCTATGGTTGCCTGGGCCTTTGGGTCCTGAAACACCGAGGCTGCGAGCATTCCACGCTTGATTGCCGCCAGCCCGTCTGGCAAACCGTCAATCCCCACAATCGCCACGTCCCCCTTTGCCTTGCCAGCCTGCTGCAGTGCCATGGCTGCGCCGATAGCCATCTCGTCGTTGTTGGCCACGATGGCATCGAAGGACCTGCCCGCCAGCAACCAGTTACTGGTCAGGTCCATGCCTTTATTGCGCTGCCATTCGGCCGATTGCTGTTCGACGATGCTTATTCCGGGATAGTCCTTGAGCACCTGTTTGACTCCTTCGCTGCGGTCGTGCGTGGCGTTTTGTGCCAGGTCGCCCATGATGAGCGCAATAGTGCCTTTGCCTCCCATCTTTTCTGCCAGATAGCGCATCTGCAGTTGCCCTGCCTCAATATCGTTGGAGGCTACTGTCGTAACGCCTTTGGGCAACACGCGCTCATCCGGGTGACGGTTGACGTAGACCAGTGGCATCTTCGCTTCTACTGCGGCGCGGGTCATATTCGCCGTGGCCGCGGTGTCTACCGGCAAGACGATGACTGCATCCACTTTCTGGCTCAGAAAACCCTGGACCTGATTGATCTGGCGGACCACATCGCCTTGAGCGTCTTCGAACTTGAGCTGGACGTTCTCTTTTCTGGCAGCGTCTTCCAGGCCGCTGCGCACATAGGTCATGAAGTTATCGTCAACCCTGGCGATCGTGACGCCAATGCGATAGCTGGCGGTAGCCCATTGGCTGGAGGCCAGTAACAGCGTGGCGATAAGCAGTTTGCAAAGGGGCATGACAGGTTTCCTTTTGTTGTTATGAGTGGACGCTATTCAGATAAGCCGCGCAAATCCAGCGCTTCTCAAGAACGAGTGCGCCAAATGCATTTTCAATCCAGCGTGAATGCCTTTTTGAAGCGTTCGAGCGCCGCTTCACTGTCGCCGCTGGCCCAGCCCTCAAGCCCTACGACGCCGGTGTAGCCCATGTCAAACAGGGCTTTGGCGATCGCCGGGTAATGAATTTCACCCGTACCAGGCTCCTGGCGGCCGGGGACATCCGCGACCTGAATTTCTCCGATGGCGCTGCCGGACCGCTGGATGAGTTCGATCAGGTTTCCTTCACCGATCTGCGCGTGGTACAGGTCCAGGTTCATCTTCAGGTGCGGACTGCCCACGGCTTCTATCAGCGCCAGTGTGTCTTCGGCGCGGGCGAACGGCGTGCCGGGGTGATCCACGTGGGTGTTCAGGTTCTCCAGCAAGAACACCCGGCCAGCTTCCTCGCCAAGGCGGGCGAGTTTTTCCAGCGTTTTGCAGGCGCTCAACCACATACGTCCAGTGACGCAGGCCACAGGCTTGACCGGCAAACCCTTGTCGTCCAGGCCCGTGCCATGCAGGTTCAGGCTCGGGCAATCGAGACGGGCCGCAACCGCCAGTGATTCGCGAGCGCTGTCGAGCAGGTGCCCGATTGCGTCGGTATCGGTCAGGTTGCCATGGGTGTAGCCGGTCATGGAGGTGAAATCAGCACCTGTGGCCGCCAGGGCTCCTATGTCCTTGTTGGTCCAGCCCCATATCTCGGCGCTGAAGCCCAGTGCATGGATACGCCTGACACGCTCTGTAAACGGCAAATCCAGAAACACCATCTCGGCACTGACCGCTAATGTGAACGGTATGAAACTCATGCGCCGACTCCTCGCGACACCATCACCGGCGTGCCTTGTTGGAACGATTCGATGCAGGCGCGGGCGATGGCCAGTGCCGCTCGTGCATCTTCGCCGCTGGCCATGGGTTTCGCCCCGCTACGCAGGCACTCGACAAAATGATTGAGTTCAGCAATGTAGGCATCTCGCAGCAGATCGGTGTCCAGTCGCCGGGTGTCGGTTTGTATGCCGTCGGCCAGATAGCGGATCAGGTCAGAGTCATTGACATTGCCCATGGTCAGCATGCCGGCGCTGCCGAAGACCTCTCCCCGGACATCGTAACCGTAGACTGCTTGAAAACTGGCTTCGGCGGTAGCAATGGCACCGTTGTCGAAACGGATCACCACCACTGCGGTGTCCAGAAATCCAGTGTGCTTGTGGTCCGGGGCAATCAGCGCATCGGCTATGACGAACACGCTGACTGCCTCGGCCCCAGGATTCAGGTAACGCAGGGTATCGAAGTCGTGAATCAGGGTTTCGAGAAAGATCACCCATTGCGGTGAGGCAGACGGGTTGTTCAACGCAGGGTCGCGCGTTATCGAGCGCAGCAGTTGCGGTGTACCTATGCGTCCCTCGACCACGTTCAGATGGGCTGTGCGAAAGCTTCTGGCGAAGCGCCGGTTGAAACCGACCTGCAAGGGCACGCGCGCATCGGCGGCGGCAGCGATGGCGCGGTCGGCTTCTTCCAGCGTAGTCGCCATGGGTTTTTCGCAAAAGATTCCCTTGCCGGCACGGGCCGCGCCGATGACCAGTTCCGCATGGCTGCGCGCGGGAGCTGCAATCAGTACGCCGTCTATGTCGGGATCATCCAGCAATTGCCGAGGGTCGTTGTACACCCGATCTATCCCCAGTTCTGCGGCCAGACGTGAGGCCTGGCCGGGGGTTGGGTCAGCAATGGCCGCAAGGCAGGCACCGGGAATGTGATGGGCGGCCGTCTGAGCGTGGAAACTGCCCATACGGCCTGCGCCGATCAGACCCAGGCGGATGATTTTTTTGCTCATGAATAACCCCTTTTTAATTGTTGTTCGATTATTGCCCAGCCGTCAGGTGCTGGGCACAGGAGTAGAGCAAGGCCTGTGCCATAAAATAAATTATTGATATATAAGGTATTTTTTAAAAATTCATGATCCATGAGTGTTCATTTAAATGACATGTCTATACTGACATGTTGAAAATGTGAACACGGATAACCGTTATGTCCCTGCATTCGATGACCTTCAACGTGCAAGACCTCGACTACCTCGCAGCGCTGGGGACTGCGGCGCTGAACAATGGCCCTGTACCCGAACTGGAACAGGCCTGGCGAGCGCGTCTGGATGGGCTTGTCGAGCGTCCCGCGACGGTCAGGAAGGTCATATGGGATTCGTGGAGCCGCAGCATCGCAGGAGGTGTCGACTCTGCAGACAGCGAATACCGGTTCGTCGACCCTCAGACGCTCGCGGCGACCCTGGCGGCCAATCGGGTGTTGATTGCCGCAGCCGCTCAGGTCATGCATGGCTTGCTCGCCTATAACCCGAGAGGCCATATCAACCTCACCGACGCGGAGGGCACCACTCTGTATTTCTGCGGACTGGATCTGACACCGGTAGGCACCCGCTTGCTGGAAGCGGTGCAGGGCACTAATTGCACAGGGTTGGCGCTGGCTGAGGATTCTCTGATGTATGTGCTGGCTGAAGAAAATTTCGGCACAAGCCTGCGTCAGCGACGGATGCATTGTGCAGCAGCACCCATTCGCAATGCTCAAGGTCAGACCCTGGCGATGCTGACCCTGACCGCTGAGCCTGGCTGGTTCCATTTTCACACCCTGGGCACTGTTCAGGCGGCAGCCGAGGCCGTCTCACGGCAAATGGCGTTACAGACGTTGCTGGAAGAACAGCAAACCGTGCTTGAAGTGCTCAACGAAGGCTTGGTGGTGCTGGACGAACGAGGCTGTATCAAGGCGCTCAATCGCTATGCCCGGCAGCTTTTTCGAGTCGGGCTGGACTTGCTGGGCAGCCCGTTCCAGCGCTTGGGGCACAGCGAATTGAACGAACAGATTCTGACGCGCATTGGCGAGGGGCTGCGGGACCTGGACTGCACGTTCGAACTGCATGATTTCAGCCAGTTGTCCTGTCTGGTTTCGGTATGTCCGTTGGAGCAAGGCGGGCGTGTGGTGTCGTTGCGAGAGAACCGTCGTATTCGGGAAATCACTCGGCGGATTGTCGGCACTCAGGCCCGCTATACGTTCGAGACCATTCAGGGCTGTTCCCGGGCCATTGAAGATGCATTGCACCTGGGGCGGATCGCCAGTCGCAGCGACTCCACCACGTTGATCCTGGGTGAGAGCGGCACTGGCAAGGAGTTGTTCGCCCAGGCAATCCACAATGCCAGTGACCGCAGGGGCGGACCTTTTGTGGCCGTCAATTGCGGCGCGATCCCCAGAGATCTGGTGCAAAGCGAGTTGTTCGGCCATGTCGAGGGCGCATTCACGGGGTCGGCTCGAGGTGGCTCCGCGGGCAAGTTCGAGCTGGCCGATGGCGGCACTATCTTTCTCGATGAGATAGGCGACATGTCATTCGATGCTCAGGTCAGCCTGTTGCGGGTATTGCAGGAGGGGGAGGTGACACGCGTCGGGGCGAAAAACTCGCGGCAGGTGGATGTGCGCATCATTGCAGCCACTCACCGTAATCTGAGTCAGGCGGTGGCCGAGGGTGCCTTCCGCGAAGACCTGTATTACCGGCTCAACGTGCTCAACCTCACCGTGCCTCCGCTGCGTATGCGTCGTGAAGATATTACGCTGCTGGCCCAGCATTTTCTTGATCGTTGTGCCCGGTCATTGCGCAAGCCAGTGCAGGGGGTTTCCGCGCAGGCGCTGGAATTGCTGGCTGCCTATGGCTGGCCGGGCAATGTACGAGAGCTGGAAAACACCATTGAACGTGCGACCAACCTGGCCATGGGCGAGCTAATCCAGCCAGGCGATTTACCCCTTGAAATCAGACAGCGTACCGGCCCCGTTGCAGCCACCCGGTTGCCAGCGCCCTTGGCGGCTCAGGACCTTGGCACCCACGAAATGCACGCGATCATTGCAGCGCTCGAAAACACACGAGGCAACATCCGCCTTGCTGCCCGACAGCTGAACGTCTCCCGGGGCGGGCTGTACAACAAGATGAGTCGGTTTGGTTTGAGCGCCGGGGATTTTCGAGGGCTCTGACCCGGTCAGACGGTGGCATTCTCCGAGGTCACGATGTGTAACGGGACATGTACCCGATGCCTGATCGGATCGAATATGTCCGTGGTCTGCAGCTCGATCAGCAGGTCCATCAGTGCCTCGGCAATCTGACGTGGCTGGGAATCGATTACTGCATCAACCAGCCCCCGCGCGAGTGCAAGGCGCGACAGTTCGGTGGACTCCTGCACGATGCAGCACAGTGGCGGACGCCTGGGCAATTGCGACAGCGCGTTGATGATTCCATCGCCACCGCCGCCCACCACGCACAGCCCGCGCAGCTCGTCATGGCGGGCCAGCAGGTCGAGGCTCGCCTCTTCGGTGATGTCACAGTTGTCGAGGTTGATCAACGGCTCCAGTGGCCGTAAACCCGGTGCATGTTCGGCCAGGTAACTTTGCAGTCCCTCGACCCGTGCCTGATGGCCAAGAAAACGATGGCCACCGAGCAAGATGCCGATACTGCCTTCGCGTGCGCCGCAGGTGCGGGCCAGCAGCCATCCCATGGTGCGTCCGACCTGATAATTGTTCTGGCCAACATAGGGCTCATCGGCCTTCTCATGAATGTCTGAAAGCAGCGCTATCACCGGTACACCGGCCTGACGAATCTGCTCAAGGGCAGCGTTGATCAGCGGGTGGGCGAAGCTGACGACTGCGAGGCCGTCGCATTGCACCGCCAGATGCTCGAGCTGGGTAACGATAGCGCCTGGGCTGCGATCAAAAACATAGTCGAACTGGCAGGTCAGATTGGCGGCGACACGGCGCTGCGCAGCCTCGGCGATAGCGTGAGCGAGGTTGGCGTAGAACGCTTGGGCGGTGCCCAGCAGCAGTATGCCGAATCGGTAGGTGGGGCGTCGCTCCTGAATGCGTTGTCCAATCAGACGCGCTGCGAAGTAACCCACCGCCTCTGCGGCCTTGAGCACTTGCTCCGCAGTGGCGGGGTTGACCGGGGCGCGGGCGTTCAGGACGCGATCGACAGTGGCGACACTCAAGCCCGCCTGCGCGGCAACGGTCGCGATGGTGGGGCGCTTGTTGTTATTCATGGTGAGCCCTTGGTGCGTCTTGATAGAAAACTATCAAGCCCCGCAGATACTGGATGATAGCTTGATAGGGAATGTATTCAAGGCCTTGAGAGGGGGGAGTACGCTCTCTATATTTTCTGACGCAAGGTTCCTGAAAACCCCACACTTGCGGAGAACAATAACAATGCCTCAATACAATACAGCCTGTCAGCGCGACTATCGCCTGACCGGCCCCGAAGCTGCGCGCGCAGCGGAAAAAGGCCTCGTATCTGCCGATTGGTACCAGTCGCCCATCCCTCGCCAACGCATGAAACAACTGATGCAGCGCCGTGACGCTCCTGCATTGCTCGACACTGCTATCTGGCTGCTGGCGCTGCTGGTGACCGGTTTTAGCGGCTACTGGTTCTGGGGCTCCTGGGCCTGTGTGCCGTTTTTTCTGGCCTACGGTGTGCTCTATGCCACGGCATCCAACCCGCGCTGGCATGAGACCGGCCACGGCACCGCCTTCAAAACCCGATGGATGAATGACGGGTTGTATCAGGTGGCCAGCTTTATGTGCATGTTCGAGCCCCATGTGTGGCGCTGGAGCCATGCGCGGCACCACACCGACACTATCGTGGTTGGCCGTGATCCGGAGATCGTCGAGCCACGGCCACCTAGTCTGGTGATGATGCTCTTGAGCCTTTTTCAGATTCCCTTGTTGATCAAAACACTCGGTGGTGTATGTCGGCATGCTGTCGGCCACATGAGCGAGCAGGAAAAGGATTTCATTCCGGTAGCCGAATGGCCCAAGGTGTTTCTTGCCGCGCGTATCTGGATCGTGATTTATGCCGGAGTCGTTGGCGCTGCACTTTATCTGCAGAGCTGGCTGCCCCTGATGTACGTGGGCTTACCTACGCTATACGGCGGCTGGCTGTCTTATCTGTTCGGCCTTACCCAGCACGTAGGACTGGCAGAAGACGTGCTCGACCATCGCAGCAACTGCCGCACCATCTATATGAACCGGGTATTGCGCTTTCTGTACATGAACATGAACTACCACCTTGAACACCATATGTATCCAATGGTGCCCTACCATGCGCTGGCGCAACTGCATGAAGAGATTCGCCACGACTGCCCGCCGCCGTACGCCAATATGAGTGAAGCGTTCAAGGAGATTATTCCAACTCTGCTCAGGCAACGTCGCGACCCGAGCTATTTCATCAAGCGTCCTGTGGCAAATTGTTCAGCACCCGCCACTGCACACCCACAGGCTGAAGCCACACTCGGCTGACACCTTCCGATTGTTCCCGAACGAGAGAGAGCGCCATGAACAATCCATGGATTGATGTATGCGCCGTGGGCGACATACAGGAAGAAGACGTCATTCGCTTCGACCACGGCCCGCACACCTATGCCGTTTACCGTTCCGCCGACAACGAGTTTTTCGCTACGGCGGGCCTGTGCACCCATGAAAGGATTCACCTGGCCGACGGTCTGGTGACGGACCACGTCATCGAATGCCCCAAGCATAACGGTCGCTTCGACTATCGCAACGGCAAAGCCCTCGGGGCACCTGTCTGCGTCAATCTGAAGACCTTTGCCGTCCGCATAGAGGGCGGCCGGGTTTTGCTTGCGGTCAGTGAATGAATGCCAGGAGTACATGCCATGAATGCTCCACTTGTTATCGTTGGCGCGGGCCATGCCGGTGGCCGTGCGGCGCTGACCTTGCGCGAACAGGGTTACGACGGCCGGCTGATACTGATCGGCGACGAGCCGCACCTTCCATATGAGCGGCCGCCGTTGTCCAAGGGCGTGCTGCAGGGGACTGTGGAACTGAGCGGTTGCAGCCTGTGCGAGGAATCCGGACTTGCCGGGCTTGGCATCGAACATCTGGCGTGCAATCCGGTAATGCGTCTGGAGCCACAGCATCATCGTCTGCAGCTGGCTAACGGCGAGCGTTTGCCTTATGACAGATTATTGTTGGCGACCGGAGGCAGGGCGCGTCGCTTGTCACAGATACCCGGGCACCTGAGCAATGTTTTCTACCTGCGCACTCACGATGAGGCGTTGGCGCTGCGTGGTGCTTTGATCCACGGTGCACGGCTGGTGATCATCGGTGCCGGGTTTATCGGCCTTGAAGTTGCAGCAACGGCGGTGGCCCTGGGTTGCCAGGTGACGTTGCTGGAAGCCGGACCTCGATTGGCCGGGCGGGTCCTGCCTGAGGAGGTATCCCGGGACCTTCTGGCGTTGCATCGGCAGCACGGCGTCGATGTGCGGCTGAATGTGGTGCTCGAAGGCGTGCAAGGCAGTCAGCGAGCCGAGTCGGTGCAGTTGGTCGACGGTCAGAGAGTGCCTTGCGACGTGCTGGTGGTCGGAATTGGCATGCAGCCTAACAGTGAGCTTGCAGCAGCGGCCGGCCTCGAAGTTGGGCAGGGGATACGTGTTGACACTATGCTGCGCACCAGCGCCCCGGACATCTTTGCCGCCGGGGATGTGTGTGAGTTTCGGTTATACCCTGACGGGGCCTACCAGCGTCAGGAAACCTGGCATAACGCCGAAGCACAGGGGCGCCACGCCGCGTTGAATCTACTGGGGCACGAGCTTGCATTCGAGGGCGTTCCCGGCTTCTGGTCTGATCAGTATGACCAGAGCGTGCAGACCGTTGGCGTCATTGCACACACCCCGCCTTCAGCCAGCCGCAGCCTGGCGTGCGGTGGGCGACTGCTGTTCTACCTTGATGCGGATCGGCGCCTGCGAGGTGCCTGTGGCCTGGCACTGGGCAATAGTGTTGCCAGGGATATAAAGCTGTGTGAACGATTGATCGCTGCCAACACTCCGCTAAGCCTTGCAGCGCTCAACGATCCCGACTGCTCGCTTAAACAAATGCTGAGGTCATGACATGGCTCGGTTTCTGGTATTTCAGTCGCTGTGGGCCATGCAGGATCATCGCGGCCAATGTGATCTTTCCATCGAAGCGCAGCTGGACAGGATCGCCGCCGCCGGCTTCGACGGGATCACCGACCATTACTCGCAGGCACCCGCTGTCGCCTACCTGCATGCTGCGGCAAAGGCGCGCGGTTTGCAGATTGAAGGGCAGTTGTTTCCGCAGACGGTGGACGATCTTGCCAGAGCGCTCGACATCGCTTGCCGCTACGGTTGCCATCACCTCACCCTGCAGGCGGATGTGCGGCCGCGTAAGCTGGCTCAGGCGATGACTCTGGTCGAGGGCTGGCAGCGTCTCGCCGAGCAGGTGGATTTTCCGATTCTGCTGGAAACCCATCGATACCGCCTCACCAGTGATCTGTTGTTTACCCTCGATCTGCTGGCACAGATGCCTGATCTCAAGCTGTTGGCCGACTTGTCTCATTACGTGGTGGGGCGTGAGTTGCCAGAGTCCGCTGTAGCCGAAGACGACGAGCAGATTCACAATATCCTGCGCCACAGTTGGGGGTTTCACGGCCGCGTAGCCAATGGCGAGCACGTTCAGGTGCCTCTGGGCTTTGCCCGGCATCGACCCTGGCTTGAGCGGTTTTTGGGCTGGTGGCGTTATGGAATCGAGGATTGGCTGGCCCGCCCTCATAAACCGGCAAGCCTGTCTTTCACTTGCGAATTGGGCCCACCCCCTTATGCAATAACAGGACGTGACGGACGCGATATTTCAGATCGCTGGAGCGAAGCACTGTGGCTCAAAGTACTGATTCGCGAGGTCTGGAATGATTGCCTGGAGAAGCATGAACATCGTGCATGACCCGTTCCAGAGCTTGAACATGCGTCCTCACAGCCTTTTACTTCCTTTATTCAGGCCCGTCACTTGTCTGCTGATGAAGCAATGCACACGATTCGCGTCGCTGGCAGTTACCTCACCGCGTATCACTGCCAGAAGCTGACTACCCAAACCCTTCAAAAGTATACCGGTGTGTACATTTTAGGTTGACGAGCAGTCGACATCGGTCTAAAACTACACACGCCGGTACAGTTCTGATTGCTGAATGCACTGCAGACAAATGCACAGAGCTGTTCGGCAGCGCCTTTCAGAGCAGTCTGATGGTGAACCATTGAATGCCGTGCAATGCGGTATGGCCGGGTGTGCATAGCCCGCACCAGGAAAAAGAGAACGCCTCAATACAAACAATGCTGCTCAAGCGCGCTGCCTGTAAGCGTGCCTGATGGATGGTGAACGTTTGAAATGTCAATGACCGGATCGAGTGGGAGAATTCTACATGCGTGACGTTAAGCAGATGAAGTGGGCCGGGCTTTTGTTACTGGGTTTTCTGGTCACGGGGTGTGCCAGTCACGACCCGTCGCCTTATTCAGGCATTGAGTCCTCGCTTGAAATGCGCCCCAACGAGCAGGACAGCACAGGACGCATACCGTTTAAATACACTGCCGCACCCAACTGGAACAAATACGATCAGATCATGCTTGAACCCGTGGTGATTTACTCGGGGACGGATGCTCAGTTTTCAGGTCTGGAGCGCACAGACAGAATAACCCTGGCCAACGATATGACGGTCAAGTTCTCAGAGGCGCTAGGCAGGCACTTTCGATTCACGGCGACGCCCGGGCGTGGGACCTTGAGGATTCGTCTCACACTGACAGGGGCCGAAACCACGGTAGCCGGGCTGTCTACGTTTTCCAGATTCGACATCGGCATGGGCTCCTACAACCTGGTTCAGGCTGCCCGCGACCGTAAGGGTACGTTTACCGGGTCTGTCAGTTACGCCGTCGAGATCTACGATGCGTCCACCTCGCAACTGCTGGAGTCCTATGTCACCCGGCAGTATCCAAAGGTCTATGACATCAGCTCGACCTTCGGACGTCTATCGGCGGCGCAGGCAGGTATCTCAAGAGGGGCGGATGAGCTGGTTGACGTGCTGCTTTCCAGATAGATCATTGTCGGGCTTAAGACCTGTTGACCGGGGCTTCCGGTCAGCAGAACATGCGACGATTAAAAATTATATTTATGAATGATAATAAATATAAAGATCAGAAATAATAATATTAGCTTATGACCAAATAGAATTATATTTTCAAAATTGATTCCGTTATGTTTGGTTTCAACAGCCTACCCCTTACCTCGGATGGTACCAGTCTTGATCGAGATTCTGTGTCTCGTGCCGCCAGCCGCGTAGCATGACAGGGGCCATGTAGCACTGAGCCCCAAAGCAGAATCGTTGGAAGGGAATTCGACGTATGTTGCCTGTTCAAATTTGCCATTGGATTCATCTCTCTCGCTCTGTCGTTGACAGGCGTGTCGCAATACCTCCGCGCTCGACCGTTTTCCACCCCATGCCCTGTCCTCGCCGCTGAGTGCCGGACCCGGTCCGCAGATATCTCTGCGCGTCGGTAATCACTTTTAAAACGTGCAGGCCACGCTGTCCCCCCGACCGCCGGGATGCACGACTTCGCGATCTGGATGGGTGGCTGGCATGACGGCCATTTCTGGAGTGGATATGAAACAAGCCTTACAACGTGTCCGTATCTCGGCTGCTGTGCTGGGCTACTGCCCTTTGACGTTGGCGATAGGGGGCGTGTTGCTGTCAGGGACGATAAAGGCCGAGGAAAAAACAGCCGGGGATGACCCGCGTACCTTGTCCACCGTGGTAGTCACCGGTAATCGTGGTGCGGAGCAACGTACCGTGACCAGCAGCCCGGTGCCGATCGATGTGGTCAGTGCCAAACAATTACAGAGCACTGGCAAGCCCGGCCTGATGGAGGCGTTGAGCGCAGTGATTCCATCGCTGAGCCTGCCGGAAAAGACTGGCTGGGACGCCAGCGGTATCGCCCGTGCGCCCAACCTGCGTGGCCTCAGTGCCGCCGAAGTGCTGGTGCTGGTCAACGGCAAGCGCCGGCATACCAGTGCCACCCTGAACATCAACGGCATCAACACCGGGGCTGCTCCGGCTGACCTGGACTTGATCCCCATAAGTGCCATTGACCATGTTGAAGTGCTGCGTGATGGTGCAGCGGCCCAATACGGCTCCGATGCCATCGCCGGGGTCATCAACGTCATTCTCAAGGCCGACATCAACGGCACGTCGGTGACCAATGCCGGGCTTGGTTATGACGGCAAGAAGCAGACCGTGCAGCAGAGCCTCAACAAGGGTTTCGAGATCGGCGACGGGGGCATAGTGCAACTGGCGCTGGACGCCCGCAGCCAGAACGACGACAACAAGGCCAGCGCCAACGGTTACAGTTATGAGCAGGCCTACGACCTGGCAGGTAAGTCCACGTATGGCGGCTACGGCACGCCGAAGACCAATCTCCTGACCCTGGGTTACAACGCCGAACTGCCGATTCACGACAGCTTCAGTCTGTATTCCTTCACCACGTACTCACGGCGCAAGGCTGAGCAGGGGCAGAATTTTCGCCTGCCGACCATCACCAATACCATCACCACCGGACCTAATGGTTATCCGGCGGGGTACACGCCGACCTGGTACATCGACGAAGACGATTTTCAGGCTGCGTTCGGTGGCAAAGGCACGCTTGGTGAGTGGGCCTGGGATCTGTCCGGCACCTACGGACGCAACGAGGCAGAGCAGGGCACCACGCACAATCAGAACCCGTCACTTGGTGAGGCCACGCCTAACAGCTTCACTTCCGGCACGTGGATATCCACTGAGCTGACCACCAACCTGGACTTCAAGCGCAGCTTCGATATAGGCCTGCAAAAGCCTCTCGATCTGTCCTACGGGTTCGAACACCGGCGCGACACGTATGAGGTGCAGGCCGGTGACTACGAGTCCTATGCCAACGGCGGTTACTGCGTTGCGCCAGGCAACTGTGCATCGTCTGGAGCCCAGGTCACCAATGGCATTTCGCCGGACGAAGAAAGCAGCGCCTCACGCAACAGTGTCGCCAGTTATGTTGACGTGGGTTTCAACCCTGTGCCGGACTGGTATGTCGGCAGCGCATTGCGCTATGAACATTACAATCAAGGTGTGGGCGCAACCCGCAGCGGCAAGCTGACTACACGTTACGACTTCACCCCGCAGTTCGCTGTTCGCGCCACCGTCAGCAATGGCTTTCGTGCGCCATCCCTGGCCAACAGTCTGTTCAGTGCACGTTCGACCACTTACGGCGTGGTGGACGGCGTGTATCAGTCGATCAATTACGGCGTATTGCCAACCGGCTCGGGTGCCGCCAGAGCATTGGGTGCCGAGGACCTCAAGCCGGAGCGCTCCACCAACTTCAGCCTCGGTTTCACCCTGACGCCTACCGATCAGCTGACCCTGACCGCCGACGCCTACGTGATCAATCTGCGTGACCGCATCACCCTGACCGGCACCCTGCTGGGTGATGAAGTCACTCAGGTGCTGCTCAACAATGGTATCGATTCGACGTCGGGCGGCCAGTACTTCATCAACGGTGCCGACACCCGCACCAAGGGTCTGGATCTGGTCAGCAACTACAGCCAGGACCTTGGGCAGTACGGGGCGGTGAAGTGGACGGCGGCGTTCAACTGGAACCAGACAAAGATCCTCAGCTACAAGGAATCCACCTCGATCCTCGGTACTTCCTATGAGCTGATGGACCGCGAGGCCCGCAATCTGATTACCGGCGTACAGCCGCGTACCAAACTGATTCTGGGTGGCGACTGGAGCATCGAGGGCTTCAACCTGAACCTGGTGCTGACCCATTACGGTTCCTACAAAGAGGTCAATTCCTCCGCCAATCGCGATCTGGACCGGGTGTACAGCGCCAAGTGGATCACCGATCTGGACCTCGGCTACAACCTCAGCAAAAACCTCAACGTTGCCATTGGCGCAAAGAACCTGTTCGACATCTATCCAAAAAAACAGGGGGTTCCCAGCAGCACCATGGTCAGCAGTTACGGTACCTATTCGCCCTACGGTTTTACCGGCGGTTACTACTACACCCGACTGACTTACGCCTTTTAAGGCCAGCACCTGAAAACCCCTATTGAGTACGAGGAACAACCATGCCCACTGTCGCCAAACCCTATGACTTCATCGACGAGCCCAGCCGTTACCCGCTGCGCCAGAGCCGGGTCGCACAACCACCGATCAAGGCGTTGCGGGTAGTACCCGCCCGGCATCCCGGTCGCTGGGTGGGGTCGATATTCGCTGTACTGGTGCTGGTAGCCATCGTGCATTCGCTGGCGACCAATCCGCGCTGGGAATGGGGCGTGTTCGGGCAATGGTTCTTTTCGCCGTCAGTGCTGCGCGGCCTGGCTCAGACGTTGCTGCTGACACTGCTCAGCACCGTGTTCAGCATTATTCTCGGCACGGCGCTGGCGCTGGCACGCCTGTCGGGCTCACCGCTGCTGGCGGCGCTGGCCTGGGGCTACATCTGGTTTTTTCGCTCGATGCCGGCGCTGCTGGTGTTGATCATTCTCTATAACTTCGCCTACCTGTACGACCACATCGTACTGGGCGTGCCGTTTACCGATCTGGTCTTCGCCGAATGGTCGACGGTCGACGTGCTCAGTCAATTCACAGTGGCAGTCCTGGGCTTGAGCCTGATGCAGGCGGCTTATACCGCAGAAATCATTCGTGGCGGGCTGATCGGAGTCGACGCTGGCCAGCATGAAGCCGCCGCAGCTCTGGGCTTGCCGGCTTCGCGTCGGGTTTTCCGCATCATCCTGCCCCAGGCATTGCGCTCGATCCTGCCTTCGGGCTTTAACGAAATCATCGGTTTGGTCAAAGGCACTTCCATTGTTTACGTGCTGGCCTTGCCAGAGCTGTTCTACACCGTGCAGGTCATCTACAACCGTACCCAGGCGGTGATTCCGCTGCTGATTGTTGCCACCGTCTGGTACCTGATCATCACCACGCTGTTGACCAGCGCGCAGTACTACGTCGAGCGACACTTTGCTCGCGGTACGGCGCGTGTTTTGCCGCCTACGCCCTTGCAGCGAGTGCGCGGCTGGTTGAAGGAGAAGCATCATGAGTGAAGTCTCTGCACCCGTGCGCGCAGGGCGCATTCAGATTCAAGGCGTGGGCAAACGCTTCGGTAGCCAGCAGGTGCTCAAGGACATTGACCTGAGCATTGAGCCGGGCAAGGTCACGGTGATTCTCGGGCCTTCCGGCTCGGGTAAATCCACGCTGTTGCGCACCATCAACCACCTGGAAAAGATCGATAGCGGTTACATCACCATCGACGGCGACTACGTTGGTTATCGGCGCAAGGGTGATCTGCTCTATGAGCTCAAGGAGCGCGAAATCCTCAAGCGGCGCATCGAGGTCGGCTTCGTATTCCAGAATTTCAACCTGTTCCCGCACCTGACCGCCTGGGAAAACATTGCCGAAGCGCCGTTGGCCCATAAACGCTGGAGCAAGGCCGAGGCACAGGCAAGGGCAGGTGAGTTGCTGGCCAGGGTCGGTCTGGCGGACAAGGTAGACGCTTACCCACGCCAGCTTTCCGGTGGTCAGCAGCAGCGGGTCGCCATTGCCCGGGCGCTGGCGCTGGACCCCAAGGTTTTGCTGTTCGATGAACCCACCTCGGCCCTCGATCCCGAACTGGTCGGTGAGGTGCTGGACGTCATCAAGAGGCTCACTCGTCTGGGTGTCACGCTGGTGGTAGTGACCCACGAGATCGGCTTTGCCCGGGAAGTGGCGGACCATGTGGTGTTTCTCTGTGATGGCCAATTGATTGAGCAAGGGCCGCCGGAACAGGTGTTCCACAACCCGCGACATCCTCGCACCGCTGCCTTCCTAGGCAAGGTGCTGTGAATTTTCCGTTTTCAAGGAGCAATTACTGATGTTAGTGAACACTGCCCGTATGGCCCTGCTGACGATTGCCGTCGGCGTGGCGCAAAGTGCTTTTGCTTCGACTGCGCAATCGATCGACCTTAGGCTCGACCGACAACGCATCCATGTACCGCGCAATGAGGCTGCCATCGCGCAGATCCCAGCGGGCTTCAAATTTGCCCAGCCGGGCAAGTTTACCGTGGCGGTTTCCGGTGTGGCCGGGCCGCCTTTGGCGCTGCTGGCCAATGACGACAAGACCACCATCGGCAGTGAGGCCGATACCGCGCAACTGGTGGCGGACAGCCTGGGTCTGCAATTGAACGTGGTGCAGACCAGTTGGGAGGACTGGCCGCTGGGCGTCAGTTCGGGAAAATACGACGCAGTGATCAGTAACGTCACCGTGACCGAAGCGCGCAAGAAGCGCTTTGATTTCGCCACCTACCGCCAGGATGTCCTGGGCTTCTACGTCAAGGCCAACAGCAAGATCAGCGAGATAAAACAGGCGTCGGACATTGCCGGGCTGAAGGTCATCGTCGGCTCCGGCACCAATCAGGAAAAGGTCCTGCTGGCGTGGAACGAGGTCAACGAAAAGGCTGGTATCAAGCCTGCGCTGTTGCAGTATTTCGATGACCAGGCGGCTGCGCAGCTTGCCATTCAGTCGGGGCGCAGTGATGCGCTGTTCGGACCCAATTCGGTGTATGCCTACTCGGCCGCCATCACCCGAGGTATCAAGCGGGTCGGCACGGTCAACGGTGGTTGGCCACTGCAGGCTGATATCGCCGTGACCACGCGCAAGGACAACGGTTTGGTCAAACCGATTCATACCGCCCTTGAAGGCGCGATTGCCAGCGGGCAGTACGAGCAAGTGTTGCAGCGCTGGGGCCTCGATGTAGAGCGCGTCGACAAGTCGCTGATCAACCCGCCTGGCTTGCCGGATTGAAGCCCTCAAGGGAGCAAATGACATGGGACTGACACGACGTGAAGCGCTTTCCAGCATTGCTGCGGTAGGTGGCGAAAAAGCCGTCAAGGATGCGCTTGCGGTACTGGGGCTGGGGCCTTCATCACACCGACGGCCACAACGTCTGAAACTCGGAAACGGGCTGGGGCAGGGCATTCGCGTACTGGTGCTGGGAGCCGGAATCGCCGGGCTGGTGACTGCGTTGGAATTGACACGAGCAGGGTTCAGCGTGCAACTGCTGGAGGCCCGTGATCGAGTGGGCGGCCGTAACTGGACGTTGCGCAGCGGCGATCAGGTGGACTACAAGGACGGTCGCACGCAGACCGTGGGCTTTGATCACGGGCTGTATTTCAATGCCGGGCCAGCGCGGATTCCCAGCCAGCACCGCACGTTGCTCGACTATTGCAGCGAGCTGGGGGTGCCGCTTGAAGTACTGGTCAACAGTAGCCATGGCGCTCAGGTCCGCCCGGACCTGCAACAGCCCGCATTCACTGTCGGCCAGGCTATCAACGACGCCCGCGGCCACCTCTCGGGGCTACTGGCCACGGCGGTGCAGCGCGATGCTCTGGACGATGTATTGAGTGGCGAAGAGCGTCAGCGCCTGTTGGCTTTTTTGCAGGTGTATGGCGACCTCTCGCAGGAACTGGCTTATGAGGGCAGCCTGCGTTCCGGACATCAGGAATCGCTCTCGCATCCGGGGGCATTGCCGAGCAGTGCGCAGCCGGTGGGGCTGGAGCGCCTGCTGCATCCCGAGCTGTGGGGCGCGCTGCTGCACACTGAGTTTCCCGAGTTCTCGGCGACCATGTTTCAGCCGGTCGGCGGTATGGACCGCATCACCAACGCCTTTTACCAGCGCCTCACTGAACAGGTGCAACTGGGCGCGCAGGTGCGCCAGATTCGTCAACTGGAAGACGGTGTGGCGGTCACCTATCACGACAGACACAGTGGCCGTGAACAGGTAGTACGCGCCGATTACCTGGTCTCGACCCTGCCGTTGCCGTTGCTGGCCAGGCTGGATACCGACTTCAGCAATCCGGTCAAGGCTGCTTTGCTGAGCACCCGTAACGATCAGGCGACCAAGGTGGCGTGGCAATCTCCGCGCTTCTGGGAAACCGATTACCGCACTTATGGCGGTCTTTCGTGGATCGACCACCCGGCGAGGCTGCTGTGGTATCCGAGTAATGACCTCAATACCCGCAATGGCCTGCTTATCGCCGGTTACGTGACCGGGGAGGGTGCCGACGTGTTCGGCGCGAAACCTTTCGAGGCGCAATACGCTGCCTCCAGAGAGGCGGTCGAACTGCTGCATCCCGGTTACTCGCATCACTTGCGTAACCCGTTGGCCGTGTCCTGGGAGCAGATTCCGTACAGCGAAGGCCCGTGGCTGCAACGCGAACATTTCCCGGCCGACGCCAGCGCCTTGTTGGATGAACCTCATGGCCGGGTTTACTTCGCTGGCGACGGGCTGGTGCAGAGCGGCGTGGGTATCTGGCAGGAGTCGGCCGCCAACTCGGCGCGCCATGTGGTCGGGCAACTGGCCGAGCGGGTTATCCAGCAACGACAGACGGCGGCCCTTGCGGCGTCGTGAGCCTTTATTGCAGCATCAACATCCATTGGGGAGAGACACCATGAGCGACAGCATTCAACGCACAAGCGTCGGCGATTTTCCAATATCGCAAACCGTGACTGTGCCTGCCTCGGCCAGCCTGGTGTTCATCAGCGGCACTTTGCCTGACCTTGCCGACCCACACGCTCCGGCAGGTACGCCTGCCGCGTATGGCAACACTGAAGTGCAGAGCGTTTCGGTGTTCAACAAACTGCGCAGGATCCTCCGGCAACAGGATCTTGATTTGGGCGATATCGTGCAGTTACGAGTGTTTCTGGTGGGTGCCGAGGAGACCGGCGGCAAACTTGATTTTGCGGGCCTGCAGGCCGGCTACACGCAGTTTTTCGGCACCCCCGAGCAACCCTTGAAACCTGCGCGCACCGCTTTGCAGGTGGTGGCGCTGCCATTGCCCGGTGCGCTGATCGAGGTCGAAGCCATCGCGGCCAGACCCGCTTGATTCAATGCCGCCAGTTGCTCGACTATCGACGTGCGGCCCGGGTACTGACGTCCACCCACACCGCCAGCACCAGGATGCCGCCCTTGACGATCATCTGCCAGTAACTGTCGACGTCGAGCATGGACATGCCGTTATCGAGACTGGTGATGACCAGCGCACCAAGCAGGGCACCGTAGACCGTGCCCGAGCCGCCGCGCATGGACGTGCCGCCGATGAAGCATGCGGCAATGGCGTCCAGTTCGCCCATGTTGCCGGCCGAGGGCGAGCCTGCGGCCAGGCGTGCGGTATTGACCAGCCCGGCGAAGGCACACATGACGCCCATGATGCCGAAGATCCATAGTTTTACGGCCTGCACGTTGATGCCGGATAACCGAGTGGCTTCCATATTGCTGCCCACCGCATAGACGCGCCGTCCGAAAACCGTCTGGCTGGTGACATAACTGAATACACCGAGCAGGACTAGTAACAGCAATACCGGAACGGGGATTCCGTCGTAGCTGTTGAGCACATAGACAAACCCGCCCAACACAGCGCCGATCAATACCACGCGTAACACATCACGGATCATCGAGTGTGCCGCCAGCCCGTGCAGGGCTCTGTTGCGCCGTTGTTTCCAGGTCAGAAACAACGTCAGCGCCAGCAACAGTACGCCAAGCCCTGTGCCGGCAGAATGCGGTAAATATCCTTGGCCAACGTAGACCAGCGAAGGCGATACCGGGGCGATGGTCGTACCACCGGTGATCCCCAGCAGAATGCCGCGAAAGGCCAACATACCGCCCAGCCCGACAATAAAGGAGGGAATGCGCAGGTAGGCCGTCATGTAGCCGTTGGCCAGGCCAATCATCAGCCCGCATAGCGCAACCACGCTCAGGTTTGCCAGCAGCGGCACGTGGTAGACCACATCGAGAATCGCCGCCAGGCCACCGAGCAGGCCCAACAATGAACCCACCGACAGGTCGATCTCGCCACTTATGATGACCAGCACCATGCCACACGCCAGAATGCCGGTAATGGACATCTGCCGCAGCAGGTTGGAAAGGTTGCGCGGGGTCAGAAACCCGCCGTCGGTTTGCCAACTGAAGAACAGCCAGATAACCGCGATGGCAATCACCAGCGCAAGCATTTTGTAACGGGTGAAGAACTGTTTGACCTGGTTCATCTATGCGGTCTTCCGGGCATTATTGTCAGCGGCATCGGCGTGGCTGAGCGCAGCGGCGAGTACCTGTTCCTGAGTCAGTTCATGGTTGATGAAGTCGCCGCGCAGCTGGCCTTCGCCAATCACCAGCACACGGTCGGAGACTCCCAGCACTTCGGCCAGCTCCGAAGACACCATGATGATCGACACACCTTCGGCCGCCAGCGCGCCCATCAGCTTGTAGATCTCGTACTTGGCACCCACATCGACGCCGCGGGTCGGTTCGTCGAGGATCAGCACGCGCGGTCGGGTCAAGAGCATTTTCGCCAGTACGGCTTTCTGCTGGTTGCCACCGGACAGGCTGGTGATCGGCAGGAACGGGCTGGCGGTCTTGAGGTGCATGCGCGAGATTTCCCGGTCGATGCTGCCCAGCTCGGCTTCGGCGTCGATGCGGGTCATTTTCGAGTAGGTGTCGAGGACCGCGAGGGTGATGTTCTGACCAACGCCCAGGTCCGGAATAATGCCCTGACGTTTGCGGTCTTCGGGAACCATGCACAAGCCCGCGCGGATTGATTTGAGCGGCGTGCGCGTGTCGACAGGTTGGCCGTCCAGCCACACTTCACCGGTATATCGGCCCGGGTAGGCACCGAACAGCGCGGACACCAGTTCGGTGCGACCTGCGCCAACCAGCCCGGCAATGCCGAGAATTTCCCCGCGCTTGAGAGCAAACGAAATGCCGTCGACCCGTTTGCGTCCGGGGTTATCGACGTCGTAACAGGTAATATTTCGCGCCTCGAAAATCACCTCGCCGATCTCGTGGGGTTCGGTGGGGTAAAGGTTGCTCATTTCGCGACCGACCATCTGGGTGATGATCTTCGGAATGTCCATGTCCGACATGGCGGTGGTGGCGATGTGCTTGCCATCGCGGATCACCGAAATGGTGTCGCACACGGCCGCCACTTCATCGAGTTTGTGCGAAATGTACACGCACGCAACGCCCTTGGCTTTCAGGTCACGAATGATGTCCAGCAGCACCTCGATTTCCGAGCGGGTCAGGGCCGAGGACGGCTCGTCGAGGATCAACAGACGAGCTTTCTTATTCAGTGCCTTGGCGATTTCCACCAGTTGCTGATAACCGCCGCCGTACTGGGAAACCGGCAGTGCCACGTTCATGTCTGGCACTTTGAGCTCACGCATCAACACTTCGGCGCGATGGATCATGGCCGGGTAGTTCATGCGCCCACCGGGGAGCGTCAGTTCATGACCCATGAAGATGTTTTCGGCCACCGACAGGTCAGGCACCAGCGTGAGCTCCTGATGAATGATGACGATCCCGGCTGCTTCCGTTTCGCTGATGGACTGCGCCTTGAGCGGCTGGCCGTCCCAAAGGATCTCGCCGTCCCAGGTGCCGTAGGGGTAGACCGCCGACAGCACCTTCATCAGCGTGGACTTGCCCGCGCCGTTTTCGCCGCACAGGCCGACGCACTCACCGGGCCGGACCTTTATGTCAATGCCGTTCAGGGCTTTGACGCCGTCAAAGGTTTTGACGATGCCGTTCATTTGCAACAGGTAGTCGGACATGGCACAGGCTCACACGGGGATTCATGGGCGTGCCTGAGCCTGCGCAACCATACTGCACAGGCTCAGGCTTTCTATCGACTGATTATCGATAGCTCACTGGCCGCCCATCTGCGCCCTGGTGTAGAACCCGTCTTTCTCCAGCAGGTCGATGTTGTCCTTGGTCAACGGTGTCGGGGTCAGCAGGATGGTGTCGACTTTCTTGCTGCCATTGTCGTACTGCGAGGTAAAAGCAGGCTTCTCGTTGCGCACCAATTGCACCGACAGTTTGGCGGCTTCGCTGGCAATCAGTTTCAGCGGTTTGTAGACGGTCATGGTCTGGGTGCCATCAATGACCCGCTTGACCGCCGCCAGGTCTGCATCCTGCCCCGAGATAGGCACTTTGCCGGCGAGTTTCTGTGCGGCCAGCGCCTGAATCGCGCCCCCGGCGGTGGCATCGTTGGACGCGACGATGCCATCGATCTTGTTGTTATTTCGGGTCAGGGCATTTTCAACAATGCTCAGGGCTTCAGTGGGGTTCCATTCCTTCACCCACTGTTGGCCGACGATTTTGATATCGCCCTTGTCGATGGCTGGCTGCAGCACTTTCATCTGACCTTCGCGCAGAATCTTGGCGTTATTGTCAGTGGGGGCGCCGCCCAGCAAAAAGTAGTTGCCCTTGGGCGCTGCTTTCAGCACGCCGCCGGCCTGCATTTCGCCGACCTTTTCGTTATCGAAGGAGATGTAAGCGTCGATGTCGGCGTTGAGGATCAGCCGGTCATAAGACACCACTTTGATTCCGGCCTTCTTGGCTTCGGCAACGGCGTTGGTCAGCACGGTGGCGTTGAATGGCACGATGACAATCACGTCGACGCCGCGAGAGATGAGGTTTTCGATCTGCGAAATCTGTTTCTGCTCGTTGGCATCCGCCGACTGTACGTAGACCTTGGCGTCCAGTTTCTCCGCTGCCGCAACGAAGTAATCACGGTCGCGTGACCAGCGTTCCAGACGCAGGTCATCAATGGAAAAACCGATTTTCGGGTGGGTGGAGTCGGCCATGACCGGCAGGGACAGCAAGGCCAGAGCGCTGGCAAGCAGCGTGCGTTTCAAGGTGTTCATAGGGTGCGTCCTTTTATTGTTGTTCGAAAGACACTTCATGATGTGCAGGGTAATGCCGGTGCAACTGTAGAACGTTGTCGGACGCCGCGGGCACAGATTTGTCGCGAGAATGTCACTGCGGCGTCCGTAATGCCTTGCTTCAGGAGTAGATAAAGCGGTTGACCACACCTTCCAGCAATTCCTGCCGACCGCTGACGGCTTGTGGGTTGAGATCGTTGTCGAATGCATGGTTTGCAAGCGACTCAAGGCTGAATTCACCCGCCAGCAACGACTTTCCGAAAGGCTGCTGCCAGCCTGCGTAGCGCTGGTCCTTGAACTGCTGAAGCTTATCGTTCTCCACCATCGCCACTGCGCGCTTCAGCGCCAGGGCGAGCACATCCATGGCGGCGACGTGGCCGTGAAACAGGTCGACTTCGTCGAGGCTCTGACGACGGACCTTGGAATCGAAATTGTAGCCGCCATTGGTGAAACCACCGGCCTTGAGAATCTCGTAGGTGGCGAGGGTCATCTCCTCGACGCTGTTGGGGAACTGGTCAGTGTCCCAGCCGTTCTGCGGGTCGCCGCGGTTGGCATCGATGCTGCCGAAGATCCCCAGCGAGACTGCTGTGGCGATTTCGTGGTGGAAGCTGTGCCCGGCCAGGGTCGCGTGGTTGGCTTCAATGTTGACCTTGATCTCTTTTTCCAGGCCGTACTGCTGCAGAAAACCGAACACCGTGGCGCTGTCGTAATCGTACTGATGCTTGGTGGGCTCCTGTGGCTTGGGCTCGATCAGCAAATCGCCTTTGAAGCCGATCGTGTGTTTGTGCTCGACCACCATGCGCATGAAGCGGCCCAACTGCTCGCGCTCCTGCTTGAGGTCTGTATTGAGCAGGGTTTCGTAGCCTTCACGACCGCCCCACAGTACGTAGTTGGCCCCTTTGAGTCGCTGGGTGGCGTTCATGGCGCTGAACACCTGAGTCGCGGCGTAGGCAAATACTTCAGGGTCCGGATTGCTGGCGGCCCCTGCGGCAAAGCGCGGGTTGCTGAAACAGTTAGCGGTGCCCCACAGCAGCTTGATGCCGGTTTGCTCCTGATGACGTTCCAGATGATCAATCATCTGCGCGAAGTTGTTGCGATACTCCTTGAGCGAGCTGCCTTCCGGTGCCACGTCGGTGTCATGGAAGCTGTAGTAGTCGATGCCGAGTTTGGAGAAAAACTCGAAAGCTGCTTCAGCCTTGCCGATAGCCAGCTCCAGCGGGTCGCCGGAACCTTGCCATGGACGCTTGAAGGTACCGACACCAAACATGTCGGCGCCCGGCCAGACGAACGTGTGCCAGTAACAGGCCGCCATGCGCAAATGCTCGCGCATGGGTTTGCCGAGAATCAGTTTGTCGGCATCGTAGTGACGAAAGGCAAGGGGCGAGTCGCTGTCAGGGCCTTCATAGCGAACCTTGTCGACGGCGGGGAAGTACGGCATCTGCGTTTTCCTTATTGTTCTTGGCGATGCCTCGATACTAGCAACGGCCTTGGGCCTGCTGATTATGAAAATCGTCAACGCGTAGTGCGATTTTGAGTATTGAGATTCGCGCGTCACGCGCCTAGTCTGTGTCGAACGGCGTCGTGCTGCTCCATCGGCATAAAAATAATGAAAACCGTACCCCCCGTTCACCGCATTGCACTGTTGTTCAACGGCAGCAAGATCTATGACCGCGGCATCATCAGCGGCATTGGCAACTACCTCAGCAGTACTCGGGTGTCCTGGGATCTGTTCCTGGAGGAAGACTTTCTCTGTCGCCTGAAAGGCATCGAGCGTTGGCAGGGTGACGGGATCATTGCCGACTTCGACGACCCGCTGATTGGTGAGGCATTGGCCGGCATCAGGCTGCCGGTGGTGGCGGTAGGCGGTTCCTATCAGGATGAGCGCGCCTACCCGAAGGGCATCCCCTATGTCGCGACCGACAACCACGCCTTGATCAAGGCCGCCTACGAGCATTTGATAGTGGCCGGGCTCACACGCTTTGCCTGCTTCAGTCTGCCTGAGGCTCAGGCCAATCGCTGGGCGCAGGAGCGCGAGCAGGCCTTTCGCCGACTGCTGCAACGCGACGGCCTGCACGCCGAGGTCTATCGCGGACTGGGTACCAGTGCACCGCTCTGGGACAGCGCTGTAGAACAGCAGATCGCCTGGCTGCAAAGCCTGCCCAAGCCGATCGGCATCATCGCGGTGACCGACGCCCGCGCCCGTCAGTTGCTACAGGCCTGCCTGACTGCCGGAATTGCAGTGCCCGAACAAGTGGCGCTGATCGGCATCGACAACGATCCGTTGACCAGAACCCTCACGCGGGTGCCGTTGAGCTCGGTGGTTCAAGGCACCGACACAATGGGCCGAACCGCCGCGCGCCTGCTGCACCAGATGCTGCACGGTATGCCGTCTTCGGGCACCCACATTCTGATACCGCCGGATGCTGTCAACGTACAGGCTTCGAGCCTGCATCAACCGTTGGGGGACCCCTATGTGATGCAGGCGTTGCTGTTCATCCGGCAGTACGCGTGCCAGGGTATCAAGACCGCGCAGGTAGCGGCTTATGTAGGCGTTTCGCGCTCGTCGCTGGAAGCGCACTTTCGCAGGGTGCGGGGCTGCAGCGTGCATGACGAGATCCTGCGTTTCAAACTGGCCGCTGCCGCACACGGGCTGCAAAACACTGACTGCGCAATTGCCGACATCGCCCGCGATTGTGGTTTCCGGTCGGCGCAATACCTGCACACGGTATTTCGCCGGGAATTTGGATGCACGCCGCGAGAGTACCTGCAGGGTGTCAATGCGGCAGTGCAATGCCCCGTTGCCTGACAAGTCAGGCAGCCACGACTCTTATCGTCCAGAAGTCGGTGGACAGATTTTCATCCAGCAGATAGCTGTAGGGCAGGGTGAAGTAGCCTTCCATGCCCCAGCCAGTGCCCCATGAGTTGCGCAAGATGAAATGCTGATGGGCATCGTTGTAACCCACCGCCAACACGCAGTGCCCTCCGAGCATTTTTTCGTGAGGGCCCGGCATCGGGGCATGCCCGGTCTGTGCGACTTTCTTGCTCTCAAAGCTCTCGTAGACGGAAAAACCAATGACAAACGGATAACCTGCCGCCAGGCAGCCTTTCATCTGGTTGAGGTTTTGCGCAACTTTCTGGTAGGACACCGCTTTGTATTTTCTAGCGTCCTTGTAGCAGGCAGCCGGAGGTTTGATAGCGAACTTTTCAATATCATAAGGCCACTCTTTTTCAGGGCAATCACCTTGCTCCGCTACACTTTTAATTCCGTGGCGGATCATCGCGCCGCTGTCCGAATCGACGGTATGCTCAATGACTCGTTCGTTGTAGTAGGTAAACAACCGCGAGGGCTCGAATGCTGGCGTCAGCTTTTGCTTCATGCGATCAAATTGAATCGCTCCGGCAATACCGTTCGCGGTACAACTGCCCAGTTGGCCCTGGTCGTATACGGGCGGGCAATGGTGGCGCAGATCAACCATGTGTGGAAGCGCCGCCAGCGCCGTTGTCGGCGCCGCATAAAGATGATCGCGATGATCAGGCAGATCGCGAATCCATCCATACTGTTTTACGGTATAGGTCATTTCGTATCTCCTTGTAAGACACTGTCAGAAAAGTTGACAACGCTCATGTAAACAGGTTTTTGGCAGGCGCGGATTAAACTTCTTTTAGTCAATAGTGAGCTATGAGTTGGCCAGGCGGGCTCATTTGGCCAGTACTGTTAGTTGAGTAACGGGCCATATTAACCAGTCTGTTAAATGGGCGTGCGGAATAGAATTACCGCCTTTTTTGCGCTTGATACGAGCCAAAGCGCTTTATCGAAAGTGGCAAAACGATACTGCTTTATACAAGCTTATCCTAAGCCCATAAGCGTACCGGGCGGTACATTTAAATTGACAGCATGCGATGTACGGGCTAAAAGATACACCTCGGTACAGTTATGGGCGAAGCGCAAATCGCCACATGCAAGATGAGGGGTAGAGGGATGGAGACGATGCAACTGCATGAAATAATGACTGCTCACCTGCGTATCGATACGCCGCAAGCGCTCTGCAATCCTCAGCGGGGGAAGCGCAGCAGCGGTGAGGTACTGGGAGGCGAATTCAACGGCGATCGATTGCAGGGGCAGGTTCTTCCGGGAGGCAGCCTTTTTCTCGTGCCTCAGGATGACAACCTTGCACGATTCAGCCTGTACTACACCTTGCTGACTGACGACGGAATAAAGATAGATGTCGTCGGAGAAGGGCTCGTGGCCTTCGATGAAGCGGACCGCGCGCCATTCGCCGAATCGCGTTGTCGGTGCACGTGCAGCAAGCAGTTCAGCGTTCCTTCCGGCGCTCATGATTACTTGCAGAGAAACCTGTACGTCGGCAGAGTAAATATAAAAGCCGGGGATGATAGCATGCGTGTCAGTATTTATCAGGTTAACGAGATATGAAGATCCGTCAAAGGAACGGGTGGATGTGAAAGCAAGTCTCACGCGTATAAGCCTTGCCGTTTAAACTTGGTGGGTCAGCGTTATGAAATTTAATTATTTTTGCTGGTTATGTATATGACCAGAGACGGGTCAGCCTGACATTGCGGCTTGCGTGCCGGTTGGGTTCAACCATTCTCACGTTATCAGTCGGGTTTGAAGTACTCGACATGTTGTATATCAACAAGCAGTTCGAGCGTTACTTTCAAGGGCGTGAGGACGGCCTGTCGCCCACGCCGGATATCTGTCTGGTTCATTTGGTTGTGGCGTGACCGTTACTAGCTGGCAAAAAAGCTCAGCCCTTTGCCGATCGCGCATTCATAACTCACCGGATTGCCGACCTGCTGATAGCCGGGAACACTCAGTGTCGTCATGCTGAACACGGCACTGCCATTGGAGCGTATCTGGTAGCGAATGAACTGCTCGATGGGCTTGTTATCGCGATCCAGGGTGAAGTGGCTGTCCGAGAACGCGAGGGTGCCGTCGGGGGTGATGCGGTAGGCATCGATGCGTTTGCCGCCTTTGGTTTTGGACGGCTCTGCACCCGCGACCGAGGACTTGCATTGCCCCAGGTCAATCGCCACAGCGACCGACTCTCCGGTATTCAACGCCTGGATGATAGCGGGGTAGCTGACCAGCGCGTCGCCTGCGTGAGCTGCACCTGGCAGTGCAAGGGCAAGTAATGCGGCGGCGTAATAATGTTTCATGGCAACTCCAGTAAGTCAGTCTGAAGGTTGAGAAGACCTGTCGTCTCGTGATTATCGAGCGTCGCGAAACCTACCATAAGGTTTCCTTGAAGTGGGCCCTGAATAGCAGTGGCACGGCTCTGACTCAAGGTTCTTCATCCTTTTTCCCGATCTGCCGATAGAGATGACGGTGCTAATTTTATTCGTCAGCCACGGGAAGGGGATTGAACATGCTGAGACAGCTGAAAATAGCCGCGCGGACCTCCGCCTGCTTTGCGTTGATGGTCGTGCTTGTCGTAGGGCTTGGCATTTTCAGCCTTCAGCAATTGCATAGCATTCGCGAGCAGTCGCTTGAAATCGAAAATGACTCCCTTCCCGGAATTGCGCTGGGTGACGATATCGCGCTTGCCTTCGAGAAAACCCGCACCACCGTGGCGAAAATGCTGTCCACGCGTGATGTTGCGCAAGTTGCGCAGGCCCACACAGAGTTCCTCGACAAGAAAGCCCGCTTTCAAAAAGCCATCGAGGCCTACAGCCCGGTTATTACCGAGGATGACGAGCGCGCGCTCATCAATGGGCTGACAAGTGCCTATCAGGGGTATACCGAACGCGCCGAGCAGGTTTACAAACTCATCAATGAAAACCAGGCAGAGGCCGCGCGGCAGATGGTCTGGGGCGAGATGAGGGTCATGGCGGAAAGTATCGAAGCATCACTGGGCAAGCTGGAAAAGATCAACGATGACTCTGAAGCCGAGTCCAGTGCCGCCGCCTCGTCGGTTTACGACAATGCTCTTATCGTCACTCAGGTAGTCATGCTGGTGACGGTGCTGCTTACCGTGCTGCTTGCCTGGCGTCTGACGAAAAGTCTGGCAGTACCGATCAGTCAGGCACTTTTGACCTCGGAAACCATTGCCGCGGGGGATCTGCGTCCTACCCGTGTCGACCGTGATGGCGTTGATGAAGCGGCCTTGTTGCTGCAATCGATGGAACGCATGCGTGGCAATCTGAGCCAGACCCTGACCCAGGTCGGCGATGCCGCACACCAGCTTGCCTCGGCCACAGAGCAAATGAGTGCGCTGATGGTCAACAGCAACGCCGACCTTGTGGTGCAGAACAGCGAGATAGAAATGGCCGCGACCGCCGTTACCGAGATGAGCCAGGCGGTCGACGAAGTGGCGCGAAATGCTGTGACCACCTCGGAAGAATCCAGAGCCTCGTCGGTGTCTGCCCGCCAGGGTCAGGACGAACTCAATCAGACCGTCAAATCAATCCTCGAACTGACCCACAATGTCGGCACCGCGTCGGTAGAGGCACAAGCGCTGGCAACCCGCACGCTGGATATCACCAAGGTGCTGGATGTTATTCGCGCAGTCTCCGAGCAAACCAACCTGCTGGCGCTCAATGCTGCCATTGAGGCGGCACGGGCGGGCGATGCCGGGCGGGGTTTTGCCGTGGTTGCGGACGAGGTGCGCGCGCTGGCTCATCGCACCAGTGAGTCCACCCGCGAGATCGAAACCATGATCGGGCACATCCAGCAGGGCACCAAGAGCACGCTGGTGGCGCTTGAAGTCAGTACCGAACAGGCCCAACGCACCAAACAGCAGGCTGAGTCGGCCAACGCCGTGCTGGCCAGTATCGCCAGTTCGGTCATGGTTATCGATGAGCGAAATACGGTGATCGCCAGCGCTTCTGAGGAGCAGGCGCTGGTCGCGCGCGAAGTGGATCGCAACCTGGTTCGAATCCGAGACTTGTCGGCGCAGTCGGCAGTGCGCACCGGTCAGACCGGCAGTGCCAGCCAGTCGCTGGCCGAACTGGCGAGTGATCTGACCACCACCCTGAGGCAGTTCAAGCTTAGCTGAGCAGTCAAGCATGAACGTGCTGTTGCCCGGACAACAGCGAATCGACAATGTGTTCGCCGTCTTGGGCCTGAAGCGTCGGCTATCAGCGTAAACGCAATTTGGCGCAATAGCCTGAAAGCCAGGCTCTGCGCCGTTGCCAGCGCAACCGCAGGGCTTTGGGCATGACCTGTGCACTGCTGATCAGGATTGTTTTCCTGAGCCAGCGGAGCCACCCGAATGCCTGATGCCGTCCCGATTTACCAGCCAACCCGCCTGCATGCATTAGGGCGCGCCCTGGCGCTGACCCTGTTGGCCACCAGCCTTGTCGCGACGGCACATGCCGATGACAGCGATGTACCTTCGCTGGCGGGCAAACGCATCGCTATCAGCATGACCGGCACCAGTCACTACTTCGATATCAAGGCGTTTCAGGCGCAGGTGGATGAGGTCAAGCGCCTGGGCGGCACGCCTATAACGCTTGATGCAGGTCGCAACGACAAGAACCTGGTCAATCAACTGCAGACCGTGGTCACGCAAAAGCCCGACGCGGTGATTCAGACCCTGGGCACCCTTAGCGTTATCGACCCTTGGCTCAAGCGCATCAGCAAGGCGGGGATTCCACTGTTCACCATCGATGCACCTTCGCAATACAGCCTCAACAACACCACCTCGGACAACATTGCCACCGGCAAGGCACTGGCCGGGCAACTGATCAAAGACGCGGGTGGCAAGGGCAACGTGCTGGTGTTCAACGGCTTTTATGGTGTGCCGGTGTGCGCCATTCGTTACGACCAGCTCAAGCTGGCGATCAAGGATCATCCGGAACTGAAAATCATCGAGCCGGAGTTGCGCGACGTCATTCCCAACACGGTTCAGGACGCTTACTCGCAAGTCTCGGCACTGCTTAACAAGTACCCCAAAGGCAGTGTTTCGGCGATCTGGGCGGCCTGGGACATTCCCCAGCTTGGCGCCAGCAAGGCGCTGATCGACGCCGGAAGAACTGAAATCAAGACCTATGGCGTTGACGGCACGCCGGAAGTACTTGAGCTGATGCGCCGTGAGGACTCACCGATTGGTGCCGTGGTTGCGCAGCAGCCAGCGCTGATCGGCAAGACCGCAGTGCAGAACGTCGCTCGCTATCTGGCCGGGCAACGCGACCTGCCCAAAGAGACTCAGGTGCCGACCTTGCTGACCACGGCCGCCAACCTGCCGCAAGTGCAGGAGCTCAGGGGTGATAACTGACGCAGGAGATCGACCATGAGAGCAGCGATTGCAGACGTTACGACGGCGCAGGCGGCCTTGCACTTGAAGGGCATCAGTAAGCGCTTTGGTGCCACTCAGGCACTGGATGGGGTCAACCTGCGGGTCGAGGCCGGAACCATTCATGGGCTGGTTGGCGAAAACGGCGCAGGCAAGTCAACCCTGATCAAGGTGCTCGCCGGTATTCATCGCGCCGATGCGGGCAGCTTGAGCATTCATGGCCAGCAGTTCGACAGCTTTACTCCGCGCCAGATTGAATCCGCGGGCGTGCATTTCATTCATCAGGAGCGCTTGCTGCCGGGCAGCTTCAGCGTCGGTGAGGCACTGTTTTTCGGGCAGGAAATCAAACGCGGTCTGTTTGTCGACCGGGGTGCTCAGGAGCGCGAAGCGGCCCGGTTGCTGGATGATTATTTTGCCATGCGCCTGCCGAGCGGGGCGCTGGTACGCGATCTGGACAGCGCACAACGACAGATATTGCAGATCACTCGCGCACTGTTGGCCAAACCGCGGGTGCTGGTGTTCGACGAGCCGAGTGTGTCACTGGTCAAGCAGGAGGTTGACCGGTTGCTGGCAATTGTCCGGCGTTTGCGCGATGACGGGCTGACCATTGTGTACATCTCTCACTACTTGCAGGAAATCGAGTCGTTATGTGATCAGGTCACCGTGCTGCGCAATGGACGCGACGTGGCGGTGGTTGATCCCGCGCATGTCGGCACCGCGCAGATCGCCCGGCTGATGGTCAATCGTGACGTGGGTGAGCAATATTTCCAGGCGCAGACGCAGCCCGGCCCGCCAGTGCTTCAGTTGAACGGGCTGGGAGCAGGGCGCTTTTACGACGGCATTGACCTGAGCGTACGAAGTGGCGAAGTAGTGGGCCTGACCGGGTTGGTCGGCTCGGGTGCCAAGGAACTGCTCAAGAGCCTGTTCGGGCTGCTCAAGCCGGATCGCGGCGATGTGCTGTTGAATGGTCAGCCGTTGCGCCTGAAATCCCCACGGGATGCGGTGCGCAACGGTATCGCACTGGTCCCCGAAGAGCGCCGCACGCATGGCGTGGCACCAGCGCTTTCGGTGCTGGAGAATATTACCCTGGCCAGCCTCGGGCGCTTCAGCCGCTGGGGGTTGCTCGACGGTGCTGCGCAGGCAAGGGAAAGCCAGCGCCTGATCGGTGAACTGGCGATCAAGACCTCAGGCCATGATGCGGCGGTTCAATTGCTCAGTGGTGGCAACCAGCAAAAGGTCGCCCTGGCCAAGTGGCTGAGTCGGCACTCGACGTTGTACCTGCTGGATGAGCCCAGTGTGGGGGTCGACATTGGTGCCAAGGTGGAAATCTACCGGCTGATTGCCCGGCTTGCCGAAGGCGGCGCAGCAGTGTTGGTGCTGTCGTCGGACCTGCCGGAACTGATCGGCATCACCCAGCGCATTGTGGTGCTGCACAGGGGGCGTATTGCGGGCGAATTCGATTCGTCGAGCACCGACAGTGATCAGTTGCTGGCCTGTGCCACCGGGGCCAGTGAAGGCCGTCATGATGGCAAAAACACCCTTCAGGAGACTCGCCATGTCCTCGCTTGAAACGTCAGTCATTCAGGCCGGCGATCCATCGCAACGCTGGCTGGTGCGGCTGGCACAGCGCGGTTCGTTACTGGTATTTCTGGCGATACTGCTGGGCTTTGCGGTCAGCGCGCCCAACTTTCTCAGCATCGGCAACATCAGCAACGTGTTCGCCCAGTCAGCCGTGCTGGGCATATTGGCGCTGGGCCTGACATGTGTGGTCATCGGCGGGGGCTCTAACGTTGTCAGCGGCGGGCTGGACCTGTCGCTGGCCGCCAATCTCGGTCTATGCGCAGCCGTTTACAGCAGCCTGAACAACGCCGGTTTAGAGGCTTGGCAGGCGATTGGTTTGACGCTTGGCTGTGGTCTGCTGGTTGGCGCGCTCAATGGTCTGGCAGTGGTTTTTTTACGTTTGCCGCCGTTGCTGGCGACGCTTGCGAGCATGAATTTGATTGCAGGTCTGGAGCTCGTGCTGACCCAGAACACCGTGCTGGCTACCGATTCCGCGCTGCTGGACAGTCTGGCTTCCGGCGTCTGGCTGGGCATTCCGGCGCTGGCGTGGGTGTTGCTGAGTGTCGCAGCGCTGTTGTGGCTGCTGATTCAGCACAGCGCGTTTGGCCTGCGCCTGTACGCCATTGGTGAGTACCCGCAAGCGGCAACTGCTGCCGGGCTGAATCTGCAGGGCTATGTGTTCGCCAGCTACCTGATTGCCGGTGGCTGCGCCGCCATTGCGGCGTTCTGTTCTGCCGCATTTTTCAGTGGCAGCACCACCGGTTCCGGCGACATGCTGCTGTCGGTGGTGGCAATTGCCTTTCTCGGCGTGGTGTTCTCGCGGCGTCTGACCGCCAACATTCCCGGCACCTTGCTGGCGACGTTGCTGCTGGGTTTTCTGATCAATGGCTTTCAATTGCTGAACATTTCCAATTTCTGGGTCAATGGCGTTCAAGGCGTGCTGATCCTGCTGGTGGTGGCATTTTCCGGGGCGCTGGGCCGCCGGGAGGGTGAACAATGAATACGCTGACCCTGAACACTTCTTCAACGCTGGTGAAAGTCCTGCCGCGCCTGTTGCCTGCGGTCCTGCCGCTGTTGGTGCTGCTCATCCTGCTGTTTTTCGCCATCAATGCACCGGGGTTTCTGAGCTGGGGCAACCTGTCGAGCCTGGTGCTGAACAATTTTGTGTTGCTGGCCATTGTAGCTGTGGGCATGACCTGGGCAGTTGCTGCTGGTGGCATCGATCTGTCGGTGGGAACGGCGCTGGACTTTGCCAGCCTCGGCTTTGTCGTCACGCTTAATGGCGGCCACGGTCTGGGCGCGGCCATCGCGATGGCGTTGCTGGCAGGCGGCGCGGCGGGCGCGTTCAATGCGACGCTGATCGCCGGGCTGCGTATTTCGCCGTTCCTGGCGACGCTGGGTACATTGTTTATCGGCACCAGCGTGCAGCAGCTGTTATCCGACGGTGGTCAACCGATCTACATCGCTCAGGGCGCGTTGCCGGGCATCAGCGGTGTACTGATTCTGGGCGTGCCGTTGCCACTGGTGGTGGTCGGGGTACTGGCAGGGTTTTACGGACTGGTGCTGGCGCGCGGGCGTCTGGGCCGGGAAATGCTTGCGCTGGGGACGCAGCCGCAGCTGGCGTATTACTCGGGGCTTTCTACCCGGCGCATTGCCGTACAGGTGTTTGTCGCCAGCGCTCTGGCCTGCGCGGTCGCCGGTATCCTGCTCAGCTCCACGGTCAACGCCTATGTGCCGATGTCAGGCAATGCCTACCTGATCAATGCCATTGGTGCGGTGTTCATTGGCACGACGCTGAGTCGTCAGGGGCGTGCCAACATTGTCGGGACGTTATTGGGCGTGCTGTTCATCAATGTCATCGCCAATGGTTTGTTGTTGATCGGCTGGAACTTCTATTGGCAGCAGGTAGCGACCGGGGTGTTGATCTTTCTGGTGCTGGCGTTCAGCTTTGCCAGTCGCCACCTGCTGCGTAACGCGGCGTAACCTTACCCCTCAGGCTTTGCCGGTACCGCTGCCGATCTGCCAGACAAAAGGCGGCTCGGTACCGTTGATGCGCCAGTCACCGACAATGCGCGCCTTGTAGATCAGCGGATTGTGCGATGCCACTGTGCGTGCATTACGCCAATGGCGATCCAGCGCCTTGTTGACGCTGACGCCTGAAGCGCCCAGTGCATTGAACAGTTCGGTGGCAGAGCGCAGCACCAGTTCCGACACAATGACCTGCGCCTTGGCTGTCTCGATTTCCGCGGCTATGTTGGCGTCTTTTTCCTGCTGTGGATTATTGCCGAAGCGTGCCACATAAGCGCGTTGCAAAGGCTCGGCAGAACGCAGGGTGGCCGCCTCGGCGGCGTAGACCTGGGCGGAGATCTGCCCGACCACTTGCTGCACCTGTGAGTCCTGGCTGACGCTGCCCGCGTTGCCGTGGCTGAAGATGCGCTTGCGGTCGCGCACTTCCTGCGCGATGTCGCGTTCCACAGCTCGGCCAATACCTGCCAGCACCGCCAGCAGCACCAACTGATAGAACGCCGTCTGGTACTTGAAACGCTGCTCGAACGGAATGACATGTGTGGCAGGCAGCGGCACATTGTCGTAAACCGAGGTGCCGCTGCCGGTGGTGCGCTGGCCAAACCCGTCCCAGTCGTCACTGTGACGCACGCCTGCGTGCCTGGCATCGACCACCGCAATCACATCGGTTCCAGTGTCGGCGCGCTGGGCGTAGACGTCGATCCAGTCGGCGAAAATGCTGCCGGTGCTGTAAAACTTGGTGCCGTTGAGCACGAAGCCATCGCCCTGAGGGCTGACTTTGGTTATCACATCGCCGATTTTCACTGCACCGACCTCGGTCCAGCCATTGCCGACCAGATCCCCGGCCACGAAGCGTGCAAACCATGTGTCACGGTCGGTGCCGGGTGGTGCATTCAAGCGGTCTTCGACAAAGGCGAAATGCGCTCGCAAGGCTTGCGGAATGTTCGAGTCGGCTTCAGCCAGTTCTATCAGCAGTTGAAAAAGCTGGCTAACCGAAGCACCCGCACCGCCGTATTGGACGGGCACCCGCACAGCGCCGAAACCGGCCTTCTTCAGCCAGGCAATCGGTTCATAGGGCAGGGCGCGGACTTTTTCGCGTTCGACATTGCCAGCGCCGATCTCCCGAAAGATCGGCCGGAACCGGTTGGCCAGGGTTTCGTAATCGGTGCCCAGCGAGAGAGGGTTTGAGCCGGTTGATTGAGTCATGCGGTACTCCTGAACGCGAAGAGATCGGCACATGGGCCGGGTGGGTTCGTGCGGATCTCTGCATGCTTTATGCCTGAATCTAACTGTCTGATTTTTATGGTTTTTATTTTTACTGGTGGATTCATCTGTTGTCCGGGCAACAGCTGCGCAACAGCTTGTCCGCAAACCGCACAGTGATAAAACTCATTCAGGCATTGCAACCTGTTGATATTAATAAGTTTGTTGGAGTGGCACGCTCGCTGCTATGGCTTCATCGATCCTTTATCGACGGAAGCGCAACATGTCCGACTCATTGCCCCAAGCGTTGCTACAGCAGGCTCAAAGCCGGCCTGAGCAGACGGCGTTGCGTTACAAGCAATTCGGTATCTGGCGGACGCGTAGCTGGGGCGAGCTGGCCATTGACGTCAGACGCCTGGCCGCAGCCTTGAAGGGCGTCGGGTTCAGCCCGGCCGACAGGCTGTTCATTATCAGCGAGGCGCGAGCCGAAGCGTTGTTGTTGACGCTGGCGGCGCACTGGCTTGGGGGCAGCGTCAGCCTGCTCGACCCGGCGCTGGATAACCGCGAATGGCTGGCTGGCCAGTCCCTGGAGTTTGCAGTGGCCGACGGGCTGGAAGCGCTTCTCCAGGTGCGCGTGGCCTCACCGGGCATCGTCGTGTTGCTGGACAAGCGCGGCTTGACCAAGGCTGATGACCGCGGGGTAATCGACTATGCCCGATTGCTGAACGGCCCGACAGGCGACGTTGCCGATCCGCGCCAGAGCCGGGCTGCGGCCTTTGTCTTTCCCTCTGTCGACTGGCAGCCGGACCTGCAGTTGAGTCATGCAGTTCTGCTTTCGGACGCAATGCAATTGGCGCAAAGGCATGCGCTGTCCAACCAGGATCAGGCATTGGCCGCCAGAGTGTTTGCCGCCAGCGAGCAGGCACGCTATCTGTTGGCGCCCTGGCTGGTTGCCGGGTTTTGCCTGAATTTTCCCGAGGCCCTTGGCACTCGCGACAACGACCGTCGCGAACTGGGGCCCACTCTGGTGCTGGGCACTCGCGAGTCCTACGCACGTCTGGAACTCTGGGTCAGGGAGCGCTTGCCGCTGCCGGGCAGCATCAGCCACCGGCTTTACCAATGGGCGATGGCTCCTGCTCCGGGTGCCGTGCGGCGCTGGCTGGGTTACGGCTTGATTCGCCGCCCGCTGCTGGACGTGTTGGGCATGAGTCGGCTGGCTAAACCGTTGCTGGCAGGCGATGCGCTGACGCCACAGAGCGAAGCGTTTTTTGCGGCGCTGTGTATCAGACCAATCAGGCTGGGGGCAGCGAGCCAGGCCAATCAGCCGCAAGAACCGACAGAGAATATGCCGCATACGCTCGCGCTGCCGGGTATACCGTCTTGAATGCGCTGGCGGCCGTGGCACTGCTGGAACTTGAAGATATTTCCTTATCTTTCAAGGGGGTTAAAGCCGTTACCTCAATCAGTTTCTCGGTGGCTACAGGCGAGATCTGCGCGTTGATAGGCCCCAATGGTGCAGGCAAAAGTTCGCTTCTCAACGTCATCAATGGTGTGTATCAGGCGCAAAGCGGCTCAATCAGCTATGCCGGTAAAACTCGCCGCCGGATGCGTCCGCATCAGGCGGCCGAGGGTGGCATAGCACGCACTTTTCAGAATATCGCTTTGTTCAAGGGCATGAGTGTGCTGGACAACGTGTTGACCGGGCGCAATCTCAAACGGCGCAGTACCTGGCTTGAGCAGATGCTGCGCATCGGTCGGGCACCTGCCGAAGACGACGAACAACGCCGACATGCCGAGCGTGTCATTGAGTTTCTGCGTATTCACCCGTGGCGCCATGCATTGGTGGGCAAGCTTTCCTATGGCCTGCAGAAACGTGTCGAACTGGCCCGCGCCCTGGCGGCGGAACCACGTCTGCTGTTGCTGGACGAGCCGATGGCCGGAATGAATGCCGAAGAGAAGCACGAGATGAGCCAGTTCATCCGCGATATCAATCGTGAGCTGGGCGTCACTGTGGTTCTGATCGAGCACGACATCGGTGTGGTGATGGGCCTCAGCGACCATGTGGTGGTGCTGGATTACGGTCGCAAGATCGGTGACGGCACACCCGCGCAGGTTCGCGCCAACCCTCAGGTGATTGCTGCATATCTCGGCACGCGTCGTTCGTCTTCGTTCGGGAAACCATAAGCCATGGAATTCTTCTTTGAAGTGCTGATTGGCGGGCTGTTGGCTGGCGTCATGTACTCGCTGGTGGCGATTGGGTTTGTGCTGATCTACAAGGCGTCGGGGGTGTTCAATTTCGCTCAGGGCGCGATGGTGCTGTTCGCGGCGCTGACGTTTGTCAGCCTGCTGGAACGGGGTCTGCCGTTTTTCTGGGCGTTTCTGGCAACGCTTGCGAGCATGGTGGCGCTGGCGCTGTTGATCGAAAGAATGGTTCTGCGCCCACTGGTCAATCGTCCACCGATCATCCTGTTCATGGCCACCCTCGGCCTGTCGTACATGATCGAAGGCCTGGCTCAGGCGCTGTGGGGGGCGCAGGTTCACGGCCTGGAGCTGGGCATCCCGGACGAACCACTGGAAATTCGCGGCATGCTGCTCTCGCAGTTCGATCTGTTCGCAGCAGGTACGGCTGCGCTTCTGGTGATTGCCCTGTCGTTGCTGTTCAACCGCACCCGTATCGGTCTGTCGTTGCGTGCCGTGGCGGACGACCCGCTGGCTTCGCTGGCCGTCGGTATCCGTTTGCCACGCATCTGGGCGGTGGTCTGGGCGGTGGCCGGGTTTGTCGGACTGGTGGCCGGGCTGCTTTGGGGCGCGCGGCTGGGGGTGCAGTTTTCCCTGTCACTGGTGGTGCTTAAAGCGCTGCCGGTGTTGATCATTGGCGGTTTCTCCTCGATCGGCGGCGCGATTGTTGGCGGTCTGATCATCGGCGCAGCCGAGAAGCTGGCCGAGATTTACCTGGGGCCGATCATCGGCAGCGGTATCGAAAACTGGGTGCCGTATGTGCTGGCGCTGTTGTTTCTGCTGGTTCGCCCTGCCGGCCTGTTCGGCGAGCGGGCGATAGAGCGCGTCTGACTTTCATCAAGGATCAATGCCATGCTTTATCGAGAAGCCGGACAACTGGCGAGTAGCTACGCGGATGAACTCCGGGTTTTTCGTCTGCGCCAGGACCGCATCGGGCTGTGGGGCCTGTTGGCATTCGCTTTTATCGCAGTGCCGTTGCTGGGCAACGATTACTGGTTCAGCGCGATCCTGATTCCGTTTCTGGTGCTGTCGCTGGCGGGGCTGGGGCTTAACCTGTTGACCGGTTACGCCGGGCAATTATCGCTGGGCTCGGCTGCGTTCATGGCGGTGGGTGCGTTCGCTGCCTATAACCTGCAACTGCGGGTGCCGGGCATGCCGTTGCTGCTCGGTTTTGCGCTGGGCGGGCTGGTGTCTGCGCTAGTGGCGTTGCTGTTCGGGCTGCCGAGCCTGCGGATCAAAGGCTTTTACCTGCTGGTCTCGACACTCGCCGCACAGTTTGTGGTCGAGTGGGTGTTGACCCGCTTCAGCTGGTTCACCAACGACAATGCCTCGGGCGTGATCACCTCTCCACCACTGATCATCGCCGGGGTGAACTTCAGCTCGCCGCAAGGCCGCTACCTGTTGACGCTCGGGCTGGTAGTGCTGCTGTTCTGGCTGGCGAGAAATCTGCTGCGCGGCGAGCTGGGCCGCAACTGGATGGCCGTACGTGATATGGACACTGCCGCTGCGGTGATTGGCATCCGCCTGTTCAAGGCCAAACTTCTGGCATTCGCCATCAGCGGTTTCTATCTGGGCGTCGCTGGCTCGCTATGGGCGTTCGCTTATCTGGGCACGGTCGAGCCGCATGGTTTTGACCTGAACCGGTCATTCCAGATTCTGTTCATCATCATTATCGGCGGGCTGGGCAGTGTGCAAGGCAACTTTCTTGGCGCGGCGTTCATCGTGCTGTTCCCGATTCTGCTCGGCAACCTCAGCGCCTTGCTGCCGGTCGGCCTGATCGATTCCGGGCAACTGGAAAACATTCAGAAGATGCTTTTCGGCGCCTTGATCATCGCTTTTCTGATCAAGGAACCCGAAGGGCTGGCGCGTCTCTGGCTGCGCTTTCGTCAGCGCGCACGCATCTGGCCGCTGCGCTATTGACTGGTTACTCACCCACAAAACCTCGTGTATCTCAAGGAATGCGCCTATGAAACACCGAAAATCCCTGTTGCGTCTGGCCCTCGGTATGGCCCTGCTGGGGTGTGGCCTGGTCACCACGGCACAGGCTGCCAACGAGCAGTACTTCCCGCTGCAGAGCTACAGGGTTGGCCCTTATGCCGCGGGCGGCACCGGATTTTTCGGTGGTTTCATCGACTACCTGCAATACGTCAATGCCAACGGCGGGGTCAATGGCGTCAAGTTGACCTGGTCGGAGTGCGAAACCGAATACGTGGTGGAAAAGGGCGTCGAGTGCTACGAGCGTCTCAAAGGCGGGCTCAACGGTGCGCCGGCGGCGGCGACCAACCCGCTTTCCGTCGGCATCGCCTACGCTACGCTGGAGCGCTCTACTGCCGACAAGCTACCGCTGATCACCATCAACCACGGACGCACGGATTCAACAGACGGCAGTGTCTTTCCCTATGTGTTTCCGCTGCAGTTGAACCCGTACTCCGAAGTGTCGGCCATCGTCAATTACATCGGTCAGCGTGAAGGCGGTCTGGCGTCGCTCAAGGGCAAGAAAATCGCTGTGCTGTATCACGGCTCGCCGTATGGCAAGGAAACCAACGGTGTGCTGGAAACCCTGGCAAAAAACTACGGCTTCGAACTGACCACCCTGGAAGTGCCGCACCCCGGTAACGAACAGCAATCGCAATGGCTGAACATTCGTCGCCTTAAACCCGAGTGGGTGATTCTGCGTGGTTGGGGCGTGATGAATCCGGTGGCGCTAAAGTCGGCGCAGAAGGTTGGTTTTCCGGTGGACCACATCATTGGCAACATCTGGAGCAATTCGGAGGAAGACGTGATTCCCGCCGGTGCAGCCGCCAAGGGCTTCATTTCAATCACCACGCACCCCTCCGGCACTGACTTCCCGGTACTGCAAGGCATCAAGACGGCGGTGCTCGACAAGGGTCAGGGCAACCTTGCCGACCCAAAACGGTTTGGCACCGTGTATTACAACCTGGGTGTGGTAAACGGCATCCTCAACGTCGAAGCGCTGCGCATTGCGCAGGCCCGATTCGGCAATACGCCATTGACCGGCGAGCAGGTGCGCTGGGGGTTCGAGCATTTGAACCTTGACGACGCACGCTTGCAGGCGCTGGGTGCCAAAGGGCTGGTGCAGCCATTGAAACTGTCCTGCTCCGACCATGAAGGCGGCGGTGCAGTGCGCTTCCAGCAATGGGACGGCCAGCGCTGGAACCTGATCAGCGACTGGATACAGGCTGATCGTGCCTTGCTGCGGCCCATCATCGAGGCGTCGGCAGCGCAGTACGCCAGGGAAAAAGGCATCACCCCGCGCGATTGCAGCAAGGAGCAGTAACCCCGATGAGCCTGACCCCGCATGCTACGCCCGCTGCCGAAACCATTCTGTCGGTGGAACAGATCGAGGTGTTTTACGAGCAATCCATCCTCGCGTTGCGCGGGATCAGTCTGCAGGTTCGGCAGGGCCAGATCGTGGCCTTGCTGGGGGCCAATGGTGCGGGCAAAAGCACCACGCTCAAGGCCATTTCCAGACTGGTGAGTGCCGAGCGGGGCGAGGTGGTCAGTGGCCGAATTCACTACCAAGGCGTGCCAATCACCCGTTCCGATCCTTCGGTACTGGTCAAAAACGGTTTGGCGCAGGTGCTGGAAGGTCGACACTGCTTCACCCACTTGAGCGTCGAGCAGAACCTGCTGGTCGGCGCTTTTGTGTCGCGACCATCACGGACCGAAATCAAGGCCAGGCTGGAGAGGGTCTACAGCTATTTCCCCAGGCTGCGCCTGCTGCGTAAACGGCTGACCGGCTATACCTCGGGCGGCGAGCAGCAGATGGTCGCCATTGGCCGGGCATTGATGTCCCAGCCTCGTTTACTGCTGCTCGATGAGCCTTCCATGGGCCTGGCACCGCAGGTAGTCGAGGAGATTTTCGACACGCTGGCGCGGCTCAATCGTGAGGAGGGGCTGAGCCTGCTGGTAGCCGAGCAGAATATCAATCTGACGCTGGAATACGCGCACTTCGGTTATGTGCTGGAGAACGGCCGGGTGGTCGGCTCAGGGACTGCGCAGCAGCTGGGCGGGAGCGAGGATATCCAGAACTTCTATCTGGGCACAGCGACTCAAGCGTGAATCCCCACTGTTTGCCCAGCAACAGTGTTCGGACATTTTGCTCTGCGGGGCACCGCCGAGAATCTTAAATATAATGCAAGCAATTGTTTTAAAAAGAAAAAATAATTTACGGCACGGGCTGTGCACTGTTCAAGGTCAAGCGTGTTGAGTGTTTTCAACCTGTCGCCAACGAGCAGGAGCCAGCCCATGAGTAACCCACTCTCAATTCCACCTGTAGCACCGCTTAGAGCACATGTCATCGCTTCCGATGCCGAAGCCATCGAAGTCGCCACAGCACTGGCCAGCCGGTTTGCCGAGGAAGCGTCGCTGCGTGATCGCGAACGCCGCCTGCCGGTCGCCGAGCTGGATGAGTTTTCCGCCAGCGGACTGTGGGCCATTACTGTGCCCAAAGCCTATGGCGGTGCAGGCGTTTCCTACGTCACCGTTGCGCAAGTGATCAAAATCATTTCTGCCGCCGATTCTTCGCTCGGGCAGATCCCGCAGAACCATCTGGGCGTGCTCGATATCCTGCTGCAGACCGGCACCGAGGAGCAGAAGCGCCACTACTTCGGCAAGGCGCTGGCCGGTTACCGTTTCGGCAATGCGTTCTCCGAGTCGAAAAGCAAGAACGCCGGAGCCTTCCAGACCCGTATCCGCTTCGATGGCGAGCACGCGGTGCTGGATGGTGAAAAGTTTTACTGCACCGGCGCGCTGTTCGCGCACATCGTGCCAGTGGCCGGGGTCAACGAGCAGAATCAGGCTTTTATCGCGTTCGTCGAGCGCGACAATCCGGGCCTGACGATCATCGACAACTGGGACGGCTTCGGCCAGCGCACCACCGCCAGCGGCGGGGCAGTACTGAACGCCGTCCGTGTGCCGTCGAGCGCGGTGATCCCTGCGCACCGGGCATTCGATGAGCCGACTGCCGACGGGCCGATTTCGCAGATCATTCAGGCGGCGGTGGACACCGGCATCGCGCATGGCGCATTCGAAGAAACCCTCAAGCACGCGCGGCTGGCGCGGCCCTGGATCGACAGCAAGCAGGATTTCGGCTGGCAGGACCCGTTCAGCATCGCCACCATCGGCGACTTGCAGTGGCGCTTGCACGGCACCGACGCGATCCTCGCCAAAGCCGGGCAGGCCATTGACCATGCCTTGGCCGAACCCAGTGAAGCCAGCGTTGCACAGGCCTCGGTGATCGTCGCGCAGGCCAAGGTGCTGTCGGCGCAGATTGCCTTGCTCGCCAGCAGCCAGCTGTTCGAACTGGCTGGTACCCGCTCGGTGCTCGGCAAACTTAATCTGGACCGTTACTGGCGCAACGCGCGGACCCACACGCTGCATGACCCGGCGCGCTGGAAATACCACCTGATCGGCAATCAGGTGCTCAACGGCATTGCACCGCCACGCCACGCCTGGAACTGATCAAGGAGTATGCCCATGACGCATCCCGCTATTACCGCACAACTGGCGGTCGCCACCGAAGACCTTGATAAGGCGCGCCAGGGCCTGCAAGACACCCTCTATTACCTGCGTGAGCACGGTCGGCCGTGGCCGCTCAGTGGTCTGCAGCGCGTAGTCGATGACCCTTATGTGATCAGCAAGGTCGGGGACCTGCAGATTCGTCTGGACGTCGCCGCCGCGCTGCTGGAGCGCGCCGGGCGTCTGGACGCTTCGGCCGAGCAACACCTGATCGCCAGCAGCGAGGCGGTCATTGCCAGCGCCGATGCTTTGCAGGCGGTGGGCAATATTCAGTACGAATTGACCGGCCAACGCCCGTCGTCTCCAGCCCCGACCGGTCGTGAACCGCTGCGCTGGCACTATCAGGTTATCGGCAATCAACGCCTCAACGGCGTGGTGCCGCCGCAGCTTCAGGAGTAAGTGTATGTCTCGTCAGATTCGCCTCAACGCCTTCGACATGAACTGCGTCGGCCATCAGTCGCCTGGCCTCTGGGCTCATCCTCGTGATCGCTCCTGGCAGTACAAGGACCTGGAATACTGGACCGATCTGGCCAGAATTCTTGAGCGCGGCAAGTTCGATGGGTTGTTCATTGCCGACGTGCTGGGCATTTACGACGTTTATCGCGGTAACGGTGAGGCGGCCATTCGCCAGGCCACGCAAGTGCCGGTCAATGATCCGTTGCAGCTTATTCCGCCAATGGCGCTGGTGACCGAGCACCTGGGCTTCGGCCTGACCGCATCGCTGTCGTTCGAACATCCTTACCCGTTTGCCCGTCGCCTGTCGACGCTCGATCATCTGACCAAGGGCCGCGCAGGCTGGAATATTGTCACGTCGTATCTGGAGAGCGGCGCGAAGAACCTGGGGCAGCAAACCCTCACCGAGCATGACGCGCGCTATGACTATGCCGAGGAGTACCTGGAGGTTTGTTACAAACTCTGGGAAGGCAGTTGGGAGGACGGCGCGATTCTGCGTGATCGCGAGCGTCGGGTATTCAGTGACCCCAGCAAGATCCACGAGATTCGCCATGTCGGCAAACACTTCCAGGTGCCGGGTATTCACCTGTGCGAGCCGTCGCCGCAACGCACGCCGGTTCTCTATCAGGCTGGTGCTTCAAGCCGCGGCAAGCAGTTCGCCGCCGAGCACGCCGAATGCGTTTTTGTGGCCGCACCCTCCAAAGTCCTGCTGAAAAAGACCGTGGCCGATATCCGTCGCCGCACCGCCGAGGCTGGTCGCGACCCGTCCAAAGTGCTGATTTTCAATTTGCAGACAGTGATCCTCGGTGAGACGGATGCCAGGGCCAAGGCCAAGTTTGAAGAATACAAAAGCTGGGTCAGTTATGAAGGCGCGATGGCGTTGATTTCCGGCTGGACCGGCATCGACTTCAGTCAGTTCAAGCCTGATGAACCGCTTCGGCATGTGCACACCAACGCCATTCAGTCGGCAGTCGAGACCTTTTCCACTGCTGACCCGAACACGGTGTGGACTCCGAAGGCGCTGGCCGATTGGGTCGGTATCGGCGGTTTCGGTCCGCTGTTTGTCGGCAGCCCGGAAACCGTGGCCGACCTGCTGCAGGAGTGGGTTGAAGAGACCGACGTGGACGGCTTCAACCTGGCCTACGCGCTGACCCATGAAACGTTCATTGATGCGGTCGACCTGCTGGTGCCGGAACTTCAGAAACGCGGCGTCTACAAGACTGAATACGCCAAAGGTACCCTGCGCGAGAAACTGTTCGGCGAAGGACCACGCCTGGAAGCAGGGCACCCGGGCGCTGCCTTTCGCGACCTCGCTTCACTGCATCGCGCTCGCCAAACGGAGAGTGCCTGAAGTGCGATGACTGTCCTTGCGAAGGCGACGCAGCGCAGATCTGTAACGCGGAGCGTCACGACAGGCACTCCCACGCCGGAGCGTGAGGAACGACCATCGCAACTATCGTGCGCCGCTCTGCGCCGCATGCTGTTCTGGACGCTCCGCGTCCGATGTTGAGTGCTCTGAACTGTATGGATGCGTGATGCGCGCTCAGCGCAGCACCGGTCACAGCTCCAGCTTGTAACCCACCCCGTACAGCGACTGGATCGGGTCCTGACCCGGGCAGGCCTGCTCCAGTTTGCGGCGCAGGTTGCGGATGTGGCTGTCCACGGTGCGGTCGGTCACTACGCGGTGATCCGAGTAGAGCCTGTCCAGCAAGTGGTCACGGGAGAAGACCCGGCCCGGTGAGCGGGCAAAGGTGGCCAGCAGACGCAGTTCCACCGGGGTCAGGTCCAGGGTGACCCCGTTGAACGAGGCCTGGTAATGCGCTTCGTCCACCTGCAAACCCTTGGGCGTGTGCGGCTCGCTGGAAGCGCTCCGACGCAGGATGGCTTTGACGCGAGCGACCATCTCCCGTGGGCTGAACGGTTTGCAGATGTAGTCGTCGGCACCGAGGTCCAGGCCCAGCAACCGGTCGATTTCCTCGACGCGTGCGGTGATCATGACAATGGGCACATCGCTGAAGCTGCGCAGTTCCTTGCAGATGTCCATGCCATCGCGGCCAGGCAGCATGATGTCGAGCAGGATCAGTTGTGGCGCGTTCGCTCTGACAGCAGGCACAACGTCTAGCCCGTTACTCAGGCAGTGTGTCGAATAGCCGGCCGCGATCAGGTAGTCGCGCATCAGCGACGCCAGCTTGGGCTCATCTTCGACAATGAGAATCGGTGTTTCAATGCTTATAGCGGTCATGGGCGCAAGTGTCCGGGCAGGCACAGGGTCAGCCAGAGGCCGCCTGTGGGCGAATGGTCGGCGCTCAGGGTGCCGCCGTGGGCGAGGGCGATGCTGTGACAGATCGCCAACCCCAGACCCGCACCGCCGCTGGCGCGGTTACGTGAAGTTTCACCGCGATAGAAACGTTCGAATAGTCTGGGCAATTGCTGCGGGTCGACGCCGGGGCCGGAATCCATCACATCGACGCGCACCTCATCACCCTGCAGGGCAGCACGCACGTGCACCGTGCCACCGGCATCGGTGTAGCGCACCGAGTTTTCCAGCAGGTTGCTGATCAACTGTTGCAGGCGGCCTGGGTCTGCGTGTACCGACAAGGGTTGAGTCGCAAGTTCCAGCTGCAAACTCAATTGACGCGTGGCGCAACGCTCCTCGAACATCTCAGTGATGTTTGTCAGCAGCTCTGCCAGGTCACAGTCGACCTTGCGGTAGGTCAGGGCGCCCACATCCGCCAGGGACAGCTCATACAGATCATCCACCAGCTTGCTGAGCATGCCGACTTCACCCTGTAGCGACTTCATCGATGCCTGATCCAGTGTGCGTACGCCATCCTCGATGGCTTCCAGTTCGCCACGCAAGACCGACAGCGGGGTGCGCAGCTCATGGGACACATCGGCCATGAATTCGCGGCGCATCTTCTCATTGCGTTCCAGGGTGTACGCCAGCTGGTTGAAGTCGCGCGCCAGTTGACCGACCTCGTCGTTCGAGGAAACCGCCACGCGGCTGGCGTATTCACCTGCGGCGAGGCGATGGGTTGCTGCGGCCACACGTTTGACCGGATCTAGCAGGGTGCGCGCGATCCACCAGGCAATCAGCACCGCCAGCAGCAGCGACAGCACACCCATTGCCAGGCTGGCGCGCAACTGGTACTGCTGAAAGCGCTCGCCACCAGCTTCGCTGACACTTTGAAAGGGCGTGACTGCCATCCAGCCAACGACTTTGCCGTCGACTTCCACCGGGCGCATGAACTCATCGTCATGGACCCCCGGAAAGCCCATCACCAGGTTCTTCTGCGCATCCAGCAGCGCGATCCGGAACACCGCGCCGGTCAGGTCGGAGGTGGGCGGCGTTGCCAGCCCGGGGATGGCAAAGTCTTGCGCCGGCTCCGGACGCATCACTTCGAACCAGCGATCCTTGTTGTCACGCATGAACTCCCAACTGCCTTCGTGCGCATAGGCAGCGGCCAGTCGCGGCAGGACCGGCGACATGCGCTGCATGGCCTGTTCGTTGAGGTAACCCAGAAAGCCGCGGGCAAAACTCCAGTTCGCGGTCAGGCCCATGATGAGGATGACTGACAGCACGCTGGCCAGTACCGCGACAAAGAGTTTGGTGGAGATGCTCGATTTCATGAAGGCTCGGGGTTTCCCTGAAGACGGCGTCCATTTAGGCCTTCGCGACGGCAAGTTTCAAGTCGGCGCAGCAATCTTCAATTTTCCTGCACATTTGCCTCGCACTCTGACGTCAGGCTTTCGCCACAACGTCCTGAGGCAATTATGTCGAGCAAGATTTTCGCCAAATACCTGATGACTTTGACCTTTGTCATCTACGCAGCCCTTATCGGTTTTCTGAGCGGTTGTTCAGACGGCAATTCGCCGCCTGCTGCGGAGAAACCGAGCGTGTCGGTGGTCACCGTCAAACCGCGCAGCCAATCGCTGACCACCGAGCTGGCGGGGCGCACCAAAGCGTTCATGGTTGCCGAGATACGGCCTCAGGTCAGTGGCATCGTGCAGCAGCGACTGTTCGTCGAAGGCGCCGAAATCAAGGCTGGTCAGCCGTTGTACCAACTCGACAGCGCGACCTATCAGGCGGCTCTGGCAGAGTCGCAGGCCACGCTCGCCAAGTCCCGTGCCACGCTCAAGTCCGCACAGGCCACCGCCAAACGTGATGTGCAACTGGCCAAGATCGATGCCATCAGCCAGCAGGATAAAGAAGACGCCGAGGCCAGCCTGCTGACTGCTGCCGCCGAGGTGAAAGTGGCGGAGGCCGATGTGCAGACCGCACGCATCAGTCTGGCCTACACACGGATTACCGCGCCTATCAGTGGCCGCATCGAGACCTCGACCGTGACCCCCGGTGCATTGGTGGTGGCCCAGCAGGACACCGCGCTGACCACGGTTCAGCAACTGGACCCGATTTACGTCGATGTCACGCAGTCCACCACCGAGTTGCTGCGTCTAAAGCGCGACCTGGCCAGCGGCAAGCTGCAAACCAACGGCGATGGGGAAGCCAGAATCACCCTCAAGCTGGATGACGGCAGCACTTATAACCACGACGGCCGTCTGCAATTTAGTGGCGTCAGCGTCAATGAAGGCACCGGTACCGTGACGCTGCGTGCCAGCTTTGCCAATCCGGAGCGGTTGTTGCTGCCCGGCATGTACGTGGTGGCTGTGCTGGAGCAAGCGCAGGATCACAACGCGATCCTGATTCCGCAAAAGGCCGTCACCCGCAGTGCCAGTGGCCAGACCACCGTGTTACTGGTGGTCGACGGCAAGATCGAGCAGCGGGTGATCAGTGTCGACCGCACGGTGGGCAACCAGTGGTGGGTGAGCAGCGGGCTCAAGGCCAATGAGCAGGTGGTGGTCGAGGGCGGTCAGAAAACGCCGGTGGGCACCGAGGTTACCGTGCAGAGCGCTGACAACGCCGATTCGCCAGTATCTGGTACTGCGGCCACTGCCGCTACCGTGAAGGAGGGCTGAACATGGCTCGTTTCTTCATTGATCGGCCCATCTTTGCCTGGGTCATTGCCATCTGCATCATGTTCGCCGGCGGATTGTCCATCAGCCAACTGCCGCTTGAGCAATACCCCAATATCGCGCCGCCGACGGTAAAGATCTCCGCTACCTACACTGGCGCATCGGCCAAGACCGTCGAAGACTCGGTCACCCAGGTCATCGAGCAGCAGATGAAGGGTCTGGACCGGCTGACTTATATGTCCGCATCCAGTAGTTCTGCGGGCAGCGCGAGCATCAGTCTGACCTTCGCCGCAGGCACCGACCCGGATGTGGCGCAGATGCAAGTGCAGAACAAACTGCAACAGGCTGAATCGCGCCTGTCGCAAAGCGTGCAAAGTGAAGGTTTGACGGTGACCAAGGGCAGTTCCGATTTTCTGATGCTGGTTGCCCTGGCCTCCGATAACGAAAGTGTCACGGGTACACAGATAGGTGATTACATTTCCAGCACGCTGCTCGATCAGCTCAGCCGTGTGGATGGCGTCGGCGACGTGCAGACCCTGGGTTCGGGGTACGCCATGCGTATCTGGCTTGACCCGGCCAGGCTGGAAAAGTACGCACTGATGCCCTCCGACATCAGCTCGGCATTGGAGGCGCAGAACACCGAAGTTTCGGCAGGCCAGTTGGGCGCCTTGCCTGCTGTGGCCGGGCAGCAACTGAATGCGACCATCAGCGCCCGCAGCAAGCTGCAGACGCCTGAGCAGTTCGAGAACGTGGTCGTCAAATCTTCCAGCGACGGTGCTGTTGTGCTCCTGCGCGATGTGGCGCGGGTGGAACTGGGCAGCGAGAGTTACGACATCAACTCGGCGCTCAATGGCAGGCCAGCGGCGGCAATGGGCATTCAACTGGCGTCAGGCGCAAACGCGCTGAGCGTTGGCGAAGCGATCAAGGCCAAACTCAAGGAACTGGAGCCGTTCTACCCCACGCAGATGCAACTGAAGACAGTGATTGCCTATGACACGACACCGTTCGTGAGCCTGTCGATCAAAGAGGTGGTGAAGTCGCTGGGTGAGGCGATCGTACTGGTGGTGCTGATCATGTTTCTGTTCATGCAGAACCTGCGCGCCACGCTGATTCCGGCGATTACCGTGCCGGTGGTGCTGCTGGGCACGTTCGGCGCGCTGGCGCTGTTCGGCTATTCGATCAACACCCTGACCATGTTCGCGATGGTCCTGGCCATCGGCCTGCTGGTCGACGATGCGATTGTGGTGGTGGAAAACGTCGAGCGGGTGATGGGCGAAGAGCAACTGAGCCCGCTGGAGGCGACCCGCAAATCAATGGATGAAATTACCAGTGCGCTGATCGGCATCGCGTTGGTGCTGAGCGCCGTATTCATCCCGATGGCCTTTTTCAGCGGCTCCACCGGGATCATCTACCGGCAGTTCTCGGTAACCATTGTTTCGGCAATGCTGCTTTCGGTTCTGGTGGCGATGACCCTGACGCCAGCGTTGTGCGCAACGATGCTCAAAGCCTCGGATGCTCAGTTGCATGCACAACGGGGCGGCTTTTTCGGCTGGTTCAACCGCACCTTCGACCGCAGTGCCGACCGTTACCAGCGAGGCGTTAGCGGTGTGGTCAAACATCGTGGACGGGCTCTGCTGGTGTACGTGCTGGTGCTGGTGGCCATGGCGGTGGGTTATGTCAGCCTGCCCACGTCGTTCTTGCCGGATGAGGACCAAGGTACGCTGATGGCGCAGATCCAACTGCCGGTTGGCGCTACTGACAGCCGTACGCAGGCGGTTATGAGGCAGTTCGAGACCTACATGCTCAAGCAGCCGGAGGTCGAGGCGTTGATCAGTATCTCAGGGCTGGGGATGGGCGGTAACAGCCAGAACACCGCCAGGGCGTTCATCAAGCTCAAGGACTGGAGCGAGCGTTCCGGCGAGGGGCAGGGCGCAGCGCAGGTAGCACAGCGGGCAACGCTGGCGCTGGCCAGCATTGGCGACGCCAGTGTGTTTGTCATGCAGCCGCCTGCGGTGCGCGGGCTGGGGCAGAGTTCGGGGTTTGATGTGCAGATCAAGGACCTTGGCGGCGTGGGGCATGAGGCGCTGGTCGCGGCACGCGAGCAGTTTATCGAGATGGCGAGAAAGGACTCGAGCATGCTGGGCGTGCGCAGCAACGGCCTGGACGACACTCCGCAGTTGAAAGTGACCATTGATGACCGCAAGGCCGGAGCGCTGAGCCTTTCCACCAGTGACATCAATTCGACTCTTTCCACTGCGCTGGGCGGCAGCTACATCAATGACTTCCTCAATCAGGGGCGAGTGAAGAAAGTCTACGTGCAGGGCGAGGCTGCTTCGCGTATGCAATCAGCCGATCTGAACCATTGGTTCGTGCGCAACAGCAATGACGAAATGGTCCCGTTCTCATCATTTGCCCGCAGCAGCTGGAGCTACGGCTCGCCCTTGCTGGAACGCTACAACGGCAATTCGTCGCTTGAAGTGGTGGGTGATCCTGCGCCGGGTGTCAGCTCGGGCACGGCAATGGATGCCGTTGAAGCAATCATCAAGCAGCTTCCCGAAGGCATCGGTTACGAATGGACCGGACAGTCCTACCAACTGCGTTTGTCCGGCTCTCAGGCGCCCATGCTCTACGCGGTTTCAGTGCTGTTCGTGTTCCTCTGCCTCGCTGCCTTGTATGAAAGCTGGTCAGTACCGTTTTCGGTCATGCTCGTGGTGCCTCTGGGCGTGGTCGGCGCGGTGCTGGCGACGCGGCTCAGCGGTTTGAGCAATGACGTGTACTTTCAGGTCGGACTGTTGACCACCGTCGGCCTGGCGGCAAAGAACGCGATTCTGATCGTCGAGTTCGCCAAGCACCTTCAGGAACAGGGAAAAGGCCTGCATGAAGCCACCCTTATTGCTGCCCGGCAACGCCTGCGCCCGATTCTTATGACCTCGCTGGCGTTCATGTTCGGTGTACTGCCGTTGGCCCTCAGCACTGGCGCAGGCTCGGCTGGGCGCAATGCAATCGGCACTGGCGTGCTGGGCGGCATGTTCAGCGCTACCGTGCTGGGGATTTTCCTGGTGCCGCTGTTCTTCGTTGAAGTCCGTCGCCGCTTCAGTCGTTCTTCAGGCAATGCTGCGGTTGCCCAAGCCACATCTACAGGTGAAGCATGATGCGTCTTTTCTGGCCTTCGCTGGCTGTCACGGCGCTGCTCGCGGGCTGCGTCAACCTGGCCCCGGACTATCAGCGCCCCGAGGCACCTGTATCGAGCCAATGGCTGCCGACGACGGCGGGCCAACCGGTTGCGTCAGGCAGCGTGCCCACGGATATCGACTGGCAGAACTTTTTCACCGACAAGCGTTTGGTACGCCTGCAAACCCTGGCATTGGTGAATAACCGTGATCTGCGCCTGGCCAGCCTGAATGTCGAGAAAGCCCAGGCTCAATACCGTATCGAGCGTGCCGCGAGCCTGCCGACCATTGATGCCAGCGGCAGCGGCACGCATACACGCACGCCGTCATCGACCTCGATGACTGGCAAATCGTCGATCAGCCACGAGTACAGCGCGCAGCTTGGCTTGAGCAGCTATGAGCTGGATGTGTTCGGGCACATTCAGAACCTTCAGGACGAAGCGCTCGAGGATTACCTGGCCTTGACCGAAACCCGGCGCAGCACGCAGATCAGCCTGATCGCCGAAGTGGCGACCGGCTGGCTCACGCTGGCTGCCGACAACCAGCTTCTGAAGCTGGCTGAAGACACGCTGGCCAGTCAGCAGAAAAGCTACGACCTGACCAGAAACAGTCATTCGCTGGGCGGTTCTTCCGGGCTGGAAGTGGCCCAGGCGCAGACAACGGTCGAATCGGCGAGGGGCGATGTGGCGCAATATAAAAGCCAGATTCTTCAGGACCGTAATGCCCTGCGTCTGCTGGTGGGCAGCGACCTGCCTGAGGAACTGCTGCCCAACGCCGACATGCAGTCGGTGGCGCAATTGGTGCAGGTGCCGGATGGCCTGCCTTCCAGCCTCCTGCAACGTCGCCCGGACGTGCTGAGTGCCGAGCACACACTCAAAGCCGCGAACATTGATATCGGTGCAGCGCGTGCGGCGTTCTTCCCCAGTATCACCCTGACTGCCAGTGCAGGCTCTTCCAGCACCAGCCTTTCCGGCCTGTTCAAATCCGGGACCGGAGCATGGAGCTTTGCGCCGAGCATCAGCGTGCCGATTTTCGATGGCGGTTCCAATCGCGCCACGCTCGACTCGGCCAAGGTCGAAAACCAGATTCAGATCCAGACCTATCAGCAGACGATTCAAACTGCGTTCAAAGAGGTGGCCGATGCGCTTGCGGTGCGCAGCACACTTGACGAGCGGGTTGCCGCACAACAGGCCTATACCGATGCCAGCCGCAGGAGCTACGAACTGGCCGATGCCCTGTATCGCGGCGGGTCGCAGAGTTATCTGGAGGCACTTGAGTCCCAGCGCTCGTTATACAGTGCCGAGCAGGAGCTGATTTCCCTTCGCCTCACCGAGCAGAGCAACCGGGTAACGCTCTACAAGGTTATGGGCGGCGGATGGAATCCGGGGTGACTTTTTCTACCAGCCTTTGAATAATTGCCTGGCTTAAACGTTTTACCCTTACCTGCAGTGCGGTCATTTAGGTGCTCGTACTGTGGTTTTGATCCTTCATGAACAGGAGTTCTCATGAAACCCTCCCAGCCGAAGTACGTCCGCGCTCTGTCGCTGCTGGTCACTTCACTCATCATTCAGACGCCAGCCCAGGCTCGTACGCCGTCCTCTGCAACTGCCGACAACATTGCCCGGCTTGCGGTGGTCAAGCCGATCAGCGCGTGCTCCGCGCTGACCGGCGTGGACCTCAACGATATCGGCGGGCAGGGCAGTCGCGTGCTGACAGCCAGCGAATCGTCCCGGGACGGCGTGGCAGTCTGCGCCGTGGAGGGGCGTTTGGCACCGGAGATCGGTTTCAGACTTGAGCTGCCAACCGCAGCCTGGCAACAGCGTTATTTGCAAGTCGGCTGCGGTGGGCTGTGTGGCAACATCAACTCGACTGTGCGCGCCGCTGACGGCTGCACGCCTTTGAATACCGGTGCGTTCGCAGTGGCGTCCACCGACATGGGGCATCGCGCGGCAGACAACCATTTTGGCGACGACCCGCAGAAACGCGCCGATTTTGCCCATCGCGGGGTTCACCTCACGGCGCTGGCGTCGAAGAAACTGATCATGGCGTTCTATGGCCGCAAAGCCGAATACACCTACTTCAGTGGCTGTTCGGATGGTGGCCGTGAGGCATTGATCGAAGCCCAGCGTTATCCGGAAGATTTCGATGGCATCATTGCCGGGGCTCCGGCACTCAACTTTCAGGTACAAAAAACGCTCTATCACGGCTGGATGGCCCGCTCCAACAGAGGGTCGGATGGCAAGCCGATCCTTCTCGCCTCCCGATTGCCGTTGTTGCACAAGGCCGTACTCGATCAGTGCGATGTGCTGGACGGGCAGATCGACGGCCTTATTGCGGACCCGCGCATCTGCCACTTCGACCCCGCCGTGTTGCAATGCAAAGCTTCTGCCGACAATGCCAACTGCCTGAGCGCAGAGGAGCTGGCCACCGTCAGACACTTCTACGAAGGGCCTAAAGACGCCGTCAGCGGAGCACGGTTGACCCTAGGCGGACCTCAGCCGGGCTCGGAACTGGCCTGGGCGGGCGTGTTCGTGCCAGTGAGCGCCGATCAGACCGTTTACAGCGAGACGGCTGCACGGGAAGCCATTGGCAATGTGGTGTTCGAGAAAAACCCTGGCGCAGATTTCGATCTGAATGCGCTGAACTTCGACAAGAAAACCTTTGATCAACTACGCCCGCTGCATACGCTGTACGACGCTACCAACCCTGATCTGTCGCGATTCGCCAGTCGTGGCGGCAAGCTGATTCTCTGGCACGGCTGGTCCGACCCGAACATCTCGCCGCTCAATACCCTCGCGTACCATGAGGCGGTCGAAGCGCAGATGGGCAAGAGCCGCACCGAGGCATTCTCGCGGCTATACATGTTGCCCGGCGTCTATCACTGTGGCGGCGGGGAAGGGCCAAGCCTGATTGATCTGCTGACGCCGATCATGACCTGGGTCGAGAAAAGCCAGGCACCGGATGCCATCGTCACCCGACAGGCAGGGCCCGAGAAGGCTGGCAACAGGCAGAGACCACTTCGTGAGGCACTGCCTGCGTCCATGGTGAAGGAAAACGTAGGTAATCGAGGGCGTACCCGCATGGTTTTCCCTTACCCGTTCATGGCCGAGTATGACCACAAGGGCTACTCGAAAAACGCAAACAGCTACCAGCGTGCCCAACCATTGACTACGGATAAAACGCCCCAATGGATGGGGTCGGACTTTTTTCGTCCCTATGTTCCTCTTGAGCGACAGACGGAATAACGAGTACGTCTACGCGCAGGGAGAATTATTTTCTCCTCGTTCTTGACATGGCATGCGAAGCAGTACAGAATTGCGTCCATTCCTGAGCGAGGAATTGAAAAAAACCCTTTAGATTCAATGGGTTGAAAGCCAAAGAAATATTGGTTTCCCGCTAAATCAAAATGCGTTTGATGTTTAAGTGAAGCATCTTTCGTTTGAGGCCGAGTAGCAAAATGGTTATGCAGCGGATTGCAAATCCGCCTACGCCGGTTCGATTCCGACCTCGGCCTCCACTATTCAAAGCCCCGCAGATTAACGTCTGCGGGGCTTTTTATTGGGCGCGGGAAAGTGAGGGGTTCCGAAACCAGAACTCGGCTATTTAAAGCGGCTTGCGTTGATGTAGCCGTATTGGTTTTGCTGATAAATCGTGTAGGGCAGGAGCAATGTATCGGCGATGCCTGATACACCCATGTCCAGTAGAACCCACTCAGGTTCACCGCTCTTCTGATAAGGGCTACTCGGTTTTGGCTCGGCGTTCAGTTCACAGAAATCGAGCATAACCCCACCGTAGATTCGCGGAATGGATGAGCAATGTGATTTCCAGTCAGTGAGTTTTTCACCTGCTACGGAATCGGGTCTGAACGTCGTGTTGATCGTTCCACATCCCGTCAAGGCAAGCACTAGCGCCATCGCCAACATGCTATGGGGTTTCAGCTGAAACCTGCCCGACTCTTTTTGCTCTGCGAAGCCTGGGCTCATAACAACGCTCCTTGTATTTGATTGCGTTTAGGACGGCAGCTCAGGCGCGCTAGACACACGCTCTTTACTGGCGTGTGGCCGATGCGCAGTTCTTCCTTAGATGTCCTTGATACATACAGCACGATTATTGCTTGGCAAGGCTATCCAGCCCGTCAGGCTAAATCGAGGTATGTAGCATGAGCAAACCCCTTGTCCGGTGGCCGATCAACCCGCGTAGAACGGCTGTCATCGTCGTAGACATGCAAAAAGTCTTTTGTGAGCCCACTGGGGCGTTGTACGTGAAAAGTACAGCGGATATCGTCCAACCTGTCCGGAATCTGCTGCTAGCCGCACGGGCTGCCCGGATGATGGTGGTTTACCTTCGCCATATCGTACGCGGTGATGGTTCGGACACCGGGCGCATGCGCGACCTGTATCCGAATGTGGACCAGATCCTCGCACAGCATGATCCGGACGTTGAGATCATCGAGGCGCTCGCGCCTCAGTCGGGTGATGTGATTGTCGACAAGCTGTTTTACAGCGGCTTTCATAATACGGACCTGGACACCGTGCTGCGTGCGCGGGATGTCGACACGATCATCGTCTGCGGTACAGTTACCAATGTGTGTTGTGAAACCACGATCAGGGACGGCGTGCACCGTGAGTACAAGGTCATCGCCCTGAGCGACGCCAGTGCTGCGATGGACTACCCCGACGTCGGATTCGGTGCTGTTTCAGCCGAAGAGGTTCAGAGAATATCGCTCACGACGATTGCCTATGAATTCGGTGAGGTCACAACGACCGCAGACGTCATCCGGCGCATTGAAATTGCATAGAAAAACCCGGTCAACTGTGCGCAGTTCTGGCTCGTTTTTCAGTGCCTGCGCATTCAAACCATGCGTTCTGTTTCAGACCGACTGATCTGGCTTGAACGATTGCGACAGCTAACTGTTTGTATGATTTATGAATTCTTCCAGTGGCATGGTTTCTGCCCCTGTCTCGCTGACCTTCACCTTTGCCGGTGAGACTTTTCCGCACTGTGTCAGCAAGAGGAAGCAGCCGTATGACTCTGCAATATGTGCCTATTATCGACCTGGCCCCGTATTTTTCAGGAGAACCTGACGGCAAGGTAGCCGTGGCTCAGGCAGTCAATCAGGCGTGCAAGGACATTGGTTTTCTGGTCATCACCGAACATCAGATTCCCGGAGAGCTTGTAGATCGGGTTTCGCAGTTAACTCGTCAGTTTTTTGATTTACCGCTCGCGGACAAACGCAAAGTGGATCGTCCCAGTCCTGAGATGGTGCGCGGTTACAGCGCTGTTGCCGAGGAGAGCCTGTCGTATTCTCTGGAAGAAAGTGCGCCTGGGGATCTCAAGGAGTCTTTCTCCATCGGGCCGAGCAATGTGCCGGATGAAGATTATTATCACAATGCCCAAGCGGGGCCGCACTTCGCCCCGAATGTCTGGCCTGCCGGGGCGTTGTTACCCGGACTCAAAGCGGCCTACCAGGCTTATTTCGATGCCATGAGCGAACTGGCCCAGTCGTTGATGCGCCTGTTTGCGTTGGCATTGGAGCTGGACGAGTATTTTTTTGATGACAAGATCGACCGACATATCAGCATGTTCCGCAGCCTGAGTTACCCGGACATCAAGACCGAAGTCGAGGTCGGCCAGTTACGCGCCAGTGCGCACACCGACTACGGCAGCCTGACCATCGTGCGCCCCGACAACGCGCTGGGCGGCTTGCAAGTGCGCAATCGGCAGGGCGAATGGGTCGATGTGCCGTATGTCGAGAATGGTTTTGTGGTGAACATTGGCGATCTGATGATGCAGTGGACCAACGACCAATGGATTTCCACCTTGCATCGAGTAGTCAACCCGCCGATGACCAGCGAGCAGGACAACCGTCGGCAGTCGCTGGTGTTTTTCCATCAGCCCAACTACGACACCTTGATCGAGTGTCTGCCAGGTTGCCTGTTGCCTGGCACAACGCCTCGGCATGCGCCGGTTACGTCAGGCGATCATCTGCTGTCCAAGTTCGTCAAGCAGACCACCTTTGGCGGCAGCAAGGTGGCCTGATATGAACTCACTGTCTTACGTCAACGTGCTCGCGCAGGACATCGTCGCCTTGAGCGGTTTCTACTCGAAACTGTTTGGCTTCAGCGAAATCGAGGCAATCAGGTCGCCGATTTTTCGTGGGCTCGATACGGGCAGATCCTGCATCGGTTTCAATGCCCTCGCTGCCTATGAGTTGCTGGGCCTGGATGAGTTCGCGGGCAGTACTGGATGCCGGTTTCTGCTCAATATCGACGTTGACGAACAGTCCGAGGTGGACAGGCTGGTGCCGCTGGCGGTTGCTATGGGAGCGAGGCTGGTCAAGGAACCGTATCTGACCTATTACCATTGGTATCAGGCGGTCTTGCTGGACCCTGAGGGAAACATTTTTCGGATCAACTATATGCTTTGAACGTCGCCGTTCTGGAGCACGGGTGAGGCGTGCGTCGTGACGTGAAGCACGGCCCTATCAGAGTGTGGAGAATAACGTCTACTGTCTGAACTGTTAGGTCGCCTACTGGAGAAAATGCGCTTCAATTCATGAACAGGCCTAGTGTGCCTGCTGAATAATTGAGGATATGGATATGAGCGATCTTGATAGCAATCAGGCCCGGCACGGACGCGTTATCAGTCCCGCAACTCGTGGCTCGCAACTAATTGACCTAGGGCTCCTCGGGGAGTGGCAAGACAATGAACTGGAGGGAGGAAAGAACTTTCCGTTGACTGAGGCAGGAGATTTCCCCGGCTATCCGACCGACACGAAGAGCAACACGCCGCCGGCGGACGGCGTTATTCTAAGTGGAGGCAAGGCTGATGATGCACGCAAGTATGTAAACTACACGGACCAGGAATTCAAAGATCTCAATCCCGGCAAAAAGGTGGCCGGGTGGAAACGTCATGACGTCGCGGCCGGTGCAGACTTCGACGTTGAATGGAAATATGCCGCAGCTCATGTTACACGCGGCTACCTGTGGTTCATCACCAAGGACGGTTGGGATGAAACTACCCGCATCACACGTGATCACCTTGAGCCAGAACCTTTTTACGAGGATTTGTACACTCAGGTGCCGTTCGACCAGCACAAAGACGAGCTACAGGCAAAAACAGCGCTCACCGTTAAATTACCGTCTGGCAAGCAAGGGCATCACATCGTCCTTCTTTTGTGGATCGTCGCCGATACGGGGGCGGCTTTTTACCAGACGTTTGATGTTGATTTCAAATGACGTATTGATTTCAATAGTCGGCTATATTTTTGCGCTCGGTAAAGTTGCGGCTTTTCGTCTTGTCAGTATTCGAATTCGACGTAAATTTTACGTGCAGGTGAGGGGTTAGACCTGCAATAGCTCATCGCAATGAGTGGTGTAAAACTATTTCCAGATACCGGGCGTAAAAAGGGCTTACGCACATAAAGCGCGTAAGCCCTTGATTTATATATGGTGCCCCGAGCCGGGGTCGAACCGGCACGTCCAAAGGACGAGGGATTTTAAGTCCCTTGCGTCTACCAATTTCGCCATCGGGGCGGTAGCGCCAAGAGCAGGGAATATATACACCCGGCCCTCATGAAGCAAGCTTGAAAGCGTCACAAATGGCTCAGGATGACGCTTTTTTGTCTGTCAGAAATGCTTGGCAAATCATGAGGCTACGAATTTTTATTGGAGCAAAGGCTGAATTTCCGTCTCCTGCCGATCAGGCTTTGCGCTCTTTCGCCACTGCCTCGTTAACCACGGCGTCGACTTTGTCAGCCAGTATCCTCAGGTAACTGGCCAGGGCAACTTCTTCCAGGCGCAGGCCTTTACGCTGTCGGGAGCGGGGGAGTTTGGCCAGGTTGCCGAGCAGAAAGCCCTCCAGCACCGCAGGATGGATGTAGCATTTGCGGCAGATGGCCGGGGTGTTGCCCAGTTGTTTCGAGACGGCCTTGACCATATCGACGATGTGTCGTTTAGCGTCGGCTTCCGGTTCCCAGTGCAGCTTTTGCAGGGTGGCCAAAGCCAAAGCGCTGGCTGCCCAGGTCCGGTAATCCTTGGCGGTGAAATCCGAGCCGGTGAGGCTTTGCAGGTAGGCGTTGATATCGGATGACGTCACCGCATGACGCACGCCGTCTTCGTCCAGGTACTGAAACAGGTTCTGCCCCGGCAATTCCATGCAACGCTTGATCACATTGGCCAGACGCCGGTCCTTGACGCTTACCTTGTGCTCGACGCCGCTTTTACCCCGGAATTCAAAGAGGATCTGGCCGCCCTTTACCTCGACATGCTTGTTGCGCAGCGTGGTCAGGCCGTATGACCGGTTTTCCTTGGCGTACTGGCTGTTGCCGATGCGGATCAGCGTCGCATCCAGCAATGAAATGACCGTCGCCATAACCTTTTCCCGGCCCATGCCCGGCTGCGCGAGTTGTGCTTCTATCTGCTTGCGAACCTTGGGCAACGCATGACCGAACTCTATCAGGCGCGAGTATTTATCCTGGTCGCGTATCTCGCGCCAGCGCGGGTGGTAGCGGTATTGTTTGCGGCCGCGTGCGTCACGTCCGGTAGCCTGCAGGTGGCCCATCGGGTCGGCACAGATCCACACATCGGTGTAGGCGGGCGGGACTGCCAACGCGTTGATGCGCTTGATCTCCGACTCGTCCCTGATGCGCTCACCTTCAATGTTGAAGTAGGCGAATTTGCCGCGCAGTACCTTGCGCGTAAGGCCCGGCTGAGTGTCGTCTACATAATGCAGGTCACTGGCGGGCTGGCTGATGGCAGTCGAGTCAGGCATGGCTAATTTCCAAAGGCAGTTAAAAACACTGACCTCGGCCTTTTACCGTGGTGCCGTATATTTGCTGCCTGACCGGTTTTTCAGGGCCTCAGGCCAGTACCGCAACCGCCTTGATCTGCGCCCAAAGCGACTGGCCTCTGTGCAGGTTCAACTGGTCACTTGAGTAACGCGTGATGCGCGCGAGCAAAGGTGTGCCCCCGGCGTCCAGTTTCACCAGCACATGTGCCGAGTTGTCGGCCAGCGCTTCCTCCACCACAGTAACCGGCAAGCGGTTGAGAATGCTGCTTTGATCGTCGGGTTGCAGGTTCAGGCTGACATCCCGGGCCTGAACCTTGACGCGCAGAAGGGTGCCGATCTGCATTTCGGCGTGTGCGACGCGCATGCACAATGTGCTGTCGGGCAGCGTCACACTCAGTAACTGGTAATGACGATCATAGGCACTGACCGTTCCTTCAATGACCACGCCTGCATCGCCGCCCATGGCCAGTGGCAGGTCCAGGCGCGCCAGTGTTTCGCGAATCGGGCCGCTGGCCAGTACGTTGCCTGCTTCAAGCAGCACCAGATGATCTGCCAGCCGCGCCACCTCGTCCTGAGCGTGGCTGACATACAGCATGGGGATGTCCAGCTCCTCATGCAGGCGTTCGAGGTACGGCAGGATTTCACTTTTGCGCCTGGCGTCCAGCGCTGCCAGAGGTTCATCGAGCAGCATCAGGCGCGGGCTGGTCAACAGTGCGCGTGCAATGCCCACGCGCTGACGCTCGCCACCGGACAGCTTGTCAGGGCTGCGCTCCAGCAGATGGTCGATGCCGAGCAGTTCAGCAGCCTGCTGCAATTGAATGCTGCGCTGCTGACGCGGGATGCGTTTCATGCCGAATTCCAGATTGGCCCGCACGGACAGGTGCGGGAACAGGCTGGCTTCCTGAAATACATAGCCGATCGCCCGCTTGTGCGGAGCGAGGAAAATGTCTTTTTCAGTGTCTTGCCAGACTTCATCATGAACACGAACGTAGCCGTGGCTGGCTTTTTCCAGCCCGGCAATGCAGCGCAGGCAGGTGGTCTTGCCCGAGCCTGAAGGCCCGAACAGCGCCGTGATGCCCGACCCCGGCAGGGCCAGGTCGGTACTCACGGTGAAGTCCGGGTAGCTCATCTGCAGGCGAACGTCTATCGGTGAGGCCATGACTCAGCTCCATCCTGCTTTGGATTTACCACTGGAATACAGCGCCAACAGCACCAGAAAGGAGAACACCAGCATCGCTCCGGCCAGCCAGTGCGCTTGCAGGTACTCCATGGACTCGACGTGATCGAAAATCTGCACGGACACCACGCGGGTTTTCTCGGGAATGTTGCCGCCAATCATCAGCACCACGCCGAACTCGCCGACCGTGTGGGCGAATCCCAGAATCGCACCGGTGATAAAACCAGGTTTTGCCAGCGGCAGAGTCACGTGGAAGAACGTGTCCCATGGGCCTGCACGCAAGGTGGCTGCTACCTCCAGAGGGCGAGTGCCGATCGCTGCAAATGCGTTCTGCAACGGCTGCACGACGAAAGGCATCGAGTACAGGACCGAGCCGATCACCAGTCCGGCAAAACTGAAGGTCAGTGTGCCCAGTCCCAGGCTCTGGGTAAGCTGACCCACAGCTCCGTTGGGGCCAAGCAACAGCAGCAGATAAAAGCCGATGACTGTCGGCGGCAAAACCAGGGGCAGGGCGACGACCGCGCCAATCGGCCCCTTGAGCCATGAATCAGTGCGCGCCAGCCACAGCGCGATGGGCGTGCCGATGATCAACAGGATGACGGTGGTCAATGACGCCAGCTTCAGTGTGAGCCAGATCGCCGCGATGTCGGCACTTCCCAGTGGCATTTACAGCTGGTATCCGAAGGACTTGATGATGGCGGCTGCTTTCGGGCCTTTAAGGTACTCGACCAGCGCCTTGGCAGCGGCGTTGTCTTTGCCCTTGTTGAGGATGACGGCATCTTGCTTGATCGGGTCATGCAGGGCGTCCGGCACGATCCAGGCCGAACCGCTGGTCAGTTTGCCGTCCTTGTAGATCTGTGACAGAGCCACGAAGCCAAGTTCCGCATTGCCGGTGGAAACGAACTGGTAGGCCTGGGTAATGCTCTGTCCTTCGACTATTTTGGCTTTGGTTGCGTCGGTCAGGCCCAGTTTGCTTAGCACTTGCGTCGCTGCCAGGCCATAAGGGGCAGTCTTGGGGTTGGCGATGGACAAGTGTTGATACTGATTGGTCTTGAGCACTTCGCCTTTGCTGTCTACATAACCGTCCTTGGCCGACCAAAGCGCCAGGGTGCCCACCGCATACGTGAAGCGCGAGCCCTTGACGGTGTCGCCTTCCTGCTCAAGCTTTGCGGGGGTGGTGTCGTCGGCCGACAGGAACACCTCAAAAGGAGCGCCGTTCTTGATCTGTGTGTAGAACTGGCCGGTAGCGCCAAACGCGGCAACAAGCTTGTGGCCGGTGTCCTTCTCGAAGTCAGTGGCAATCGCCTGGATGGGCGCTGTGAAGTTGGCCGCGACGGCGACCTGCACCTCGTCGGCAAGCGCGTTGGCTGTAGCCGATGCGGCGAAGGCCAGGGCAGAGAACTTGAGAATGGCGCGCAGCGTAGTCGTTCGCATGGAACAGCTCCTTGATGATAAAAACGCACGCCGTCGAAATAAAGGCGTTTCGCTATATAGTTAAATATATAGCGACAGCCTGTTGTTCTGAAAGCACTGTTTTACCGGGGGGAGAGAATTTTCAGCGCGTTTTCAGCCAGTTGCCGAGTCAGTTCGGTCGCGCCCAACTGATGTTTGATACCCACTGCCTGACCTGCCCAGAGATTGGTAAAGTCACTGCTGCCCTGTTTTTCCGCTTGTGCGCGCAACGGCATCAGGGCACCGCCTGCCAGAGGGAACGCAGGGGCGAGTGGGCTGACGGGGCCAGCTTCGCGCATGATCCGGTTGACGATGCCGCGCGCCGGACGCCCGGTGAAGAGGTTGGTCAGCGCAGTCTGGCTGTCCGTTGCAGTGTGCAGCGCCTGGCGATGCAGTGCACTGACGCTGGCTTCAGGGCAGAACAGATACGCCGTACCTACCTGGACCGCCGAAGCGCCCAGAACAACTGCCGCCGCAACTCCGCGGCCGTCTGCAATACCGCCCGCAGCGATGACCGGGATGCGCACGGCGTCCACTATTTGCGGCACCAGCGCCAGAGTGCCGACCTGAGTGTGCAGTTGATCGCTGAGGAATAGACCCCGATGACCACCGGCTTCGTAGCCCATGGCAATTACCGCATCGCAGCCATGCTGCTCCAGCCAGACGGCTTCCTCGACCGTAGTGGCCGATGAAATGATCTTTGCCCCAGTAGCTCTGACCCGCTCCAGCAGTGCTCGCTCGGGAAGGCCGAAGTGGAAGCTCACCACCCCCGGCTTCAGGCGCTCGACCAGCGTACAGGTGTCGCTGTCGAAAGGGGCACGGTTGGAGACGGGCGTCGGCGCATCGAAATCGGCCCCCAACTCTTCGTAATAGGGTTTGAGTGCCTGTTTCCAGCCTTCGGCGCGTTCGGCATCGTAGGCCGGAGCCTGATGGCAGAAGAAGTTCAGGTTCAGCGGCAGATTGCCAGTGTGTTGCCGAAAGGTGGTGACTTCCTGTTCGATTTTCTCAGTGGTCAGCATTGCGCAGGGCAGCGATGCCAGCCCGCCAGCTTTCGCGACAGCAATGGCCATTTGTGATCCGGTGGCTCCGGCCATAGGCGCTTGCAGCACGGGCAGTTCTATAGTTAACAGGTCAATAATGCGGGTGTCCGGCCATTGGCTCATGTGTTTCTCCGGCTTGTATTCGGGCAGTCATGCACAGGGCATTGAGCGCGAGAATAGCGTGAATGGCAAACGGCATTTCCGGCGCAAAACATAGACCGCGCGGCGAGGTTGACATAAAAAACGATCGGTCTAATATTCCTGCATGACTCAATTGCCTGTAAAAACCAGACGCCCAGGGCGGCCACCGAAAGTGGACCGCGACAACCTCGAAACCCGCGAGGCACTATTGCGCCGCGGTCTGGAAGTGCTGACCGAACAAAGCTTCTCGGCTACCGGGCTGGATTACATCCTCAAGGAAATCGGCATTCCCAAAGGCTCGTTCTATCACTATTTCACCAGCAAGGAAGCTTTCGGCCGGGCGGTACTGGATGAATACGCCCGCTACTTTGCACAACGGCTGGACCACTGGCTGCTGGACGAAGCGCTTTCGCCACTGGAGCGACTGGTGGGCTTTGTCCAGAGCGCCAAGAGCGGCATGGCGCGGCATGATTATCGACGCGGTTGCATGGTCGGCAATCTGGGCCAGGAAGTCGGTCTGTTGCCGGAAGGGTTTCGTGACGTACTGGAGCAGACGCTGCTGGACTGGCAGTCGAAGCTGGCGTGCTGCCTCAGGGCCGCACAGGCGCATGGTGAGTTGGCCAGAAGCGCCGATTGCGATGAATTGGCCGCGTTTTTCTGGATCGGCTGGGAAGGGGCAGTGCTTCGCGCCCGACTGGTCAAAAGCGACACACCATTGAACACGTTCATTGCCGGTTACCTTCGTGGTTTGCCGCAATGACTTTTTCTTCAGGGCTATTTAAAGACGATCAGTCTAAATTGGAGGCGCACATGTTCAAGGGCATTTTGATCGACAAGGACGAGGCAGGTTATCGCGTCAATCTGACCGATATTGACGAAGCACAGTTGCCTGCAGGTGACGTGACAATAAACGTGTCGCACAGCACGCTGAACTACAAGGACGCGCTGGCGATCACCGGCCAAAGCCCCATCGTGCGCAGTTTTCCGATGGTGCCGGGTATTGATCTGGCGGGTACGGTGCAAGCCAGCGATACGCCTGAGTACAGGGTGGGCGACAAGGTCCTGCTCAATGGCTGGGGTGTTGGCGAAGGGCACTGGGGTGGTCTGGCACAAAAGGCGCGGCTCAAGAGCGAGTGGCTCATTCCATTGCCGGATGCTTTCACCCCCGCGCAGGCGATGGCCATCGGCACGGCTGGATACACCGCGATGCTCAGTGTCCTGGCATTGGAAAAGCACGGTTTGACGCCTGATCATGGCGATGTGCTGGTGACCGGTGCCAATGGTGGGGTCGGCAGTTTCGCCATCGCTATTCTTGCCAGGCTTGGCTATCGGGTGGTTGCCTCCACAGGGCGCTTTTCGGAAAGTGACTATCTGCATCAACTCGGCGCAGCGCAGATCGTTGACCGGGCGACCCTTTCGCAGCCGGGGCGACCTTTGGTCAAGGAGCAATGGGCGGCGGCAATCGACTCTGTCGGTAGTCATACGCTGGCCAATGTGTGCGCCGGTATTCGTTATCGCGGTGTGGTGGCTGCGTGCGGCCTGGCGCAGGGCATGGAGTTTCCGGGCTCGGTTGCACCGTTCATTCTGCGCGGCGTCACCCTGGCGGGTATCGACAGCGTAACTCGCCCGCGCGCTGACCGGCTGGAAGCCTGGTCCAGGCTCGCGAGCGATCTTGACCTGGCGTTGTTGCCGCTGATCAGTCGTGAAGTCGGCTTGAGCGAGGTGATCGACATCGCGCCGCAATTGATCGCGGGCCAGATCCGTGGCCGGGTTGTGGTGGACACCGGGCGCTGAGCGGTCAAAAAACGCTGGGCTCACCCTTGTCACCTGGCTGCGCATGTTCAAGTGCGTGATGCATCCGGGCAGTGCCTAGCCCGGTTTCGCATAATTGCAACGGGCTGCAACCGCCAAGTGCTGCGTTGGGTGTTACCAGCCAGCGACCGGCGCGCTCGGGTGTTTCAAGCACACGAAGGATGTGACCTGCGATCATTGCGAGGCGATCCAGACGCTCCGAAGCCACGGGGTCCAATGGCTGTTGCTGGCGCCGACGACGTTCTAGCGTTGAAATTGATGCATTGAACAGCGCCTCCATTTGCCGGGGGGCGAGGGCCAGCGCGTCCCGTACTGCGCGGATCCATCCATGCGCAAAGCCTGCCTGAATGTTCGCCAGGCGTTCGGCTTCGCTGCGCTGACTGACCTGATGAGCCAGCAACCAGAAGTGCGCAGCCGCGTCGCGACGGCTATGTGCTTTGCTAGCGAGGGGCGGAATCAAGATACGTGCTTGCCTTGGGAGCCGGAAAAGTCGGCCAAGGCTATCTCAGGCAGTGCGTCGTTCAAGCCGCAGGGTGTTACCGATGATTGCCGGGTGGGCTGAAGCTGCTGAGCTGAACGAGCCGCGCCAGAGGTGTCGCAGCAGGGCCCTCGTGCTAAAGTCGGCTGCCTGAATACGAATGAAGAGCGCCGCAGCTGTTCGCGCGCGTTTGCACCAGAAAAGGCGTCGTTCCACATGCCGCAAGACCCTTATGCCGATCAGGACGCACGTATTGTCAGCCAGCCTTCGCTGCCCGACGTCAACAAGCCGCTGCGTCTCTACCTTGACCGCCTGGCTCCCTCAAGCCGCTTGACCATGACCTACGTTTTGCAGGACGCGGCAGATCGTCTGGGCATGGCTGACGTCGATATTCATGACATTCCCTGGCACACCCTCCAGCCTGGCCACGTGACCGCACTGGTCGCGACGTTGCGTGAAGACGACTACGCGCCCAACACCACCTCGCTGTACGTGAACGCTATTCGCGGTGTGATGAACGAAGCCTGGCGGCACGACCTGATCAGCCACGAACAATTATTGAAGATTCGCTCGATCAAGCCGGTCAGTGGGACGCGTCTGGCCAAGGGCCGTAATATCCGCCGCACGCTGATACGTGAACTGATGCAAGCCTGCGCTGCGGACCCCAGGCCGCAAGGGCGTCGCGACGCCGCGATCATTGCGATTCTGTACGGCTCGGGAATGCGCAAGTCCGAGTCGGTCAACCTGGACCTGTCACAGATAGACTTCGCCGAACGCAGCCTGCGGGTGCTGGGCAAAGGTAACAAGCAGTTGATCAAATATGCCCCCGAGTGGGCATTCCAGGCGCTGAACGACTGGCTGGAACTGCGCCGCTCATGCCTGCAGCCGGGGCAGGGCGATGACCCGTTCCTGTTCAACCGGATTCGCCGCGGCAGTCATATCACCCGCGACAGAATCACCAAGCACGCCATTTACTTCATCGCCAAGCAACGCGGGCGGCAGGTGGGGGTGAACATCATGCCCCATGATTTTCGGCGTTCGTTCATCACTCGTGTGATCGAAGAGTTCGATCTGTCTATTGCCCAGAAACTTGCGCATCACACGAATATTTCGACCACCGCCAGCTACGACATGCGCAGCGAGAACGAGCGCCGCAATGTCGTGGACGGGTTTGATCTTTAAGCAAAAAAAAGCCACCTCGCACAAGCGGGGTGGCTTAAAAGATCTAACCAAAGGAGTGATGAAGCAGAGCAGAGATTCACAGGCCTCGCGACGCGGATTCGCGAGGCCTGGAGATATGTTCGTTCATCGCCGACAACGGTAACACCGCCGCCCTCGATTCAATTATCAGCGTTATTGATACCCGTCATTGCCAAAAAACATATGACCCGCACGTGTTTGCGTGACCAGCCATCTGCAAAATCGATTTCCCGACCCCGAGCTATCCGGCAATTGGATAGCCAACAATTGGCAACAATTTCATGCTTTACCGGACTTGAAACGTACGGGACTGAGCATGGAAAAGTTCGATATACACCGTAAAACCCGCTTCGACTCATTGGTACAGGAGTACGGGCTCGATGGCAGTCGCCTGTTGCCTTGGGAAGGCTACCCGATGCCGTTCGCTGGCGGCTGGTGCGTGGTCCGTCCGGGCACCAGCAGCGAAGCGCATACCCAGATCGATCAGGAAATCTTCATTGCCATCAAGGGCAGCGCCCGTCTGGTGGTAGGCGACAAACAGATGGATTTCGCCGTGGGCGATATCGCTGCGATTCCGAAACATACCAATCATTACGTCATCAATGATTCCGCCGAGGACTTCCACTTCTATGTGGTGTGGTGGGACATGAACTACGTGAACGCCTTCGTGGCTCAGCACAGCGAGACCACGGGGTGCCTCGATGAGTAAGTACATCGTTACCATCACGCCGCCCACCCCGAATGGCGATTTGCACATAGGTCATATCGCCGGGCCGTTTCTGGCCGCAGACGTGTTCACCCGGGTCCAGCGCCAGCGCGGTCACGACTGTGTGCTGGTGTCGTATTCCGACGATTACCAGTCCTACATGCTGCGCAAGGGGCTGGAGCAGGGCGTTGATCCGGTCGAACTGGCCGGGCGTAATTCCGACCGCATCGAAGCCTCGCTGGCGGCGATCAACATCAAGCCCGACAACTGGATGCGCCCGTACAACAACCCATGGTTTGCCGAGGCGGTTGGCGAGGTGTTCAACGCGTTGCGTGACGCGGGTTCGATCGAATTTCTCGATTCCAGCGAGCCGTACTGCCCTGATTGCGATGTGTGGGGCTACGAGGCGTTTGCCCGAGGCAACTGCAATTACTGTGGGGCCGAGTCCGATGCCAGCCAGTGCGAGAACTGCGCCCAGGCCCCTGACGCCGAGTTGATGACCGGTATGCACTGCAAATTGTGCAGGCAGCCGTCGCAATGGAAAAAGGTCCATCGCGCATTTCTGAAGCTGGCTGATTTCAAGCCGCACTTGCGTGATCGCCTGCTGGGCCAGCAATGGCGCAAGCCGCTCGACAACTGGCTGCGCGATACGCTGGAGCACCTTCATGACTGGGGCGTAACCCGTCCAGGCGACGGCGGGCTCGACCTGCAGGCCGACGGCTCGTGCCGGGTCCACACCTGGTTCATGGGGCTGGCGGGCTATATGGCGGCGTTTCGTGAATATGCCGACAGTGTCGGGCGTCCGGAGCTGTTCCGTCAGTACTGGCAGTCGGGGCAGGGCACGCTGGTGCATTTTCTTGGCTTTGACTGCGTGTTCAGCCACGCCATTGTTTACCCGGCGCAACTGTCGGCGCTGCGCGATATCAAGGTGCGCCAGCGCTTCATGCCCAATCAGTTTCTGAAACTGGACGGCCTGAACCTGTCGACCAGCCGCAATCACGCGATCTGGGTCGGCGATCTGGCCCGTGAAGCCTGTGCCGACAGTGCGCGCCTGTATCTGGCAAGCATCGCACCCGAGCAAAGCGAAGGCGATTTTCGTCTGACGCATTTCCGCGCATGGCGGGAGCAGATATTCGGCGAATTTTTTCCCGCGTTGCTGGACGCCGGAAAACATCGCGATGACAGCTGGTGGAGCGGTATCTGTGGGGCGGATGCCGGGCTGTTGGAAGCGTTACGCCTGCAATGGAGCAGGGTTGCAGAGCCTGCGCAGTTCTCTATGAAGGGCATGGCTCAGGTGTTGCTCGACGTCATCGCCATTGCTCGCGCACGCCTGGCCGAAGGTCGGCCCATCAGCCATCTGGCGGCGTTCATCGCAGTGGCTGGCAAGGCGCTGATTCCGGAAATGTCAGCACAGATCATGACCGCATTCGGGCTGCCCGAGGCCCGGGTCAACGCCACGCTCATGAACGGCTCGGCCGCTGAATACTCAATCTGAACGGATGCACCACATGTTCATCGATTACGAGATAGCGGTCATCGGTGCCGGGATTACCGGCGCCAGCATCGCGGCGAAGCTGTGTAGCGCAGGTGTGTCGGTCGCTCTGATCGACAAGGGCGCAGCCGGCAGTCTGGGGGCGAGCGGTTATTCCGGCGGGCTGGTTCGCCTGTATGACAGCGATCCGCTGCTGATGGAGCTTGCGGCGTGGTCCATCGGCTTGATGGAAGACGGAATTTTCGCGACCACTTACGCCTGCGCACTGCGACGTACCGGGGTGATCTACCGGGCCGCCACGGATCAGCTGGATAATCTGTGCCGGGCTATCGAGCAGCACGGTAGCGAGCGCTACCCGATGCGTCTGCTGGCGGGCCATGAACTCGATGGCGGTCGCTATCCGCACTGCCCGGCAGTTGAGCGGGTCAACCTGTTCGAACCTCGTGCCTGCGTCGGCAATGTACGTCAGGCTGTCGCTGGGCTGTGCCACGTGGTTCGTCAGCAAGGCTTGCTGCTGGAGCATCGCGAGATCAAAGCCATCGACTGTCGTGCTGCGGACCTCGTACACATCGACATGGGTGACGCCACCTTGCGTTGTCGGGCCGTAGTGGTGGCTGCGGGTGCCTGGAGCCAGCATCTGGTGCCGCACGCGGGGCTGGAAGCCCGTTCGATCCCCCTTGCCCGGGTGCTGACTGACAGTGACTGGTCAATGCCGGTGATCGATGCGGTTACCCAGAGCTACGCGATACCGCTGACCCGCCATATCGTGCAGACCGGCTGCGGCGCCCGCGATAACAGCCTCTGGCCAGAGCATCTGGCACAGCCTGATGCGCGGCATGCCGAAGACGCCTGCAAGCGCATTGTCAGGCTGTGCGGTTCGGCAACCCACCCACGTGTGTTGGATGTGCTGCCGGGTTTCGACAGTTACAGCGCCGACGGTCGTCCGCTGCTGGGTTTCTGCGCCGAGCACAGCCCGGTTTATCTGGCCGCAGGCATGTCGGGACTGGGGTTCAAGTTTGCTCCTGGTGTTGCCGGTATCGCTTTCGAGCAACTGCGCAGTCATCTGGCGGGAAAGGATCGGCCGAGCCTCGGCTGGTCGGCGTTGTCGCCACGCCGGCAGATGCCCGCTGCCAGTCTGGCTGGGATACAGCCATGAAGCCGCTCGCCTCACTTGTGCCAGGCTTGCGGGTCGGTGTCAGCGCACTGTTCGACCCCCACGACACGCCGCACGCCCGGACCTTCATGAGGGCGCTGGCCGTGGCGCGCAACTGCGTGCCGGGGCTTGCGCGGGTGCAATGGCACTTCCTCGACGACGGAGCCAATGCCGTTCGCGGGGCCGAAGTGGCGCGGCACATGATCGACTGGAAAGCGGATCTGGTCATCGGCCATTTCTCTTCGGACGCCGCCCTCAGCGCCGCTGCGCTGTATCGACAAGCCGGTATCGCGCTGCTGACACCGGCAGCAACGATTGATCGCCTGACGCTTGAGCACCACAACGCATTCCGTTTCTGCCCCTCGGACCGGCAACTGGCGGGTGATCTGGTGAGCTGGCTGGCGAGCCGTCAATGGCGCCGCGTGCATGTTCAGGCTGATGACAGTGCTCACGGTCAGGCCTTGTGCATTGCTATCTGCGAAGCGCTGGTACGCGCTGGATTGCAGCGCGTCGAAGAGCATGAGCACGCCGATGTCGAGGTATTTGCCGGCCGACTCAAGCCCAGTCGCGAACATTGGCAGACGCGACGCCAGGCCGGGAGTAACCGCCCACTGGTGCTGACTGACGACGCTGCCTCGCCGTACCTGGGCTGCGCCGAGGACCAGCGTGGCAAGACGTTCGTCATCGGTTTCGGCACTCCTGACAACCCAGGAAATGGCTGCCATGCCAGCGCGCTGCACCAAACGTTGTTCGCTGCCGAGCCACACACCTACTTTCGCGAAAGCCTGCTGATGCTTTACGTGCTGGCCGAACTGGCCAACGGCGGTCTTTGCGCCGGGCAACTGCTGGACGCGTTGCAGCACACCACCTTCAACACACCTTTGGGCGCAGTCAGCTTTGATCGGGGCGAGCTGCGAGGCGCGATGACCTGCGTCTGGACCCCGGGCCCCACAGGACTGACCCCCGTCACCCGATAGCCGCAAGAAAAACCAAGAACACCGCTTCACACAAACTCTAAGGACAGGAACTTCATGGGTAACTCGACACCACACACGTTGCACTCGAACGCCGTCTGTATCGGCTTTGGTCCAGCCGGCATCGCGCTGGCCTGTGCTTTTGAAGACGCACGGGAGGCCAATGATCCGCTCGGCTTGCTGTCCATCCGCTATCTGGAAGCTGCGCAAGACAGCCAATGGCACCGCGAACTGCTGCTGGCCGGGACTGACATCAACCATCACGTATTTCGTGACCTGGTGACGCCGCGCAACCCGCGCAGCCGCTTTTCCTTCGCGATGTACCTCAAGGAGCAGGGGCGTATGTTCGATTTCGGCCTGCTGGGCCGTCCCGCCAGTCGCCATGAATGGTCGGATTATCTGGCCTGGGTGTCCAGGCAAGTGGACAGCCAGACCTGCTTCAACACGCCGGTCACCGGGATTGACCCGGTGCTGCGTCATGGGCGCCTGCATGAACTACGCGTGTGCACGGCGGATACCTGTTTCACGACGCGCAATGTCGTGCTGTCCAGCGGCAGTGCTCCGCGTATTCCGCCCGCGTTCGAGGCGCTGATCGGCTCGACGCTGTTTCACACGTCGCAGTTTCTGAGCCGCCTGCAAGCCTTCGGCGAGCACCTGCCCAAGCGTTGGCTGGTGCTCGGTTCTGGGCAGAGCGCCAGTGAGTCGGTGCTGGAGCTGGTCAGCCGCGACGCCGGCATCGAGGTGCATTCAGTGCATCGCTCGGCCGGTTTCAAACTCACCCAGCTGGGCCAGTTTCCCAACCGGGTATTCGCTCCGGATCACGTCGACTATTTCCATAGCCTGGACCCCGCCGCGCGGCAGCGTTTTCTCGACTGGAGCCGCTCGACCAATTACGCAGGGATCGACCCGGACGAAAGCCAGAAGCTGTTTTCGCTGATCTACGAAGACTCCATTGCCGGTCGCAAACGCCTGCAGACCTACGCCTACAGCGTGATCAGCGCCATAGAGCCCGTCGCCGAAGGCTACCGGGTCGAGCTGACCGACACCTTCAGCCAGCGCACCCAGGTGGTTGAGGTCGATGCCGTGGTGCTTGGCACCGGGTATCAGCAGTACCTGATACCGCCGTTGCTGAGTGGTTTGCAGCCATGGCTGCAGGCCGATGTCGACGGGGGGCTGCTCATCGATCGGGACTATCGGGTCGCCACCCAAGGCGAGTGCGACGTGAATATCTGGGTCAACGGCCTTTCCGAACGCAGCCACGGAATCAGTGACAGTCAGTCGTTTTCACTGATGGCGTTGCGCGCCGAGCGTATCGCCACGGCCCTTCAGCAGGCCGTAGCACCGGTAGCCGAACCTTTGCTGGCACAGTGGAAGTGAAGCCCATGTACAACTCTCTTTGCGAAATCGTTCACGATCAGGCCTTCCTCAAGGTGACTGGCCTGGGCGCCGATTTTTTCCTGAAAATGGAATCACTCAACCCGGCAGGCTCGATCAAGCTCAAGACTGCCGTGGGGTTGATCAATGACCTTCAGGCGCGGGGGCTGCTGGGCCCGGACACGATTCTGATCGAGTCCTCGTCGGGCAATCTCGGGGTGGCGCTGGCGATGATCTGCGCTGAACGGGGCATCCCGTTTACCTGCGTGGTCGACCCCAACAGCTCCAGCCACAACATCCGCATGATGCGCAGCTACGGCGCCGAGGTCATCCAGGTCGAAATCCCGGACGCCAACGGTGGGTTCCTCGGGACGCGCATCGAGCTGATTCGTGAAAAAGTGGCCAGCGACCCGCGCTATGTCTGGCTCAATCAATACGAGAATGCGGCCAACCCGCGTGCCCATGCGCGAACCACGGCGCGTTCGATCAGCCAGCATTTCGGCCATGTGGATTATGTGTTCGTCGGTGCCGGGACCACTGGCACGTTGATGGGCTGCATTCAGCATTTTCAGCGCCATCATCCGACCACCCGAATCATTGCCGTGGACAGCGTCGGCTCGGTGACCTTCGACACCCCGGCCAGCCGGCGCTTCATTCCTGGACTGGGCACCAGCCAGCGCCCGCCGATCTTCAATGCCGACGGCATTCATGCGCTGGAAATGGTCCCGGAATCACACACCGTCGCCATGTGCCGCATTCTGGCGCGCAGCAAGGGTCTGCTGGTCGGCGGGTCCACCGCGACGGTGATCGCTGCGGTGCATGCCTGGCGCGAGCGTATCGAGCCCGGTTCGGTGGTGGTGGCGTTGTCGCCGGACTGGGGCGAGCGCTACCTCGACACGCTGTACGATGATCACTGGGTCGAACAGCGGTTTGGTCGCGAAGTGCTGAGCATGACCCTGGCAGACCTGTCCTCGCCAGTGGCCGAGACGTGTCCGGAGAGCATGGCAGCGCCTGCGCTTTCCCGGCATTCAAGCTGGACGGTCTGGCTGGCCGCCGAGCGCCTGAAGCGCGCGGCGTTCCATGTGCTCGACGGTGAGGTGGTTGCGCGCCTGCTGGCGGCAGACCCGCTGGCCTGTATCGAAGATGTGCAGGCGGCTTATCTGGATCATGAGGCTGGCCGCACGATCAATCCCGACAGTTACTTTCTGCGTTTTGCGCAGGCACCGGCCAATCGCATCATCGCCTTGCCCGCCAGCCTGTCGGGCGAGCAGCCGGTCAGTGGCATCAAATGGATTTCCAGCTTTCCGGGCAATATCGACACGGGCCTGCAGCGCGCCTCGGCGGTGCTGATCCTCAACGATCCGCTGACCGGCTATGCCTTTGCCTGCCTGGAGGCCTCGCGCATCAGCGCCATGCGCACGGCAGCCTCGGCGGTGCTCGCTGCGCGCTGGATGAGCCGCCAGCAGCGCCATGTCGGGCGAATGTCGTTCATTGGTGCCGGTTTCATTGCCCGCACCATCCTCGACATGTTCGTCAGCGATGGCTGGACGATGGACGCAGTCAGCGTCTTCGATCAGCACCAGGATTCGGCGCTGGCGCTGGTCGGACATGCCAGTCGTCATGGACTGCACAGCGAGCCGAGCGACCTGGCGACGTGCCTGCAAGCCGATGTGGTGGTGTTCGCCACTACTGCGCCGAGCCCTTATGTACTGGAGCCGGTGTTTCAGCCGGGGCAACGGGTGCTGAACATCTCGTTACGCGATCTGGGGCCGGAGGTCATCGCCCAGGCCAACAACATCCTCGATGACGTCGAACACTGCCTCAAGGCTCAGACCGCGCCTGACCTCGCCGTGCAGCAATATCAGCACCGCTCGTTCATTACCGGGACGCTGGCACAGTTGATGACCGGGCAAGTGGAGTTGAGTCCGGACAAGGCTTCGATCTTTTCGCCGTTCGGGCTTGGCGTGCTCGATCTCGCTGTGGGGCAGCGGGTGTATCGCCAGGCGGTGGCCGAGGGCAGCGCTTTGCCGGTGCCGCAGTTCTTCTTTGAATCGGCGCGCTGGTGATGGCCATGCAGACGCATACCGTCGCCATTATCGGCATGGGCTCGCGCGGATTGAGCATTCTGGAGCAGTTGATCGGCATGAGTCGTCACGCCATGCGGCAACCGCTGCGTATCGACGTGTTCGATCCGCAGCCGCCGGGCAGCGGGCTGCACCTTGCGCAGCAGCCGGATTACCTGATGCTCAACACCATGGCCGGTCAGTTGTCGGCGTTTTCCTCGTCTTTCCCGGCGTGTGAACCGCCAGGCCCGAACTTTTTGCAATGGTGCAGCCGTGAGGATGTACGTCTGGACGCGCGCGGCCATATCAGCCTGGATGGGCAGGGCAGAGCGGTGGCATTTGGCGACTTCGTGCCGCGTGCACTGCTCGGGCGCTATTTGCAGGACAGTTACCGTTTTCTGCTGCAACGCTGCCCGGCGCATGTGCAGGTGCGCCACCACGCCGAGCAGGTGCTGGGCTGCCAGCCAAGGTCGCAAACGCCGGGTTTCCGGCTGCGTACAGGCAGTCTGGCAATGGACGTCGACGGCGTGTTCCTCACCAGCGGACATGCGCCCGCAAACCCCGCGCAGCAGGACGTCGGTGATTGCGTGGTCATCGAAGGACTGGGACTGACCGCCATGGACACGCTGGCGCATCTGACTGAGGGGCGCGGCGGGCGCTACGTGCGCGATGGCGGCTTCGCCGGCTGGCGTTACCTGCCGTCCGGACGCGAGCCCAGGGTGTTGATGTATTCCCGTAGCGGATTGCCGTTTCATGCCAGGCCGCAATGGCATGCCTGCCGTCACGCACCGTTGCCGAGGCTGTTTTTCACGGCCGAGGCCATAGCCCGTTTGCGCGAGCAAAAGCAAGGCGGGAGGCTCGACTTTCGCACCGATGTGCTGCCTCTGATCAAGGATGAAATGCGTGCCGTGTTTTATCAGGCCAGGGTCCGCATGGAGGCGCCTGGGCGGTTGGCCTCTGTTCAGCGCCTGCTGCGCGAGTCAATCAGCAGAGCGACAGTGTTTTCCCGTCTGGCAGAGCAGTGGGGTGAATTCGAGCCTGAGCACTGGCTGATCACCCAGCCCTGGTCCGGCGCGCAAGGCACATACGGGCAGTGGTTCGTCGACTGGATCAAACGTGACCTGGCCCTGAGTCGGCTGGGCACCGCGTACAGCCCTATCTGTCAGGCGCTGGAGGTCTGGCGCGATTATCGCGACCTGTTGCGTCTGGTTGCCGATCGCAACGGCATGACCGAATCCTCGACGCTGGATTTCTATGGCACCTGGGCGGGACTGAGTAACCGTCTGGTCGGCGGGCCGCAGAAGGAACGCCATGAAGACCTGCTGGCGTTGATCGAAGCCGGGGTCGTGACGGTCTTGCCGCCGATGAGTGACGTGCAGGAGCCGCACAACTGCGTGTCTGCCCGTGTCGCCCACAGCGGTGTGTCGGGCAGTCGTCATGGGTTGATCAACGATCTGCGCAAGCGCGGGCTGATTCGTGCCGCGCATGCCTGGCCTGCCGATGGCATCGACACCGACGCAGCGGGTCGCGCAATCGGTCGCGACGGTGAGGTGCAGCAGCGGCTCTGGGTTCTCGGGCCCGCCGTGGAAGGCTGCACGTTCTACAACCACTACGTACCGACACCTGATCCGACCTGTCGAGCGCTGATCGAGGCGCGCCGGGCAGTAGAGTCTTGTCTGGATACGCTGACAAACACAACTTCAAGTGGCATCACATTTAAGTTGAATAAAGACATCCAAGCTATTAATTAAAAAGGAATTATTACTATGTACGAAATCACTTTGCTGACCGCCCTCGCTGGCGCGTTCATCGTGTTGATCATCAGCCCTGGTCCGAACTTTCTGGTCATCACCCAACTCTCGTTCAGCCAGTCACGGCAGCAGGGCATCTGTGCCGGGCTGGGCGTTGCCTCGGGCAGCATCCTCTGGGCCTTGCTGGCCGCTACCGGGTTGGGGCTGGTGTTTCAGCAGTTGCCATGGCTGCAACCGACCCTGCAATTGCTCGGCGGTGCCTACCTGACCTGGCTCGGCAGCAAAAGCCTGCGCAGTGCCGGCAGCCAGCCCAAACCCAGGGACATCGCTGCGCTGGGCATTGGCAGTCTGAGCCGTGCCTATCGGTTCGGCCTGCTCACCAACCTGACCAATCCCAAGGCGCTGGCGTTCTACACCAGCGTGTTCACCACCGTGACCACGCCGGGCATGCCGATGTGGGTACGTACTGCGGGGGTATCGATCATCGCGGTGCTGGCGATTGCCTGGTTCGTGCTGCTCGCCACGCTGTTTTCGATCCCCGCGGTACAGACGCGCTATCAGCGCATGAAAAAGGCCATCGACATCGTCACCGGCCTGTTCATGATCGCTTTCGGTCTGCGCCTGCTGATCGGGTTGCTGCCTGCTGGCCTCACTCACTGAACTCCCCTGTAAAGGAATACCTGAATGCACCGCAACGACTGGCACTACCCGACTGCAATCCGTGCAGGCGCAGGACGCGTCAACGAACTGGTCGACGCCTGCCGGAAGACCGGCATAAAACGGCCGTTACTGATTACCGACAGCTTTCTCGGCAGCACCGACATGATCGCCAGCGCCGTGGAGGATTGCCGCAGCCAATTAGGTCATTGCGGCCTGTTTGACCGGGTCAAGGGCAACCCGACCGGCACCAACGTCGCCGAGGGCCTGCAAGCCTACAGAGCCGATGGCTACGACGGCGTCATCGCGTTTGGCGGCGGCTCGGCGCTGGACGCTGCCAAGGCAGTCGCGCTGATGTCGGGCCAGACCCGCCCGTTATGGGATTTCGAAGACATCAACGACAACCACCTGCGCGCCGATCCGGATGGCATTGCACCGGTGGTTGCGGTGCCGACGACGGCCGGGACCGGCTCTGAAGTAGGGCGTGCGTCGGTGATTACCGATGAGCAGGCGCAGGTCAAACGCACCATTCTGCACATTCGCATGATGCCGCGCATCGCGATTCTGGATGCCACGCTGACTCTGGACCTGCCGACGCACCTGACTGCCGCGACGGGTGCGGACGCCTTGACTCACTGCATGGAATCCTGGTGTTCACCGGCCTGGCACCCGATGGCCGAAGCGGTGTCGGTCAAGGGCATGCAGATGATCAAGGAATATTTGCCTCGGGTTGTTGTTGACGGCCACGACCTGGAGGCACGTCAGCAGATGCTGGTGGCCTCCAGCCTCGGTGCAGCGGCGTTTCAGCGCGGGCTGGGCGGGGTACACGCGATTGCACAGAGCCTTGGGGCGCTCTACGACGAGCATCACGGTTTGCTGAATGCGATTCTGCTGCCCTATGTGCTGGAGGCCAATCGTTCGGCGCTGCTGAAGCAAATGGATGATCTGGCGGTTTACCTGCGTTTGCCCACGCCCGGTTTTACCGGGGTAATGGACTGGTTACTGGCGCTACGCGAGCAGATTGGCATTGCGCATACGCTGGGCGAGATCGGCATCGATGATCGCGACGCCGAGCGGGTCGGAAGCATGGCGTTTGCCGATGGCTGCTCGCACACCAACCCGATTCGTCATTCGGCCGAGGCCTATGCGCAGATCTTCAGCCGCGCAGTGAAGGGCCTGTGAGCGATGATTGCCCTGAATGAGTCCGCCCTGGAGCGTGTCAACAGTGTCTGGCAACGCTTCATCGACCAGCGCCGGATCGTTGGCGGGGTGCTGTTGCTGGCCCGGCATGGGCGCTTGGTTTACGCCAGCGCACTCGGCTGGGCAGATCGCGAGCAGCAGATTTTGGTCACTCGCAGCACACGCTTTCGGCTGGCGTCACTGACCAAGCTGCTGACCTCGGTGCTGGTGTTGCGGCTGTGTGAGGCGGACGTCCTGAGGCTTGATGCCTCGGTGACGGACTGGTTGCCAGCCTTTCGTCCGCGTCTGGCCGGCGGCCGTGAACCTGCCATCACGCTGCAGCATTTGCTGTCGCACACTTGCGGCTTGAGCTACGGCTTCGAACAAACGCCCGGTAATGCCTATGAGCAGGCAGGGGTGTCGGACGGGCTGGACTGTGTGCCGTTTGATCTACAGGAAAACCTGACCCGGTTGGCGCGTCTGCCCTTGTTGTTCGAGCCGGGCAGCGCCTGGGCCTATTCGTTGGCCACTGATGTGCTGGGCGCTGTGATTGAACAGGCCACCGGCACGCCCTTGTCAGAGGCTGTTGCCAACTGGGTCACCCTGCCTTTGCGCATGGATGCGACTTCCTTCAGGCAAGACCAGCAACGAACGCTGGCTTGCGCCTACAAGGACAGTGTGAACGGCCCGCAGCGTATCGGCGACAACGATGTGTTGTTGCTCGACAGCGGACAGGCGCGGCTGTCATCGGCTCGGGCTTTTGACGCAGGTGCATATGAATCTGGCGGGGCAGGCATGCTGGGCACGGCTGATGACTATCTCCGGCTGCTCGAATGCCTGCGTCTGGGGGGCGCGCCGTTATTGAGCGCCGTCAGCACCGAGCGCTTGCTGAATAACGCGATTGGAAACATGACCATCGCCAGCCGGGGGGCTGGCTGGAAGTTCGGCCTGGGGCCGATGATCCTTGCCGATCCTGCTGCCGTACGGGGTCAGCAGCAGGGTGTCGGGACCTGGTCGTGGTGCGGCCTGTATGGCAGTCATTACTGGGTTGATCCGGTTTCCGCGCTCAGCATGGTCGTTCTGACCAACACGGCCGTTGCGGGCGCGTGGGGTGAGTTTGCCGAGGCGCTTGTCGATGCGGTCTACGCCAGACCCGAGGTCACGCCCGGGCAAACTGCTTGCGGTAGCTGCTCGGGCTGATGCCCACCAGATTGCGGAAGTGCCGGCGAAACGACTCTTCGGAGCCGAACCCGGCGCGGTCCACCACTTCGTTGAGACGCAGCTTCGAGGATTCCAGCAACTCCTTGGCGTAGGCAATGCGCTCTCCGAGAAGCCAGTCGTAAGGCGTAAGGCCGGTACTTTCCATGAAGCTGCGGTGCAATGTGCGGGTGCTGAGCGCCGCCCTTGAGGCCATTTCCTTGATGGTGTGAGGGCGCTGCAAGTCGCTGCGGATCCAGTCCATTAAATTGGAAATCGGCCCGTCGCTGGCCGACACTAGTTGTCGGGACGCATATTGCGATTGCCCGCCTTCGCGGTGAGGCGGGATAACCATGCGCTGCGCCACCATGTTGGCAACGCGCGAGCCGTGATCGTTGCGCACCAGGTGCAGCATCATGTCCAGCCCGGCGGCCGAGCCCGCAGCGGTCACGATAGTGCCTTGGTCCACATACAGTTCGTTGGGTTGAATGGTCAGGCCCGGATACATGGTTGCCAGCAGGTCGGTGTAGCGCCAGTGAGTGGTGACCTTGTGCCCGTCGAGCAGACCGGCTGCGGCCAGAACGAAAGCGCCTGTACAGATCGAGCAGATCCGCGCGCCGCGTGCATGAGCAGCCTGGAGCTGTTCGATGAGCCGCTGCGGGACTGCGGACTCCACCCCGCGCCAGCCTGGCACGATGATTGTATCGGCGTTCTCCAGCAGCACCTCGCCAGGCGTTGGCACGATGGTAATCCCCCCGGCGGCGGTAATCGGCCCGTCGTCAACCGGGAAGGTCGCGAATTCGTACCAGCTGACACCCAGTTCAGGTCTTTTCAGCGCAAATACTTCGACCGTGCAGCCAAATTCGAAGGTGCACAGCTGGTTGTAGATGAGTGCGACAACGAGATGATTTTTCATGGCGCGATGTTACCGGATATTGGCATTTCAGCCAGTAGTTTGGCGTGATGCTACTGGGTAATCTGCACCCTGTCACCGCTTGAAACTGCTTAAACCTCAATATGATGCAAGTGGTCTGCCATGCAGGCCCTGGAGCCAACTCGTGCCACTCAATATCGGTATCTACGTTTATGACGACGTCGAGGTTCTCGACTTCGCTGGCCCCTACGAAGTGTTCACCACCGCAACACGCATGCACGCGCGCAACAGCCGTGATGACCGACAGTTGTTCAATGTATTCACCATCGGGCGCAGCACCGCACCAGTGCGTGCCCGCGCCGGGCTCAAGGTCGATCCGGACTTTTCGATCAACGACCATCCTGCAATCGACTGCCTGATCGTCCCGGGCGGGGTCGTGACCGCCGAACTGGAAAAACCCGACGTGATTCACTGGATCAGCGATCAGTCGGAACCCGGGCGCGTGGTGGCTGCCGTGTGCACCGGTGCCTTTCTGCTGGCCAGGACCGGCAAGCTGGCAGGCAAGCAAGTGACCACGCATTGGGAAGACATCGACGACCTCAAGGAAATGTTCCCGTCGGTAGACGTGCTTAGCACGCTGCGCTGGGTCGACGAGGGCTCATTTGTGACATCGGCAGGTATCTCCGCCGGTATCGACATGAGCCTTCACCTGGTAGAGCGCCTGCACAGTCGTGAACTGGCCGAACGCACGGCGCTGCAAATGGATTTCGACTGGACCGAGAACGACTGAGCCACTCAGTCCCGCTGCGGATAGCCGTGAAGACGCCATGTGCCTGAAATGTGCATGGCCACCTCTTCAACCTCATAGCCGCGTTCGCTTTACCCCCGTTTGAGACATTTATTCGAACGGCTGATAACCCGGCCAGTTCGGTGTTTCAGCGGGGGTTTCCTGTATTCCCGAGCCTTCGGCTTAGCGGCAGGGCCGCACCCACCTTTGCAAAACCAGAGTGCAGGACACATGAAAACCCACTTCTTCAAAGTCGTTCAAACCGTTGCTCAGCACGGTTCGTTCTCGGAGGCCGCAGCCATTCTGGGTTGCAGTCAGTCGAACATCAGCTATGCCATCAAGGAAGTCGAAGATTTTTTCGAAAAACGCCTGTTCATTCGCAGCCGCACAGGCTGCACGCTTACCCCTGAAGGCAAGGTCATCAGCCAGACCCTGGGAAATATCATGGCCACGCTCGAACAACTAAAAAAAATGGGGTCAGTGGCAGCGTCACCATTCATTACCACTCGCACATCCGCGAGACCGGCCTAAGCGCTTCGCTGGACTTTCTCGCCCATCATTACCCCGATATCCACCTGAACGTGCTGCACCGCAGCGAACAGCATCCGTCGCTGGACGCATTGATAAAGGGCGTGGCCGATATTCTCATCCTGCCGGGTGCTGTGCTGGACGAGCATTACCTCGAGCACCATTGCTGGTCGGACCACTACGTACTGGTGGCGGCGCGCAGCAAGCAGGGGGCAGCGCAGTGTTTCGCCGAGCTTGCGCAGGTGTCGCGTTATGTGGCCTGGCGGCATCCAGGCGTGGAGCGCCTGCACCAGCAACTGGCATCGGCGCAGGTGCGGCTCAGTCAACGCGGCGAACTGACCTGTCTGGACACACTTCTGGAGCTGGTCGCCAAGCGCCATTGCATCTCGATTCTGCCCAGCGCGCTGCTGAACGGGTGCTTCCATGAACTGGAGTCGATCCCGCTGCCGCTTACCGTGATGCGGCACATCAGTGTCGTGGCGCGGCCGGTCTCGCTGCTCTCCAATGCCGCCAACGCGGTGATTCAGGCTCTGAAAAAGCCTCCTGTTGCCATCCTTCAACCTTACTGATGCCGCAAAACCTCGTCACAGCACGGTCGGTGAACGTCAGACCGCGACATGAATGCAACGAATCGGGCCTGGTGGGCTCATATCCGTAAGCAATACATTCAGGGCGCTCCGCCTGCGGAGCGTCTCAGGTCGCCGATTGGAGAGGAAGACTGGACGCTATGACGATACCGGACAAGCAGTACGTGGACTGGCTGGTCGAGCAATCGATGCTTAATGCCGCAAGACAGCGCGCCAAGACCTATTCAGGGCAGGGCAGGCTCTGGCAGCGTCCTTTCGCCCTCGCACGTCCCAGAGATGCATCCGCTATTGCGTCAGTCTGGTTCACCGCTTATCCGGCTTCTATCGTCACTCGCGAAGGTGGCTCGGTGCTGGAAGCGCTGGGTGATGAAACCCTCTGGCACGCGCTGTCGGAGATCGGCATTCAGGGCATTCACAACGGCCCGCTGAAGCTGTCAGGCGGGCTGAAAGGCCGCGAGCGGACCCCGAGCATCGATGGCAACTTCGACCGCATCAGTTTCGGCATCGACCCTGATCTGGGCACCGAGGCACAACTGTTGAGCCTGACGCGCATCGCTGCAGCGCACAATGCGGTGATCATCGATGACATCATCCCGTCGCACACCGGCAAGGGCGCAGACTTCCGTCTCGCCGAGCTGGCGTACGAGGATTACCCCGGCCTGTTTCACATGGTCGAGATCCGTGAGGAAGACTGGCCGCTGTTGCCTGAAGTGCCGACCGGTCGCGACGCCGTCAATCTGATGCCCGATGTGGTCGATCAGTTACGCGACAAGCATTACATCGTCGGCCAGTTGCAACGGGTGATCTTCTTCGAGCCCGGCGTCAAGGAAACTGACTGGAGCGCCACCGATGTGGTGCATGGCGTCGATGGCAAGGCCCGCCGCTGGGTCTACCTGCATTATTTCAAGGACGGTCAGCCTTCATTGAACTGGCTGGACCCAAGTTTTGCCGCGCAACAGATGATCATTGGTGATGCACTGCATGCCATTGATGTAATGGGCGCGCGGGTACTGCGTCTGGACGCCAACGGCTTCCTTGGCGTGGAGCGTCGTGCCGAAGGTACTGCCTGGTCGGAAAGCCATCCGCTGTCGATCACCGGCAACCAGCTACTGGCCGGTGCGATCCGCAAGGCAGGCGGTTTCAGCTTCCAGGAACTGAACCTGACCATCGATGACATCGCGTCCATGGGGCAGGGCGGCGCTGACCTGTCCTACGACTTCATCACGCGACCGGCCTATCAGCATGCACTGTTGACCGGCACCACCGAGTTCCTGCGCTTGATGCTGCGTCAGGTGCATGCGTATGGCATTGATCCGGCCTCGCTGATCCATGCCTTGCAGAACCATGACGAACTGACTCTGGAACTGGTGCATTTCTGGACGCTGCACGCCCACGACACCTTCCATTACCAGGGGCAGACGTTCCCGGGCAATATCCTGCGCGAGCACATCCGCGAAGAGATGTACGAGAAGTTGTCCGGTGAACACGCGCCGTACAACCTCAAGTTCGTCACCAACGGTGTCTCCTGCACCACGGCCAGCATCATCACCGCAGCGCTGGGCATTCGTGACCTGAGCACGATCAGCGATGCAGACATTCAGCAGATCCAGCACATTCACCTGCTGCTGGTGATGTACAACGCCATGCAGCCGGGCGTGTTTGCCTTGTCGGGCTGGGACCTGGTGGGCGCCTTGACGCTACCGGCCGAGGAGGTCGACCACCTGATGCAGGACGGTGACACGCGCTGGATTCATCGGGGCGCCTACGATCTGGTCGATCTGGACCCGGAAGCTGAGTTTTCTGCCGGTGACATGCCGCGTCCGAAGACGCTGTATGGCAGCCTGGTCAGTCAGCTCCAGCGACCTGATTCATTTGCCTCGCAGCTCAAGAAAATTCTTGCTGTGCGCCGCGCCTACGACATTGCAGCAAGCCGCCAGATTCTGATTCCCGACGTCGAGCATCCAGGGCTGCTGGTCATGGTTCACGAGTTGCCTGCCGGCAAGGGCACGCAGATCACCGCGCTCAACTTCAGCTCAGAGACTATTGTCGAAACGCTGCACCTGCCTGGCATCGCGCCGGGTCCGGTGGTCGATATCATCAACGAGCGGGTCGAGGGCGATCTGACCGATCAGGGCGAGTTCACCATCACGCTGGATGCCTACGAAGGGCTTGCCCTGCGTGTGGTCAGCACCTTGCCGATCTAGGCGCCTGCTGGCTGCTGTTTCTTCAGGCGATAGGCAAACTGGGCTCGACTCAGGCCCAGCAATCGCGAGGCGGCCGCCAGGTTGCCCTCGCTCTCGTCCAGTGCTTCGTGGATCAGGCGCTGTTCGAGATCGTCGATGGAGAATGCCTGACCGGACTGCCCCAGAGTGTCCAGCAATCTGGCAGTCGAGGCCTGCCGGGTTTTTGAAACAGAGGTCTGCCGCAACGCGCCCTCGGGGTTCAACGAGTAGGAGTCCTCCGGTAACGACTCGTTGCGGAAGATATGCACCAGATCAATGGCCTGGCCTTCGTCGCTGGCAATCAGCCCGCGCTCGATCAGGTTCTGCAGTTCGCGCACATTCCCGGCGAAGTCATAACGCAACAGCGTCTTCAATGCTCGCATGGTCAACCCGGCCGGCGTCCTGCCGTACTCCAGACAGAATCGTTTGAGAAAAGCGTTGATCAGCAACGGGATGTCGTCGCGGCGTTCACGCAACGGGGGCAGTGTGATCGGGTAGACATTCAGGCGGTAGAACAGGTCCTCGCGGAACTCGCCATCGGCCACCGCCTTGCGCAAGTCGACGTTGGTCGCCGCCACCACCCGAACATTGACCTTGATGCCTTGTCCGCCCCCGACGCGTTCGATCTCCCGCTCTTGCAGGGCGCGCAGCAGTTTGCTTTGCCCGGCCAGGCTCAGGGAGGTAATTTCATCCAGAAACAGCGTACCGCCGTTGGCGCGCTCGAAACGCCCGGGCCTTGAGTGCGTCGCCCCGGTGTATGCCCCACGCTCGACGCCGAACAGCTCGGCTTCGATCAGGTTATCGGGAATGGCTGCGCAGTTGAGCGCCACGAACGGGCCTTCGCGGTTGCGGCTGAGCTGATGCAACTGGCGGGCGAACATTTCCTTGCCGACGCCGGATTCACCGCTGATCAATACAGTTGCCGGGGTCATTGCCACACGGTGCAGTGCCTGGGTGGCGGCATTGAATGCGGCGCTGGCACCAATCAGCGGCTGCTCGGTGCCGGTGGGTGGACTCGCGTCATGGTTCGCTTTTGCCAGCGGAATAGTTTGCTCAGGGGCAGATGGTTTGACCACGCTCAGGTAGCCCAGGTCGCGTGCGACGTCGCCCCATTGTTCCGCGGTCTTGCCAACGACTCGGCAGTTCGCGTGGCCCATGCCGCGGCACTCCACTTCGCGGAAGACCACCATTTGCCCGAACAGGCCGCTGACAAAACCGATGGCGTAGCCGATTTCGGTCCAGCACACCGGATCCTGCCCGATGCCGTACGCTGCCACATGCTCGTCGGCTTCGCAGGAGTGATGCCAGAGAAACTCCCCTTCGTAGAACCCGGACTCGGCGTCGAACTTGAAGTGCAACGGCTCGACCTTGGTCATGCCTTCCAGCGTGTGCAAGTGCGTACCGGCACGAAACGCTGATGTGGCATCAGCCAGTGGCCAGCGTTCGCGAATCAGCCGGGCGTCGCGCGCGCCAGATAGATAACCGGCACGGGTGAACATTCCGCGTGCCTGCTCCTGCCCCAGACGCTCGATGATCTCACGACGCAAGGTGCCGAACGATGAGGTGTGCAGCAGCAACATGCGCTGATCGTTGAGCCAGATGCGCCCATCGTCAGGCGAGAAGAACAGGCAACCGGTCAATTCCTCGGCGGTCGGTGAGCCACTGGCGTCTGGCTGACTGCTGTCGCCCCGAGGCAGGAAGTGCTCAGTGGAGACTCTGTGGTCGGGAAGCTCGCAGTGAGGATTTCTCATTCGTGTACCTCGGTCCGGCATTGGTCTAAATGATCAATTCATGACTCGATTAATAAACATAACTTCATCAAATGAACAAGCTCCGCCGCGCAGGATTTCCGGTCCTTGATGCTTGCTCCGTTAATGAGGTTGCCGAAAAGCCTTGTCCCAGAGCGGTTGAGCGGCTATATGACAACCTGATTGCAATCCCGGCACAGGCTTTGCTCAGGCCTGTTTACGGCGCGTGCTGTCCATTGGAGTGGAGCAGGCGATTACAACCATAAAAGCCGGAGTCTGAATATGTCAGCGTCTGATGGCACCCCCCTGTTGCACCGCGCGATTGAATCCGAATGTGTATTCAATGGCGACTGGATTCCTTCCTCATCCCCGTTATTGCCCGTCATCGAGCCTGCGACCGGCGAGCTGTTGATGAACACTGCGATGGCTGACGCGGCGGATATCGCCGTTGCCTGCCGGGAAGCTTCGCTTGCCCAGCCTGCCTGGGCGGCGCTGGGGCCTCGTGAAAAGGCTGAAATATTTCTCCTGGCCGCCGATCACGCGGTTTGCGCGTTCGATGAACTGGCTTTGTATGTGGCCCGCGAGAGCGGCGGCAGTCTGCACAAGGGCCAGCACGAAGTGAATGAGGCCATCGTGTTGCTGCGCCAGGCCGCGGGCATGCTTTCGCAGGCCCATGGTCACGGTCTGATGTTGCCCAGCGCTGCCGGTCGCCTGTCTTATGCACGGCGCGTCGCGCACGGTGTGGTGGGGGTGATTTCGCCGTTCAATTTTCCATTGGTGCTGTCCATGCGCTCGGTCGCTCCGGCGCTTGCGGCTGGCAATGCCGTGGTCCTCAAGCCAGACCCGCAGACGCCGATCAGTGGCGGTTTCCTGATCGCCAGGCTGTTCGAGGAAGCCGGGCTGCCCAAAGGGCTGTTGCATGTGTTGCCGGGGGCGGCGGATGCAGGCGAAGCGCTGTGCCGCGACACCAACGTACAGATGATCACGTTTACCGGTTCAACTGCGGCCGGACGCAAGGTTGCCGAGGCTGCCGGACGCAACCTGAAGAAAGTGTCGCTGGAATTGGGAGGCAAAAACCCGCTGGTCATTCTCGAAGACGCCGACCTTGATCTGGCTGCCAGCAATGCAGCGTTCGGAGCCTGGCTCCATCAGGGGCAGATCTGCATGGCTACCGGCCTGATTCTGGTTCACGAATCGATTGTCGCCGACCTGACCCGCAAGCTGGCAGACAAGGGGCGGGCGTTGACGGTCGGTAATGCGGCACGCGGTGAAGCTGCGTTGGGGCCGCTGATCAACAAACGCCAGTTGCAGCATGTACACCAGGTGGTCAGCGACAGCCTGCATGCCGGTGCGCAACTGGAAACCGGCGGTGAATATGAGGGCCTGTTCTATCGCCCTACAGTGCTCAGCGGCGTGAAGCCCGGTATGCGTGCGTTCGAGGAGGAGATTTTCGGCCCGGTGGCGGTTGTGGTCAGCTTTTCCACCGATGAGGAAGCCATTGAACTGGCCAATCGCTCTGAATATGGTCTGGCCGCTGCGGTTATTTCCCCGAATGTGGGCCGCGCCACGGCGATTGGCGACCGACTGCGGTGCGGCATGCTGCACATCAATGACCAGACCGTGGCCGATGAGTGCATCAACTCGTTCGGCGGGCGCGGAGCGTCGGGCAACGGCGGCAGCGCAGGCAGCCCTTCAGACTGGGAGGAGTACAGCCAGTGGCAGTGGGTGACGGTGAAGAATCAGGCGCCGACCTATCCATTCTGAGTGTGCCCGGGCTTCTATGCTTTATTGCAAGTAGTGATGTGATGTGATGCAGCGACAAAACGTGATCCAACAACAATAAGAGCGCGTGACTATGAACCTGAATAATAAAACACTGATCGTTACGGGTGTGTCCTCCGGAATTGGCGCTGAGCTGGCAAGGATGGCGCGCTTTCAAGGTGCCAGAGTGATTGGCATCGATCGCCATGAACCGCAACTGACCGTGGACGGATTCTTCCAGGCGGACCTGGCTGATCCTGACAGTATCAATGCGCTGGTCGAGCGCTTGCCCAGGCAGATCGACGCCCTGTGCAACATTGCCGGCGTGCCCGGCACTGCGCCGGTTCAAGCGGTCGCCAGAGTGAATTACCTGGGGCTGCGCCATCTGACCCAGTGTCTGCTGCCGCGCATGGCCCCGGGCGGCAGTATCGTCAACGTATCTTCGATACTCGGTGACCAATGGGCTAAACGGCTGGAACTGCACAAGGCGCTGGCCGCCACTGAAAGCTACAGCGAAGGGCAGGCGTGGCTGGCAACCAACCCGGTGGCTCAGGAGACCTGCTACCAGTACTTCAAAGAGGCGCTGATTGTCTGGAGCTTTCAGCAGTCGCAAGAGTGGTTTCGCGAGCAGTCGGTGCGCGTCAACTGTGTCGCGCCGGGCCCGGTGTTCACGCCTATTCTGGGGGATTTTGTCAGCATGGTCGGCCAGGAACGGGTTACCCGTGACGGCTTGCACATGAAGCGTCCTGCGCTGGCCGACGAGGTGGCCGAGGTGATTGCGTTTCTGTGCTCCGACGCATCGCGCTGGATCAACGGTGTCAACTTGCCGGTAGACGGAGGGCTGGCAGCTTCTTACGTGTAATGGCTGCAAACGGTGCAACCCCGACGGCACGCTCGTGGCGTCGGGGATATTGAAAAACAACAACAATAAGTACAGGAATCACAAGATGCCCAAGTCTATCTTGCGTACCGTTGCGACCGTATCAATCATCGGCCTTTCATCAACCGTCCACGCCTATGACTTGCCCGGCCTCAATCTGGGCAACACCAGCTTCTACGACGGATCGCCAGCCCCGGCAGGGCCAGGCTGGTATCTGGAGGAGTACCTGAACTACGCCAGGGCCGATCGCTTCAATGACGTGAATGGCGACAAACTGCAACTTCCCAAACAGGATGTGGATGTACTGGCCGTGACCACGCAGCTGATTTACGTCGGCCAGCCTTTGGCCAATGGCGCGATGCCGGGTATTACCGCAATCAACACGTCGCTGGCGCATGCCGACGTGGACGATGGTCTGGATAACACCGCGCTGAGTTCACGCGCAGGGTTTGGTGATGTGATCATCGGCCCGTTTCTGCAGTTACCGACGATCACTCGTGCTGATGGCAGCCCGCTGTTGACCCAGCGTATCGAGGCGGACATTGCGATCCCGGTTGGTGCCTACAATCGCAATCGCTCGATCAATCCTGGCAGCAACTTCTGGTCGTTCAACCCGTACTACGCCGCGACTTACTGGTTTTCCCCGAAATGGTCGGCCAGCGGGCGTTTCATGTACTTGTGGAACGGCAAGAATGACGACCCGCAAGCCGGGTTCGGCAATGTCTCCGACACTCAGGCGGGCCAGGCGCTGCATGCCAACCTGACCTTGCAATACGCAGTGACCGAACAGCTTTCGCTGGGTCTCAACGGCTACTGGCTCAAGCAGTTCACGGACACCCAGGTGGATGGCCATGACGTCAGTGGCCGCAAGGAAAAAGTCTGGGCAATCGGCCCGGGCTTACTGTATGCCTTCAGCAAGGAAAACGTCCTGACGGTTAACAGCTACTTCGAACAGGGCGCGGAAAACCGCACCGAAGGCAACAAGCTGGTGCTGAATTTTCTGCACAAGCTGTAAGGCATGAGATTGTTTTGACTATCGTTCCAACGCTCCGCGTTGGAATGCAGTTCGTGACGCTCTGCGTCACACAAGGGTTCTGCTATGTCAGGTGGACTGAGGTTCGGCTCAGGTCACCTTTTCGCCCCTCGGCGACCTACTTTGATGGGGCCAAAGTAGGCAAACCCCTTCGCTCCGGTTTCCGGCCCGACTTCGTCGGGTTCCTTCGCCCTGTCACTGATCCGGGGGTCGCCGCAACGCGCCATCCATGGCGCGGTGCGGCTAGCCTGGCGTCCTGCCAGGCTACCCCCGGATCAGCGCCAGGACTCAGCCGTCACTAACGTCGCACTCTGCGTCGACAGTGCCATCGCGATCAAAAAAACAGCCTGAGATCTAAAACAAATCTCACTTAACCCCCAGAACGATGTGACACGGATTGCTCATTGTTATACATAAATCCGCTTTTGATTCTGGCCGGAGGCCGTGGGAGTGGACCGGGCGAAGCTTCGCTTGTTGGCGAAAAGGGCCTTGATCAGCTCGACTCTGCAGCCTTGAGCTCACGCTTCTCGATGGCGACTGACCTGGACAGCACTGTGATCGCCGCCAGTGCGGCAATCACCAGGCCTAGCGAGGTGGCCAGCAGTACGCCGGCGGTTCCGGCGCCAGCGCCCAGCAGTTGTCCGGCTGCCAGGGGACCGGCGACCGAACCGAGACGGCCGATGGCCACTGCAGCCCCCACACCGGTGGCGCGTACCGAGGTCGGGTAGGCGGGCGGGGCCAGCGCATACAGCACCAACTGCGCGGCGATGACAAACACCCCGGCTGCAAACCCGGCAAGGGCCATCGGTACGATACCGACCGACAGACCCACGCCTGCCAGCGCCGCGAGCAAACCGGCGTAGACGAACAGCACGACCTTGATGCCATTGCAGCGATCGAGCAGCAACCCGCCCAGCAACGAGCCCAGCGCGCCGCCGATATTGAACAGCATCTGCACCATACCTGCCTGCGGTTTGCTGAAACCCTGACCGATCAACAGCGACGGCAACCAGTTGAGCAGCATGTACATTACCGTCAGGGTAAAGAAGTAGCCGATCCACAAGGCCAGTGTCGTGCGAGCTCTGCCGTCGCCGAACAGTGCGCTGGCGCTTGAATGCCGCATAGCGCTTGCAGTGGTCTGCTGTTTAAAGGCGCTGGATTCGGGCAGTAACATGATCATCAGCGGGACCACCAGCAACGGCACCAGACCGCCGATGATGAAGGTTGTCTGCCAGTGCTCGCTGCTAAACATCGCGACCACAGCAGCGAGGGCTCCGCCCAGCGGAACGCCTGCGTACATGACGCTGATGGCGAGCCCGCGATGGCGTTCGCCGACAGCTTCAGCGCACAAGGCGATCAGGTTGGGCAGCGCAGCCCCCAGCCCCAGGCCGGTCATGAAGCGCACCAGCAACAGGGCAGAAAAGCTTTCGACATAAGCGGTGCTCAGTGAGAAGACCCCAAACAGCAGTACTGCGCTCACCAGAATCTTCTTGCGGCCGATACGATCCGCGATCCAGCCGCCAAAAAAAGCGCCCGGCAGCAGCCCGATGATCCCGGCACTGAACACCCAGCCCATCATTTTCGGGTCAAGGGCAAAGCTTTGACGCAGTCCCGCAGCCGCCGTCCCGGCAGCCTGCAGGTCGAAACCTTCGATGAGTGCGACGATAAAACATAAGACGATGGTCAGCGTCGAACGACGCAACGGACTGTTCATGGCAAGCCTCATTGTTGTTTTTGTTGTGAGGAAAGCCTGTTCCCGAGCGCCGACGACGGCGTCGTGACAGGTGCTGATCAAGGTAACAAAAATAACTAAAAAATGAATCCGCTCATAAAATTCAATAGAAGTAGGAATTATTCTTTTTAAAACATTTAGTTAGGTTGGGTTTTAAAGAGTAACAGTAAAGTAGTTACTGTTATTAATGTTCGATTATCGGTCGCTCTGGATTGACGTCGATACGAAATCCTCCAATTCTCCGTCGACGGGCCTGCGGCCAGCGCTGGACCGAATCCAAAAACAACAACAATAAGTGGACATCCAACATGCCAACGCTCACTCGTGGTGCAGCAAGAGCTGTGTCAACTCTCTTTTTCCGTCGAAAAAATTGCGGTCTCGCGCTGGGCCTGGTGGGCGTTAGCGCTATACCTGACCCCGCACAGGCTCAGGGGTTTCTGGAAGACAGCCACGGAACCTTGACGCTGCGCAATTACTATATGGACCGTGATTACAAGGACGATGGCGCCAAAACGGCCACACGGGAGTGGGCGCAGGGGTTCATTATCAACGCCGAATCCGGCTTTACAGAAGGAACGGTGGGCTTCGGTCTTGATGCGCGAACGCTGGTGGGCGTAAAGCTTGATTCCTCGCCAGACCGCAGCGGAACCGAGCTATTGCCGGTATCAGCCAGCGACGGACGGGCTGCTGACGAGTATTCCCGACTGGCATTGACCGGCAAGCTTAAATTCCGCGAAACCACAATCAAGACGGGCGACGTTTCGATTTTTCTGCCGTTTGCTTTCGCCAGCCCCTCACGCCTGTTGCCACAGACCTTTCGGGGCACGACGCTGACTTCAAAGGACATCGAAGGCTTGACCTTCAATGCCGGCTATATCGACCGGGTCAACAAGCGCGACTCCAGCAATTATCAGGCGATGACCATCGCTTCGCCGAACCGGCGCTTCAATGGTGCAGCAACGTCATCGCACATGGTCTATGCCGGGGGCGACTATCAGGTCAACAAGGAGCTGAGCGTACGCGCGTATCACGCTGAAGTGGCCGATCTTTATACTCAGAACACGCTCGCGCTGCTGCACAAAGTGGCGATTGGCGACGGCGAACTGACCACCGATCTGCGCAGCTTTTTCAGTAGCGACACTGGCAGCGCGAAAGCCGGAGAAGTGGATAACCAGAACCTGTCGGCGCTGCTAGGTTACAAGTGGGGAGGGCACAGCGTCAGTCTTGGCTATATGTATTCGAGCGGCGATACCGCTACGCCCTATCTATCGGGTACCGAACTGATGGGGTTGAGCGAGATGACCATGAGTTCTGACTTTCTCAATGCCAGGGAGCGTACCTGGCAAGCCATTTACGACTATGACTTCACTGCCGTGGGGCTTATCGGGTTACGCAGTCGCCTGCGTTATGTGCGCGGCGACAACATCGAACTGGCCGCTTTCAATGCCGATGATCGCAAGGAACGTGAGTTTCAGATGGAACTGGGCTACGTCGTTCAGAGCGGCCCGCTAAAGAATATAGGCCTGCTGGCGCGCAAGTCGATCTATCGCAACGACTTCCCCGCAGGCGCCGCCTTTCGCGATGAAAACCAGACGCGCTTTATTGTTCAGTACAGCTTGCCGCTCTGGTAATCAGCCCGTCATCGACGGCAAAAATCGCCGTCGATGACGGATTTTTATGATTGGTAAACCTTTTTCAGCAGCCTGAGCAGGTCCTGACGTTCCTGATTATCCAGCGCCGAAGTGGAATCGAGGTCACTGTCGATGGCGATCTGTTTCAGTTCGCGCAGCAGTGTCTCGCCGCTCTTGCTGAGGAAGATGCCATACGAGCGTTTGTCCGGCTTGCAGCGAACCCGCACGGCCAGCGCACGCTCTTCGAGCTTGTTCAGCAACGGTACGACCTGCGGCGGCTCGATTGCCAGCGCCTTGGCCAGGTCTGCCTGCATGAGGCCGGGGTTTTGCTCAATGATCGCCAGCGCCGAGAACTGCGCGGGGCGCAGGTCGTGGGCGGAAAGACGTCCGATCAGGTTCTGGAACAGCTTGAGCTGTGCCCGGCGCATGGCATAACCGATCAGATCATCCAGCGCAGAATCCGTTGGCAAAGCTGCTTCGGCAACCTGTGCGGAGGCCTGGCAAATGTCGGCAATGTCGGATGGCTTGGCCATTGAAAGTGCAGTCCTTTTGATGGGGTGGGTCAATCAGCCGATCAGTTTGCCGAGGTTAGCGAACGATAGCTATGGGGTATACGTCACTGTGACCAGCCTATGCAGGCAGAGTGCCGACTTTTTAATTAATAACGATAACAGTTAATTGACATAACTATATTTGCCGTTTAGCTTTGAGCTACCGTCAAGCCAAGAACAAGAGAGTATCGCCATGAGCAAGTACGAAGGTCGCTGGAAAACCGTCAAGGTCGAGATCGAGCAAGGTATCGCGTGGGTCATCCTCAATCGGCCTGAAAAGCGCAATGCCATGAGCCCGACCCTGAACCGTGAAATGATCGATGTGCTGGAAACACTCGAGCAGGATCCCGACGCAGGTGTTCTGGTGTTGACCGGTGCGGGCGAGGCCTGGACTGCCGGCATGGACCTCAAGGAGTACTTTCGTGAGGTGGACGCCGGACCGGAGATTCTTCAGGAAAAAATCCGCCGCGAGGCCTCCCAGTGGCAATGGAAGATGTTGCGCATGTACGCCAAACCGACCATTGCAATGGTCAACGGCTGGTGTTTCGGTGGTGGGTTCAGCCCGCTGGTGGCATGTGATCTGGCGATCTGCGCCGATGAAGCGACCTTCGGGCTGTCGGAAATCAACTGGGGCATTCCGCCTGGCAACCTGGTGAGCAAGGCTATGGCCGATACCGTGGGTCATCGCCAGTCGCTTTACTACATCATGACCGGCAAGACCTTCGATGGTAAGAAAGCCGCTGAAATGGGGCTCGTCAATGAGAGCGTGCCGCTGGCACAGCTGCGTCAGGTGACCATTGACCTTGCCCTCAATCTGCTGGAAAAGAACCCGGTGGTACTGCGCGCCGCCAAGCATGGCTTCAAGCGCTGCCGCGAACTGACCTGGGAGCAGAACGAAGACTACCTGTATGCCAAACTCGATCAGTCACGCCTGCTGGACAAGGAAGGCGGGCGCGAGCAAGGCATGAAGCAATTCCTCGACGACAAGAGCATCAAGCCAGGGCTGGAAGCTTATAAGCGGTAACAAGCTACAAGCGTGAGGCCTTGACTTGAGGCTTGCATTTCAAGGTTTGAGGCTGCTCTTGAACAACAATAACAAAGAGGAATCATCATGCTGGACGTGCCCCTGCTGATTGGCGGCCAGTCGTGCCCCGCCCGTGATGGACGTACATTTGAACGCTGCAACCCGGTGACAGGCGAAGTGGTTTCGCGTGTGGCCGCAGCGACCCTGGAAGATGCCGATGCGGCAGTCGCGGCTGCTCAGGCTGCGTTCCCCGCCTGGGCGGCGCTGGCTCCCGACGAGCGTCGAGCGCGTCTGCTCAAGGCCGCCGAGCAGTTGCAGGCGCGCAGTGGCGAATTTATCGCTGCCGCTGGCGAAACCGGGGCAATGGCTAACTGGTATGGCTTCAACGTACAGCTGGCCGCCAACATGCTGCGCGAAGCCGCGTCGATGACCACGCAGATTACCGGTGAAGTCATTCCCTCCAATGTGCCCGGCTGCTTTGCCATGGCACTGCGCCAACCCTGCGGCGTGGTGCTCGGCATCGCGCCGTGGAATGCGCCGGTTATTCTTGCTACCCGCGCCATCGCCATGCCGCTTGCCTGCGGTAACACTGTGGTGCTTAAGGCATCGGAGCTCAGCCCTGCGGTGCATCGGCTGATCGGTCAGGTATTGCAGGATGTCGGGCTGGGCGACGGTGTCGTCAACGTGATCAGCAATGCGCCTGCCGATGCTGCGGCGATTGTCGAGCGTCTGATCGCCAACCCTGCCGTGCGTCGAGTCAATTTCACCGGTTCGACCCATGTGGGGCGTATCGTCGGTGAGCTTTCGGCACGCCATATGAAACCGGCACTGCTTGAGCTGGGCGGCAAGGCACCGTTTCTGGTGCTGGACGACGCTGATCTGGACGCGGCGGTGGAAGCGGCCGCATTTGGGGCCTATTTCAATCAGGGCCAGATCTGCATGTCCACCGAACGGTTGATCATTGATCGGAAGGTGGCGGATGCCTTTGTTGCGAAACTGACCGCCAAGATCGAAACGTTGCGTGCCGGCAACCCGGATGACAGTGAATCGGTGCTGGGGTCGCTGGTAGATGTCGGGGCTGGCACGCGCATCAAGGCGTTGATCGACGACGCCGTGGGTCTGGGCGCAACGCTGGTGATTGGCGGGCAGTTACAGGGCAGCATTCTGCAACCGACGTTGCTCGATGGCGTGACTGACACCATGCGCCTGTACCGCGAAGAGTCCTTCGGGCCGGTGGCTGTGGTGATCCGTGGCGACGGTGACGAGGCGTTATTGCGGCTGGCCAATGATTCGGAATTCGGCCTCTCGGCGGCGATTTTCAGTCGCGACACCAGCCGCGCTCTAGCGCTTGCGCAGCGAGTCGAGTCGGGTATCTGTCACATCAACGGACCGACTGTGCACGACGAAGCGCAAATGCCTTTTGGCGGGGTCAAGTCCAGCGGGTATGGCAGTTTCGGCGGCAAGGCCTCTATCGAGCATTTTACCCAGTTGCGCTGGGTAACCTTGCAAAACGGGCCGCGGCACTACCCGATCTGAATCCTCCGGTGCTGGCGTCGCCCAACTGTTGCAAAAGACCGTGTCGCCGGCAAGTCAGGCATAACAATAACAAGGTTGCAGCCTGGTGCTGCTACGCTCGGCCCGAACCGCTGCAAGCCGTTGGGTGTCTGCGTACCTTGATGGAGAGAACGCACGTGAGTTCCGATATCAGATCATCAACGCTGTACAGTGAAGACAGTTCACCACGCTATCGCCAGGTCTCCATCGGTCATCCGCCCATCGAGGTGCGGGAAGAGCAGGGCATTTTGCATATGCGCGCCCTGGAACCATTGGCGCAATTACCCGATCGCTTGCTCGACCGATTAGTGCACTGGGCCAGCATCCGTCCGCAGCAAACCTTTATTGCCGCCCGCGACAGCCGTGGTGGCTGGCGCAAGGTCAATTACGCCGACATGCTCAAAGACGTGCGCGCCATCGCGCAGAGCCTGCTGGCATATGGGTTGTCCGCCGAGCGGCCGCTGGCGCTGCTATCGGGTAACGACATCGAGCATTTGCAGCTTGCACTGGGTGCCATGTACGCGGGGATTCCCTATTGCCCGGTATCGCCAGCGTATTCAGTCATGTCCCAGGATTTCGCCAAGCTACGGCATGTTTGCGAAGTGTTGCAGCCAGGGCTGGTATTTGTCAGCGACGCCGCGCCGTTTCAGCGCGCCATTGACGCGGTCATTCCAGCGGATACGCCGATCATCACTGTGCGCGGGCAACTCGCTGGCAGGCGCCCACTAAGTTTCGCCAGCCTGTTCGATCAGCCGGGCGGCCGTGAAGCCGAGGCGGCTTTTCTGGCCAGTGGGCCGGACAGTATCGCCAAGTTCCTGTTCACCTCGGGCTCGACCAAACTACCCAAGGCCGTAGTGACCACGCAGCGCATGCTGTGTGCCAATCAGCAGATGCTGCTGCAGACATTTCCGGTGTTCGGCGAAGAGCCGCCCGTGCTGGTCGATTGGCTGCCGTGGAATCACACCTTCGGCGGCAGCCATAACCTAGGTATCGTGCTGTACAACGGTGGCACGTTCTATCTGGACAACGGCAAACCGACCGTTCAGGGCTTTGCCGAAACCCTGCGCAACCTCAAGGAAATCTCGCCGACGGCCTACCTGACCGTGCCCAAAGGCTGGGAAGAGCTGGTCAGCGCGCTGGAGCAGGACGCCGAACTGCGTGAGCGATTCTTCTCGCGCATGAAACTGTTCTTCTTCGCCGCTGCCGGCCTGTCGCAAAGTATCTGGGATCGCCTTGACCGTGTCGCCGAGCAGCATTGTGGCGAACGTATTCGCATGATGGCGGGGTTGGGCATGACCGAGGCTGCGCCTTCCTGTACGTTCACCACCGGACCGCTGTCGATGGCCGGCTATATCGGCTTGCCTGCGCCCGGTTGCGAAGTGTGTCTGGTGCCGGTGGACGGCAAGCTGGAAGGCCGTTTCCGCGGTCCGCACATCATGCCCGGCTACTGGCGCTCGCCGCAGCAGACTGCCGACGTGTTCGACGAAAACGGTTTTTATTGCTCCGGCGATGCGATCAAGCTCGCCGATCCTGCGGCGCCCGAGCTGGGCCTGATGTTCGACGGGCGTCTTGCCGAGGACTTCAAACTGTCGTCCGGCGTGTTTGTAAGTGTCGGACCCATGCGCAACCGTGCAGTGCTGGAAGGCTCGCCGTACGTGCAGGATGTGGTCATTACCGCGCCTGATCGCGAATGCCTGGGTGCGCTGGTGTTTCCAAGGTTGCATGAATGTCGTCAATTGGCCGGGCTGGATGCACAGGCTTCTGATGCGCAGGTGTTGGCCAGTGCGCCGGTACGTGCGTGGTTCGGCGAATGGCTGACCCGCCTGAATCAAGGTGCAAATGGCAATGCCAGCCGTCTTGAATGGATCGTGCTGCTTGACGAACCCGCGTCTATTGACCGTGGCGAAATCACCGATAAGGGGTCGATCAACCAGCGTGCGGTGCTGCAGTGGCGGGCAGAAATAGTCGAAGCGCTTTATCGTGATCAGTCCCCGGACAAACTCAGTGCCGAGCCGACGGCATGAGCAGCGGCGGGCAATATCTGGCGTTCTGCGACGTGGCCATTGTCGACGCAGTACGCACGCCGTGGGTCGATCTGGGCGGCGCTCTGGGGCATATCTCACCCATCGATCTGGGTATAAAGGTCGGTCGTGAGGTTCTGGCGCGTGCTGCCATTCAGCCTGATCAGGTCGACAGCGTACTGGCTGGCTCAATGGCGCAAGCCAGTTTCGATGCGTACCTGCTGCCCCGGCATATCGGCCTGTACAGCGGCGTCGCGCAAAGCGTTCCGGCGCTGGGCGTGCAACGCATCTGCGCCACAGGTCTCGAACTGTTGCGTCAGGCCGCTCAGCACGTGAGCGAAGGCGGGCAGATGGCGCTGTGCGTTGCTGCCGAATCGATGTCGCGCAACCCGATTGCGGCCTATACCCATCGCGATGGTTTCCCGCTGGGCGGCGCTGTGCAGTTCAAGGACTTTCTCTGGGAAGCGTTGTACGACCCGGCACCGGCAATGGACATGATCGCTACGGCGGACAATCTTGCAAAACGTTACGGCTTGAGTCGTGAAGCCGTGGACGGTTATGCATTGCTCAGCCATCAGCGCGCACTGCAATCGCAGCTTAGCGGCCAATGGGCTGGCGAAATTGTGCCGGTCAACAGCCAGCGCTTTGAGCTGGAGGGGTATCAGCCGCGCGGCATCGAGTTGCCACGAGGGGCTGAAACGGTCACGCAGGACAGCCATCCGCGAGCGACCACCCTGGCGGCGTTATCCCGTTTGCGCGCCATTCATGCTGATGGTGTGCAGACCGCAGGCAACAGCTGTGCGGTGGTCGATGGCGCGGCAGCGGCGTTGGTGGGCCGCGCTTCGCAGTCAGAAAGACCGGTACTGGCGCACCTGTTGGCCAGTGCTGTGATTGGCGTCGCTCCAGAGCTCATGGGCATTGGCCCGACACCTGCCATCCAGCTGTTATTGCAGTGCAGTGGGTTGGCGCTGAGCGACATTGGCCGGCTGGAAATAAACGAAGCGCAGGCGGCCCAGATGCTGGCTGTGACACAAACGCTTGAACTGGAAAGCGAACGACTCAACTGTCTGGGCGGCTCACTGGGCCTGGGCCACCCGTTGGCAGCCACCGGGTTACGTCTGGTCATGACCCTGGCCAGGCAATTGCGCGAAGAAAACCTGCGCTACGGGATTGCCGCCGCCTGCGTAGGTGGCGGGCAGGGTATGGCGCTGCTGATCGAGAATCCGGCATTCATCGCCTGCTGAGCCTACCCCGTGCCCTCCTTATCCATGACTCGAAAGCGACACTCAGTCATTTAAAGTGCTTCACTTGACGCAGGTCATCCTTTAGCGCTTGACCGAATTGAAGTGAACAGTGACTCTCGCGTCTCTCAACACTACGGAACCCGTATATGCGTGCCCTCGCTGAGCTTTCTTTCGATTTCGTCTGGCATTTGATGTTCACGGATGACGATCAGCTCGACCAGGATCTGGCGGTGCGCTCGCTGGAAAATCTGTCTGACTGCTTTTCGGCGATGTCCGACGAAGAGAAAAGAGCGTTCATCGCTGTGGCGCATGAACGCAAGGCACGTCTTTTTGCAGTGCTCGATGCCGATGGCTACTCGCCAATGCTGCACGCCACTGAAGACCAGGCGCAGTTTCTTGATCATGTGGTGTCCGGACAATTCTTCCAGCAGTTTGAAGAGCCCGCGGCTATTTATGCCAGCGACCGCGTGGTACCGATTCGCAGCAGCTGAGCTGCCCGCTAGTCGCATGCAGTTTCCGGCAATCTGGCAATCACCTTGATTTCAAAATCAAAGCCATAAAGCCAGGTGACGCCGACGCCCGTCAGGGTCGGGTGGGGCGCGTTGCCCCAGAATTCCGGGACCACCTTCCATATATGCTCGAACTTCGCTTCGGGGTCGACAATGAACACCGTCACGTCGACCACATCATCGAACGTGCAGCCAGCGGCCAGCAGAATGGCGTTGAGGTTGGTGAACGCCAGGCGCACCTGCTTTTCGAGATCCGGCTCCGGTGAGCCGTCTTCGCGACTGCCCACTTGACCAGAAACAAACAGAAAACCATTGGAACGTACCGCGGGCGAATAGCGATTGCGCTCGTAAAGCGCCTGACGACCAGCGGGGAAAACGACGTCACGGTGTGGCATGGGTGCCTCCATCAAAGGGTCGAGTGACCTGAAATCAGTGGTGAAGCCACTGTAGGGACTTGCGCCGAACCGATAAACGAGCAACCGTACTCAGCACTGTTTGGGGAACCCAAACAATCCGGCAGGCCAGCGCGACGAGACAGGCAGGGCGAGAATGGACCGTTTTGACGCGATGCAAGCGTTTGCCCGAGTGGTGGAAACAGGCAGCTTCACCAAGGCTGCCGCCACGCTGCACATGAGCAAGACCAGCGTGACGCAGTTGGTGCAGCAACTGGAGGCACGCCTGCGGGTCAGGCTGCTCAACCGCACCACACGCAAGGTCAACGTGACTGCCGACGGCGCAGCCTATTACGAGCGCGTGGTCAGGCTGCTGGCCGACATGGATGACGCGGAGACCAGCCTTTCCGGTGCGACGTCGTTGCCCAGAGGTCGATTGCGCGTGGACGTGCCGAGCCCGTTGGCCAGCATGCTGTTGATGCCTGCGCTGCCTGGTTTCCATGCCCGCTATCCGGACATCCAGATCGACATGGGCGTCAGCGACCGTATTGTCGACATGATTGGCGAAAACGTTGACTGCGTTGTGCGCGGTGGCGAAATAACCGATCAGTCACTGATCGCGCGGCGCGTGGGCGACCTGCAACTGGGTGTGTACGCCGCGCCGGATTATCTAACGCGAATGGGCACGCCTGTTCACCCGCGCGAGCTTGAAGATTCTGCCCACCGTATCGTTGGTTACCTGTGGGCACGCACCGGCAAGGCGCTGCCATACGCCATGCACCGCGACGGTGAGAAGGTCCATGTGCAGGGCCGCTATACGCTGGCGGTGGATGATGGCAATGCCTACATTGCCGCAGGCCTGGCCGGAATGGGCATTCTCTGGCTACCGGACTACATGGCCAGGCAGCATCAGGTGCGCGGTGACCTGATACCGCTGTTCAAAGACTGGCAGCTGGACAGCATGCCGATGTACGTGGCATTCCCGCCGAACCGGCATATCAGCATCAAGGTACGTGTGTTCATTGACTGGATTACCGAGCTGATGGCCGAGCATGCGCCTGTCAGTCAGCTTCACGGAGCCGAGCAATCGTAATCTGCGCTCGCAGCATTGGCGACTTGCCATGTCAGGAATAGTGTTAAATTCTTGACCTGAGTATGAAAAGCTCAACGCAGCGGGGATTCCATGCACTTGGGCAACATCGATTATTGGAGAACGACTTGATGACGCATGTGCGAGTTTCGAAAGCATGTTGATTTCGATTGAGCTGAAAAACTTCAAGAGTTACGAGAGTGCAAGTCTTCCGCTGGCGGCCATGACCTTTTTAATCGGTGCCAACGCTTCGGGCAAGAGCAACGTCCTTGAAGCTATCCGCTTGCTCAACTGGCTGGCCAAAGGCAGCCGTCTTGAAGACATCACACGATCAATTCAGAGTGGCGATGCGGTTGTTCGTGGGCAGGCAAATGATTTGCTGCGCGATCCTCTTGCGAGTTTCAGTTTGGGGGGCCGGTTTGAGGGCATGCCAAAGGGGTGGGGGCATTTTGAAATATCGATTGGCCTGGTAGCCGATCAGTTGGTCGTCACAGCGGAAAGCGTAGTGAAACCGGGCGAAGCGGTTCCTCTGTACCAGGTCGACGGTCGCGCCAATGACCATACCGATGAGATCAGGGTTGCCTACAACAACTTCAAACGAGGAAAAAACAAGCCTCATATTCCTTGTTCAAACCGGCGTTTCTCAAGGTAGTTGTCGCATCCACCGCGTGCTACGCGACCTTTACCACCACAGTCAGCTCCCTTTCAGGATTCAGATACACCGTCCCTATCGGGTTCCAGTTGCGTGTTTCTCCCGTCCATCGTTCCGGTCTTTTTTCTCTGGCCT